>NZ_AMYW01000006.1:0-226706 GCF_000335775.1 Flavobacterium sp. WG21
ATGGAAAAAGTTATGAATTCGACCGATTTTGCAAATTTTTCAAAGAATTTATTCAATTTTATCACTTTTGAAGCAAAATAGAAAAGTGAAAACTATAATAATTAATTTTATCTATTAAGTTTTATTATAATTAAGTTTTTATTTATTATTTGTAAAAATTATATAATGAATTAATTTTATAGTTTTTATAGATTAAAATTGACTTTCATAAATTAAATTTAAGAAAGAAAAAATAATCAGTGGAGTTATTTATCATCTTTTAAAAAAATGATTCAAAAAATAAAGCTAATATTAATTTTAGCTATTTTTAGGGTAGAATTTTTAGACGAAGAACCCATTATTGCTCATAAAATTCGCAGTTATCTAATTTTTGTAAAACGGAAGATAAATTTGGTTCAAAAGAGAGATTTAAATGGGAATTTTAACCAATTAGCTTGTGATTTATTTTAATTATAAAATTTTAATTTTGTTATGTTTTTATCTATTATTTATAAAAACTATTTTATTTTTAAAATTTATAGATGTTTTAGATTAAAAATGGCTTTAATAGAGTGATTTTAAAATAATTTTTTATTTCTTCCATGTCGTAACTCATTTATTGAATAATCGTTGATTTACGGCCTTTATTTTAGTTTTTGATGTTATTTTTCTCAGTTTAACGGGTTATTAACACACAATTGTTTATAAAGTTCGTATTTTTATGCAAATGTCAAATTGAAAATGTTTTTCGATAATTTAAAACGAAAGCTGAGAATCGAAAAGTGAGTTGGGCTAAAGTTTAAAAATGATTCATTTTTGCTTTAGTTTTAATTCTAGAAATGAATTCTTGCCAATCGTTTTATATTCTAATTTTCATTGTGATCTCATTTTGATAATATTTTAGGAGATAAGTATTTTTTCAAAATAGTTTCATAGTGTTAAAAATCATAGAATTATTCATACTGATAGTTTCAAATTTTGATTTTCAATTTTTGACTGTAAACAATTTTAAATTTATTTAGTTATGAAAAATATTATTATTACACTGTCGTTTTTATTTGCAAATCTTGCAATTGGTCAAACGCACCAAATTACAAAACACAATGGAGAGCAATTGGATGTTAATTTCATCAAACAGGAAAATGATTTAATTTATTATTCATTAGATGGGAGTAGAGAAGAACAGAAAATTAGTAAGTACGCAGTTTCACAATTGACCAATAAAGAAACAAAAGAAACTAAAAAAATAACCGATAAAGTTCTGGTTGATTCTAAATCAGATTACAAATTGGTTACCGTTTTACCTCAGGAGAAAACAGCTGGTTTGAAACAGGTGGCTAATTTTTCAGGAGTGTCAACAAAGACAAAAGGGGAGTCGCCACTTGCAAATCAGAAGCAGACCGCTATGAGAATAAAAACAAAATCGGCTTCTAACGGATACCCATTTGTGAGCATTGTTGAAAAAGCTGATGGAAAGTATGAAGCGGTAGCTTATGCGTATTAAATTTTGTGTTAACTTTTATTAAATAACATCAAGTCAATATTTTATAGTTTAAAAAAAGAGTACCTTTATTAATCACTTAAATTAAATATTATGTCAAAGAATCTAAATACTGTAGCAGCAATTATAGGTGCTGCGGCCGCTGGTGCAGCGATTGGAATTTTATTTGCTCCTGATAAAGGATCTAAAACTCGTGCTAAACTGAAAGAAGGTTTAGATGATGCGGCGCATAATTTAAAAGATTCACTTTCAGCTAGTTCTGAAGTACTGCGTGAAAAGTTTACACATGCAAAAGAAAATTTAGACGGAACTTATGGAGAGCTGCTTTCAAATATGAGTTATAAAACAGAAGAAGTAATTAGTTTCTTAGAAGCTAAACTGGCTGATTTAAAAGCACAAAACGCTAAACTTCAGAAATAATAATCCGGAAGCACAAAGCTTAGAATGATTTGTTGGATTGTTTCGATTATTTTATTCTTAGAATAATTTAATGACAATTTTTAAATCATAAGTTTTGTGCTTCTTTTTTTAACCAAAACTACAACTATGGCTTTTGAAGAATTAAAAGAGAATACTGAAAATATTCAGGATCAGGCTAAAATTTATCTCGACAGTCATTTGGCCTACTATAAACTTTGGGGTTTTAAGGTCGCAATGAAATCGACCACTCTGATTTTTAAGTTTACTTTGATATTATTGTGTGTTGGAATGGTATTACTTTTTGGATCTGTAGCAGCAGCATTCGCTTTTAGTAATTTGTTTGGAAGTTACACTTTAGGATTTCTGACAGTAGGAGGGATCTATCTTTTGGCAACAATACTACTTTTCTTTGTAAAAGATAAGTTTGTAGAAGGGCCAATTTTGGAGAAATTTTCAGAAATATTTTTTAATGATTAATTATGGAAACAAAAAAATATTCATCATACGCTGAAATCGAGAGAGATTTAGAAATTCTGAAATTGGAGAAAGATATTAATTACCAAAAATTAGTATTAAGTTTTCAAAAAACGAAGGAGTCTATAACACCACAAAATGTAATTAACGGAGTATTTTCTTCTTATAAAGAGTATTTCTTTAATTCGTATCCACAAATTTTACAATCCATTTTACCCTATATTATCAATTGGTTTATAAAGAAAAAAAGAGGCAAATAAGCCTCTTTTTCTTTTTTTAATTATTTTATTTCCGGTTGAATATCATCTTCATAGCCGGATTGTTGTGGTTCGATTGGTTTTATTTTCTCAATTTTCTTATTTGTTTTTTTCATCATTTCACCAACCTGGTTAGAAGCTGTAAAAGAAGCAACCATATTGTTAAGCATATCACTTCCGGCTTGTGGAGAATTTGGTAACAAGATTAGGTTCGAATTGGCATCAGCACCAATCGCTTGTAACGTATCATAATGTTGTGTAACTACAATTAGGGCAGAAGCTTCCTGAGAATTGATACCAACATTGTTTAAAACTTCAACACTTTCTACAAGACCTCTTGCAATTTCACGACGCTGATCTGCAATACCTTGACCTTGTAAACGTTTACTTTCCGCTTCGGCTTTTGCTTTTGCAACGATTCTGATTCTGGAACTTTCAGCTTCAAATTCAGCAGCAGTTTTTTCTCTGTCAGCAGCATTAATTCTGTTCATGGCATTTTTTACCTGAATGTCAGGATCAATATCAGTCACTAAAGTATTGATAATATCATAACCATAAGTAGTCATCGCTTCGTTCAATTCTCTTTTTACCGCAATAGCAATATCATCTTTTCTTTCAAAAACGTCATCCAGTTTTAGTTTAGGGACTTCGGCACGTACCACATCAAATACATAAGCAGTAATTTGATCGTGTGGATATTCTAACTTATAAAAAGCATCATATACTTTTTCCTGAATAACTTTAAATTGTACCGAAACCTTCATTTTTATGAAAACGTTGTCTCTGGTTTTGGTTTCAATAATAACATCTAACTGTTGTATTTTAAGATTAACACGTCCGGCCAATCGGTCAACCAAAGGAATTTTAAGTTGTAATCCTGAATTCCTTACGCTTAAAAATTTTCCAAATCTTTCTATAATTACAGACGATTGTTGTTTCACGGTAAAGAAGGAGGACATTAGTATAAAAAATGCCAGGACTAAAATGATAATAAATGCTGTGTTCATGGTGATATTGATTTAGTTTTTGATGCTGTAAATTACGAATATTCTTCCAATTTAAATTTTTAAAACATTAAAAAAACGCTAAGAACATTTGTTTGATGTTACCTAGCGTTTCTATTTTTAAATGGAATTCTGTTTATAAAGTTGAAATTGCTTTTTGAATTCTCAAAATAGTTTCTTCTTTTCCTATTATTTCAACAATGTCAAATAGGTGAGGACCTTTGAGTGCTCCAACCAAACTAAGTCTGAAGGGCTGCATGACTTTCCCCATACCAATTTCATTTTTAGTCAGCCAGTCTTTTACAATGGTTTCAATATTTGCAGAAGTAAAATCTTCAATATTTTCCAGAACCGAAATTAATTCTTGCATTAAGGCAGGTGTCTCTTCCTTCCAGTTTTTACTTGCTTTTTCATCATAAGACGTAGGTGCCTGGAAAAAGAAATCTGTTAAATCCCAAAATTCTGAAACGAAATTTGCTCTTTCTTTGATAAGTGATACAATTCTTGTAAGTTTTGCAATGTCTTCCTGAGCGGAGACGAAGGAAGAGAAGCCTTTTTCAACCAAAATAGGAGAGAAGCTTTTTGCTAAATCGGTATCATTTTGTTGGATAAGATGCTGATGATTGAACCATTTGTTTTTCTCGGGATCAAATTTTGCTCCCGCTTTATGTACTCTGTTCAAATCAAAAGAAGCTACTAATTCTTCTAAAGAAAATATTTCCTTGTCCGTTCCATCATTCCATCCTAACAAAGCCAGGAAGTTTACCACTGCTTCCGGGAAGAATCCTTTTTCTCTGTATCCGGATGAAATGCCTTCTTCAGTTTTCCATTCCAATGGAAAAACAGGAAATCCTAGTTTGTCACCGTCTCTTTTAGATAATTTTCCATTTCCAACCGGTTTCAAAATCAAAGGTAAGTGTGCAAATTCAGGAGCATCCCAGCCAAAAGCTCTGTACAATAAAACGTGAAGAGGCATAGAAGGAAGCCATTCTTCACCACGAATTACATGTGAAGTTTCCATCAAATGATCATCTACAATATTGGCTAAGTGATACGTTGGCATTCCGTCACTTTTGAATAATACTTTATCATCCAATAAATTGGTTTCAAATTTTACATCACCACGAATAATATCTTTTAAATGTAAAGTTTCATCAACCGGAGTTTTAAAACGAATGACGTAATGTTCACCATTGGCAATTCTTGTAGCAGTTTCATTGACAGAAATTACCAAAGAAGTATCTAACTTTTCACGGTTATGATGATTGTATATAAACGTTTTTCCTTCAGTTTCGTGTTGCTTTCTGTGTGCATCCAGTGCTTCCGGAGTATCAAATGCATAATATGCCCAGCCAGACTGGATCAGCTGATCGGCATATTTTTGGTATATTTCTTTACGATCACTTTGTCTGTACGGACCAAATTTTTCATTTTTCCCAACCGTTTCTTCCGGAGCAATTCCTAACCATTCCAGTGCTTCCATAATATAAGCTTCAGCACCTGGAACAAAACGAGTCTGATCTGTATCTTCAATTCTCAGATAAAAAACACCGTTATGTTTTTTTGCAAATAAATAATTAAATAGGGCAGTACGAACACCGCCAATATGTAATGGTCCAGTTGGACTTGGTGCAAAACGCACACGAACTTGCTTTGACATTTGTTTAAATTTTGATGCAAAGATACGGTTTATGATTTTAGATTTTAGAATGTCGATTTCAGATTTTTGCCTCCTAAAAGCTTAGCGTCTTAGTAACTTAGAATCTTAAAAGGTATTATTAAATTTACTACTTTTATAGGTTATAAATAAAAGAGATTCATTTTGAAAACAACATCTGCCATATATCAAAAATTAGAAGCGTTTATAAAAAAATATTATACGAATGAATTGATAAAAGGAGGACTTCTTTTTATTGGTTTTGGATTATTGTATTTTCTTTTTACACTTTTTATAGAGTATTTTCTATGGTTGAAACCATTTGGAAGAACCGTATTGTTTTGGTTATTTATTGGAGTAGAAGTTTTTCTTTTGTTTAGATTTATTTTATTTCCCGTTTTTAAATTATTTAAACTCCAAAAGGGAATAGATTACAATCAGGCTTCGGCTATTATTGGAAACCATTTTACGGAAGTAAGTGATAAGCTGACTAACTTTTTGCAATTATCAGCTTCAGGAAATACAGCCGAAAGTTCAGAATTAATGCTGGCTTCAATAGAACAAAAAGCCAATTCTTTGCAACCGATTCCGTTCGGTAATGCTATTAATTTTAACAACAACAAAAAGTATTTGCCATTAGCAATCGTTCCGGTTTTGCTTTTTGCCGTGTTTTATATTTCAGGAAACAGTACTATTATTTCGCAAAGTTTAAATAGAGTAGTGCACTTTAATGCCACGTTTTTACCCCCGGCACCTTTTAAATTCGTTGTTTTAAATCAGAATTTACAAACAGAGCAAAACAAAGATTTTGTTATCAAGATGGAATCTGTTGGTAAGATCGTTCCCGAAAATGTGATGATTCATATAGGGAATGAAAGTTATTTTATGGAATCTTCTCAACCGGGAAAGTTTGAATTCAAAGTAGAAAAACCAGTTGAAAATGTTTCTTTCTCTTTTGAAGGTAATACAGTTTCATCAGAAGAATACGAATTGAAAGTGATCACAGTTCCATCAATTGCGAACTTCGAGATGGTACTTAATTTTCCATCTTACTTAAAAAAGAAAGCAGAAATTATTCAGGGAACAGGTAATGCAATTCTACCTGAAGGAACTTTGGTAACCTGGAAAATGAAAACACAATCTACTCAGGAGATCGTTTGGAAGGACGAAAATTCTATTTTTAAGTTTAATAGAGACCAAAATGAGTTTAAATTGGCTAAAAGTATCAGTCAAAATACAGAATATCAAATTCTTACCTCGAATAATAAGGTTAAAAACTACGAAAAACTGGATTATCAGCTCTCAGTGATAAAAGATCAGCACCCATCAATCCATGTTGTACCAGCTCCGGATAGTTTGAAGTTAGATAAAAATTATGTTTTGGGTAGGTTAGGTGATGATTATGGTTTGTCTAAATTACAGGTTGTGTATTATGAAAGAAACAAACCCAACACTGCTAAGCGTGGAACAATACCTGTGAAGTCTGGAGTATTTGATCAGTTCGTTTTTAACTTTCCAAGTAATCTGGCAGTGCAGGAGGGAGTATCTTATGAATACTATTTTGAAGTTTTTGATAACGATGCACCACATGGTTTTAAAAGTACAAAGTCTTCTGTTTTTTCTGATCGTGTTTCTACCACTGATGAAATTCATGATCTGGAATTGCAACAGCAGAATGAGAACATTAATAGTTTAGAGAAGTCTTTAAAGAATCAAACGAAACAGTTTTCTGAGATGGACAAGATTCAGAAAGCCGGTAAAGAGAAAGAAAATTTAGAGTTTAAAGATCAGCAAAAAGTAAATGATTTTATCAAGCGTCAGAAACAACAAGACGAATTGATGAAACAATTTACAGAGAAGATGAATAAAAATCTGGATAAGTTTCAATCGGATAAGAAAGATAAAACAGCTGAAGATTTGCAAAAGAGATTGGCCAATGCTGAAAAAGATCTGGAGAAAAACCAGAAATTAATGGAGGAATTGAAGAATTTAAATGACAAGTTGAATAGCGAAGATCTGTTTGATAAGATGGAAAAATTCAAACAGATTAGTAAAAACCAATCCCGTAATTTAGAACAATTGGTTGAATTGACAAAGCGTTTTTATGTATCCAAGAAAGCAGAGCAAGTTGCTGAAAAGTTAAACAAGCTCGCAGACAAACAAGAACAGCTTTCAAATAAAGACAAAGAAAATACACAGGACAAACAAGAAGATATCAATAAAGAGTTTGATAAAATTCAGGAAGATTTAAAGAATCTGAAAGAAGAAAACAAAACATTAAAAGCTCCACTTGACATTCCGAATGATGCTTCAAAGGAAAAAGAGGTGAAGAATGATTTGCAGAAAGCTTCAGAAGAATTGAGCAAAAAGAATTCCGCATCAGCCAAACCTAAGCAAAAGAGTGCTGCTAAAAAAATGAAAAGTATGGCAGAACAAATGGATGCCGGTATGGAAGGTGGAGAACAGGAACAAATGGAAGAAGATGTTGCAATGCTTCGTCAGATTCTGGATAATCTTTTAGCCTATTCTTTGTCGCAGGAAGATGTGATGAAACAATTTAGAACAATGAAATTAGGTTCGTCAGCGTATACGAAGAACATTAAGATTCAGCAAAATTTGAAACAACAGTTCAGATATGTGGATGACAGTTTATTTGCTTTATCACTTCGTAATGCTAAAGTTGCCGAAGATGTAACCAAAGAAATTGGAAATGTGCAGTACAATATTGATAAAGCCATTGAAAGTTTAAGCGATGTTCAGGTTCCAAAAGGAGTATCGCATCAGCAGTATGCAGTTTCTTCTGCAAATAAGTTGGCAGATTTTCTGAGTGATTTATTAAATAATATGCAGATGTCTATGTCCAAACCGGGATCTGGAAAACCAAAACCGGGTGATGGACAAGGAATGCAATTACCGGATATTATCCAAAAACAAAAAGGTTTAGGAGATAAGATGAAAGAAGGTATGAAGTCTGGTAGTAAGCCGGGAGATAAACCTGGGAATAAATCAGGAGAAAAACCGGGGGATAAACCGGGTGAAGGAAAAAATGGTGAAGGCAAAGAAAGTAATGGTAAGGATGGTAAAGGTAAAAATGGTGATGGTAAAACGGGTCAGGGAAATAAAAATGGAGGTCAAAGTAATGGGCAGATGAAGGACAATGATGGAGAAGGAGATGCTGAAGCAATCATGGAAATTTACAAAGAGCAAGTAAAATTGCGTGAAGCCTTGCAAAAAGAACTTGCTAAAAAAGGATTAGATTCTGAAGGTAAATCTGTAATCGATCAGATGAAAGCTTCTGAAAAGCAAATTTTAAATAAAGGTTTTAAGAATGAGAACTTGCAGCGTATTCTTAATATTCAGCAAGAATTACTAAAATTAAACAACGCAGTTCAGCAACAAGGCCAAGATACGAAGCGTCAATCTGAAACTAATAAGACTGAATTTCCTAATAGAACAAACGCACTGCCGAGTTCATTACTGGAATATTTAAACAGTGTGGAGATATTAAACAGACAATCACTACCTTTGCGCTCGAATTTTAATCAAAAAGTTCAAGAATATTTTAATACAAAATGATCAATTTTAATTACGAAACCGAATTTACTTTAGACAACGAACAAGCTTTTTCTGATTGGTTAAGTGCTGTTATCGTTTCTGAAAACAAAAACGAAGGAGAGATAAATTACATTTTTTGTGATGATGAGTATCTTCATAAGATTAATGTAGAGTATCTAAATCATGATACGTTAACAGATATAATCAGTTTTGATTATACAGTTGGGAACGAACTTAACGGAGATATTTTTGTTTCTGTTGAAAGAGTAGAAGATAATGCTAAAGATTTTAATGTTTCTTTTACTGAAGAATTGAAGAGAGTTTTAGCGCACGGCATATTACATTACTGTGGATATAAAGATAAAAGTGATGCTGAAGCGGAGTTAATGCGATCTAAAGAAGATGAAAAGATTGCTATGTTTCACGTGGAACAGTAGATAGATTACCTTTTTTAAATTTAGTTTTACGTGTTCCACGTGAAACATTAAAGAGTAAAAGAAGGTTATTATATTAAAGTGTTTCACGTGGAACATAAAAATAAACAGTTTATTCTGTGTATAAAAGAATTAAATGTTCCACGTGGAACTAGTAATTTTTGATAAAGAAGGGTTTTAGATTGTTTTGCGTGAAACAATAGTCTTAGGGAATTATAGAGGTTCAGTTTAAAAAAAGGTTTAAAAATTGAGTGGAGTTTTTAGTTTGTATTTTGAACAAGGAAACTTCAGCCTGAAACTTGAAACCTGAAACTTGAAACTTGAAAAAGAAAAACCACGTTCCACGTGGAACAAAAGGAAAGAAAATTAATTCTGAGAATCGCCTTAAACGGTTTGAAGAGAATAATAAAACAAAATGTTTTTAGAAGAATACGATGTTATTGTAGTTGGTGCTGGTCATGCAGGATCTGAGGCCGCGGCAGCGGCAGCAAATTTGGGATCCAAAACTTTATTGGTTACAATGAGTTTGCAGAACATCGCACAGATGTCTTGTAATCCTGCGATGGGAGGAATTGCAAAAGGACAGATCGTGCGTGAGATTGATGCGTTGGGCGGATACTCAGGAATTGTTTCTGACCGAACGGCTATTCAATTTAAGATGTTGAATAAATCGAAAGGGCCGGCAATGTGGTCGCCAAGAGTTCAAAGTGATCGAATGCGTTTTGCTGAAGAATGGAGAATGATGCTGGAGGGAACTCCAAATTTGGATTTCTACCAAGAGATGGTCAAAGGTTTGATTATTGAGGATGGCAAGATAAAGGGAATCAAAACTTCATTGGGAGTGGAGATTAGATCGAAGTCTGTTGTTTTGACGAACGGAACTTTTTTGAACGGTTTAATTCATATTGGAGAAAAACAGTTTGGTGGAGGGCGAGCAGGAGAAAGTGCAGCAACGGGAATTACTGAAGATTTAGTTCGTGCAGGATTTGAAGCGGGAAGAATGAAAACAGGAACGCCGCCAAGAGTGGATGGACGTTCTTTGGATTATTCAAAAATGAACGAAGAGAAAGGTGATGCAAAGCCGGATAAGTTTTCTTATTCTGATTTGACTTCACCGTTAACGCATCAGCGTTCTTGTTACATGACGTATACGTCATTGGATGTTCACGATATTTTGAGGGATGGTTTTGATCGTTCGCCAATGTTTAACGGAAGGATCAAAAGTCTTGGTCCAAGATACTGTCCTTCGATAGAAGATAAAATTAATCGTTTTGCAGATAAAGAGCGTCATCAATTATTTGTGGAACCGGAAGGTTGGAATACCTGTGAAGTTTACGTGAATGGATTTTCGACTTCACTTCCGGAGGATATTCAATTTAAAGCATTGCGTTCTGTAGTCGGTTTTGAAAATGTGAAATTCTTTCGTCCGGGTTATGCAATCGAGTATGACTATTTCCCACCGACACAATTGAAACATACTTTGGAAACAAAGTTAGTAGAAGGATTATATTTCGCCGGACAGATTAATGGAACAACCGGATATGAAGAAGCCGCTTCTCAAGGTTTGATGGCGGGAATAAATGCACATTTGAAAGTACATGAAAAAGCGCCGTTGATTTTGAAACGTGATGAAGCTTATATCGGAGTATTGATTGATGATTTGATTACGAAAGGAACAGAAGAACCTTATCGCATGTTTACTTCAAGAGCAGAGTATAGAACTTTGTTGCGTCAGGATAATGCCGATTTTAGATTGACGCCAATGTCGCACGAAATTGGTCTTGCTTCTGAAAAGCGTTTGCGTCGAATGGAAAAGAAATTAAATGAATCTGAAAAGATGGTTGCCTTTTTTAGAGAGACCAGTGTTTCTGTTGCAGAAACAAATCCGATTTTAGAAGCTAAAGAAACTGCTCCGATTACACAGGGGGATAAAATGTTTAAAGTTTTTTCTCGTCCGCAAATTGATTTAGACGATATGCTTAAGTTTGAAAAAGTGAAAGCTTATGTGGAGGAGAATAATTTGGATCAGGAAATTTTAGAGCAGGCAGAAATTCAGGTGAAGTATTCCGGTTATATTGAAAAGGAAAGAAATAATGCGGATAAACTAACTCGTTTGGAAGAAGTGAAAATACCGGAGAATTTCGATTACGATAAAATTAAATCAATGTCGATTGAAGCTAAACAAAAGTTAAGCAAGATCCGTCCTGTAACTATTTCTCAAGCTTCAAGAATAAGCGGAGTTTCTCCAAGTGATATTTCTGTTTTATTGATTTACATGGGAAGATAAAAAATTAGAGACGTGCCAATAGGTGCGTCTTTATTTGTTTTGATTTTCTTTGTTTCAGGTTTCAAGTTTCAGGTTTCAAGTTTCAGGTTTCAAGTTTGAAGGTTTCAAGTTTCAAGGTTTCAAGTTTCAAGGTTTCAAGTTTGGGGTTTGAATTTTATTAAGTTGGATTGTTTGAAGAGAAGGTATCTGAAATAAAAAAATGTTCCACGTGAAACTACTTTGAGAAGACTTGTTAAACTTGAAGAAAATCGTAAAACTATTTAAAAAAATATATATGAGATGCGTAGTAAAGCATTTTAAATTAATTAATACTTGTTGCATTAGTATATGTGATGTAACAACCGCGTTGCCAAATTCTATTAAAAACCTATAATTAAAAATGAACGTTTTAAACAAAAAACATTTTCTTACTGTAAAAGACCATTCTGTATCTCAAGAAATTTTTGATCTGTATTACGATGAAACTTTGGATATGCTGATTACTTCTCCACAACCCGCTTTAGAAAATCTTGGAAGATATTACGAAAGCGAAGATTATATTTCTCATACCGACAATAAAAGATCTTTGTTCGAAAAAGCTTATCACTTTGTAAAAAGTATTGCTTTAAAAAATAAGCTGAATTTGATTAATGGAGAGCAATCTCAAAAAGGAAGGATTTTAGATATTGGTGCCGGAACCGGAGATTTTTTGTTGACAGCAAAAAATGATGGTTGGGAAACAGTTGGAGTGGAACCAAGCGAGAGAGCAAAAAATATTGCAATAGAAAAAGGAATTTCTTTTGTAAACGGAATTGATGCTCTTGAAAATAATTCTTTTGATGTAATTACCATGTGGCACGTTCTAGAACATGTGCCAAATTTAGAATTACAAATTCAGGAATTGAAACGTTTATTAAAACCAACTGGAACTTTAATTGTTGCGGTTCCAAATTTCAAATCGTTTGATGCAAAATATTACAATGAATTTTGGGCTGCTTATGATGTGCCAATTCACTTTTGGCATTTCTCAAAAAAAGCCATTCAGTCTCTTTTTGGAAAAGTAGATATGAAATTAGAAAAAGTGCTTCCGATGAAATTCGATTCATTTTATGTTAGTCTTTTATCTGAAAAATACAAAACGGGAAAAATGAATTTCATTAAGGCCTTTTTTATTGGTTTGCGATCCAATTTAAAAGCATCGGGAACAAAAGAGTATTCATCGCACATTTATGTCTTAAAAAACAGCTAAAACGCAAAATAAGCGCATTTAAGGCGCTTTCTTAGGGAATACGAGGGTTTGTATTGTCTTTTTTAAGAAATCGCTTTAAATAAAAGCTATGAAAGCCACTTTTAATAGTGATCTTTTATGGTAAAATCCCAGTCCATAAATAAAATTAATGCAGTAAAAATGGAGCATTTTTCTGGAAATTTTGTTGTTTCTTTTTAGAAATTCGAGGTTTTAGAAAAGTGCTTCATTTTTTTGCTAAGTTTTGTTTTGTGAATGCAAAAATTGAAAAATAAATTTTTTTGACTGGATTAATTTTATGGTTTTGCGATCATATGAAGCGCAACGGTAAAAAAGAACAATTCTTAACGGATTTACGCTTTAAATTGCCCTAAAACTTAAAATAAGCTTGTTTAAGGCGCCTTCTAATGAAAGGCGAGTATTTGTGTTGTTATTTTTGAGAAAACGCCTTAAAAAAAGGCTGTGAAAGTCATTTTTAATAATGATATTTTATGGTAAAAATCTCCTCAATAAATAAAAGTAATATCATAAAATTATAGCATTTTTTAAACTTTAGTTTGATGCTATTTATTTTTTTATATTTTTGTCTTCATTCAATACAATAAAAAAAAAATAGAGATTTAAAAAAATGAAAAAAGCATTAGTAATTATCGCACTTTCAATTTTCGCTGTTTCATGTAGTGACAAAACTGCGGAAGTTAAGGAAGTAAAAACAGCTTACGTAGATACTTCAGTTTTAATGAAAGAATACACTGAAGCAAAAGACCTTGAAGCTAAATACAAAGCTCAGGCAGAAGAAAAAGGAAGACAACTACAAGCTGAGATTACACGTTTTAAACAAGACGCTGCTAATTTTCAAAGTCAGGCACAAGCAAACGGTCAGGCATGGGCACAACAAAGAGGTGCTGAATTACAAAAAAGAGAACAACAATTGGGTTATGCACAACAAGCTTTGTCTCAACAATTACAACAAGAAAGCGGTGTTGAAATGGATTCTTTGGTAAGTGGAGTGAAGAAATTCATCAAAGAATACGGTAAGAAAAACGGTTATTCTTATATCTATGGTACTGGAGATGCTGCTTCAATTTTGTATGCTGAAGAGAAATTCGATATCACAAAAGATATCGTTAAAGCTTTGAATGACAAATATAAAGCGACTCCAAAAACAGAAGAAAAACCAGCTGTAAAAGAGGAAGCTAAAAAATAATACCAGACTAACTAACTAAATTTAAAAACCTAAATCTGTCAAGATTTAGGTTTTTTCTTTTATAAAAATACGATACTTTTAGCTCTCAATTTACGCCTAATGCAAAACGTTTCAGAAGCAGCAGCTTATACTTTACAATTCATCAATCAGACGCAAAAATCTATTTTCCTGACCGGTAAAGCGGGGACCGGGAAGACTACACTTTTGCGTGAAATTATTGCCACTACGCATAAAAACACTGTGGTTGTGGCTCCAACCGGAATTGCGGCGCTGAATGCCGGAGGTGTTACGATTCACTCGATGTTTCAGTTACCATTTTCAGCCTTTATTCCATCATACGAAGAGGCTTCCCAGTTTACTGAAACATTGAAGTTTGAGAATAAGGAAACTTTACGTCGACACTTTAAAATGAATAATGTGAAGCGTAACGTAATCAGGAATATGGAGCTTTTGATTATCGATGAAGTCAGTATGTTACGCGCTGATCTGTTGGATGCAATTGATTTTATGATGCAGACGGTACGTAAAAATACCCGTGCTTTTGGAGGTGTTCAGGTACTTTTTATTGGAGATTTGTTACAGCTTCCGCCGGTTATCAGAGATGAAGAATGGCGAACTTTGCGCAATTATTACAAAGGAAAATTCTTTTTTCATTCGCATGTAATTCAGCAATATCCGCCGTTATATATTGAATTATCAAAGATTTATCGTCAGTCAGATGATACTTTTATTTCGGTTTTGAATAATCTTCGAAACAATCAGATTACGCCTCAGGATATTCAGGTTTTAAATGAATATGTGAAACCTGATTTTGATTTAAAAAATAATCCCGGATATATTACACTTACCACGCATAATGCCAAAGCCGATTCGATTAACGAGCAGGCAATTGGCGATTTAGCCGGAAATGAATTCGCTTATCAGCCATTTATTGTGGGGGATTTTCCGGAGAAAATTTTTCCGGTTGAGGAAAATTTGAAACTTAAAGTGGGTGCTCAGGTTATGTTTGTCAAAAATGATTTGTCTTTTGAAAAGCGTTATTTCAACGGAAAAATGGGCGTTGTAAAGTCACTTTCGGCCGAAGAAATATTCATACATTTTCCTGAGGAGGATAAAACCATTGAAGTTGAAAAATACGAATGGAAAAATATCCGATACAAAGTAAACGATCTCACCAAAGAAGTTGAAGAAGAAGTTTTGGGCACATTTGCACATTATCCACTTAAGCTGGCATGGGCAATTACGGTGCATAAAAGTCAGGGTTTAACTTTTGAGAAAGCTGCGCTCGATGTATCGCAAGTTTTTTTACCCGGACAAGCCTATGTAGCATTATCACGTTTAACGTCCTTAAATGGGCTTATTTTGTTGTCTCCGCTGCAAATGAATGGTATTTCGAACGATCAGGATGTGATGGATTATGCTTTGAACAAAGCAACAGAAGAAGTTTTAAAACATTCTTTGCATTTTGAAACTAAAAATTTCATTCATAACTATTTGATTAGCAGTTTTAATTGGGCTGATTTGGCTCAGGAGTGGCGCAATCACCGTTTTAGTTATAACGAAAATGCAGTTGCTTCTGAAAAATCAAAACATTCTGCATGGGCACATAAGCGTTTAGAAATAATAGATTCGTTAGCAGATCCTGCACAAAAATTCGTTAATCAGCTTAACAAAATTTTCAATAAAGAAACTGTCGATCTCTTTTTTGTACAGGAAAGGGTAGTGGCAGCTTATGATTATTTTTTTAAACCAATGGACAAACTGGTTACGGATCTTTTGAATAAAATGGCCGAAATTCAGAAATTTAAAAAAGTAAAAGAGTTCTACGAAGAGCTCGCTTTTTTGGATGATTTGCAAACGAAAGCTGTTTTGCGCTTAATGAAGGCCAAATTACTCATCGAAATTGTCGTGGCAGGCGAAACCATCTGTAAAGAGAAATTGTCGTCTACAGCGATTAAAAACTACAAAATTGACAAGGTTGCAAAGATCCGCGAGGAATTTAATATGTCAAACACTGATATTTTTAAATCTGAAGAACCTACAGTTCGTTATACGGCACGTAAATTAGATAAAAGCACACCAAAGGCCGAAAAGAAAACAACCATCGAAGAAACCCTTGATTTATGGCTGGAGAAAAATTCGATTCAGGATATTGCCCGAATTCGTAAACTTACAGTGCAAACAGTTGAAATGCATTTGGTTAAACTAATTCAGGCTAAAAAAGTCGAGATTTCTGATGTTTTACCGTATGATAAAATCCTGGCCTTGCGTGAAGCTTTCGAGTTTTATAGTGAAGAATCTTTAAGTCCGCTAAAAGAAAAGTATGGTGATGAATTTACGTGGGATGAGTTGAAGATGTTTAAAGCAAGCATTAACTGATTGTTAGATTGTTAGATTGTGGAATTTGAAAGTTCTGATGAAATTTTGGAATCTACTATAAAAACATTATGTAAAATAGGAATTATGAAAAAGTTACTGTACGTTCTCCTCATTGGCATTATGGTTCAAAATATATCAGGTCAGGACTTGAGACCCGAATATCAGAAGTTTATCAAAAAATTTATTGATAATGTAAAAAATGATAGGAAAGAGGCTGTAGCCGAGGCTATTAAATATCCCTTAAGAAGAGATAATCCAATTCCGTCTATCAAGAATAAAGCAGAGTTTGTAAAAAGATATGCTGAAATTTTTGATGCTAAACTGAAAGCCGAAATTTCACAATCGGATGCGGCAAAAAATTGGTCAGAAGTAGGCTGGCGTGGCATAATGCTAAATCAGGGAACTTTGTGGATGGATACTGACGGAAAAGTTTTTTCAATAAATTATCAGTCAAAAGTGGAGAGTGATCTCAAAAACAAATTGATAGCTTCTGAAAAAAGTAAACTTCACCCGTCAATTGCAAAGTTTAAAGAGCCACAAATTATCATAGAAACATCTAAATTCAGAGTTCGAATTGATGACTTAGGAAATGATAATTACAGATATGCTTCATGGTCGATAAAACAATCGATGAGCGAAGAACCGGATTTAATCATTACCAACGGAAAATGGTTTCACGATGGAACAGGAGGTAATAACCATTACGATTTTAAAAAAGGAAATTACTTGTACCAGTGTTATATTACAGTTTTAGGTACAAAAGATTCAGCACCAGCTAATTTAACCATTTATCAAAACGGAAAAGAAATCCTTAATCAGGATGCTAAAATTGTTCCACGTTAAACATAATCCTATTCGAAAGAATGGGATTTTTTGTTTTATTACCCAATTTCAATTCGATTACAACTATCATAAATTTGCTATATTTGATTGTAATTGTCGGATTAATAATTAATTAAAAATATTTGAGATGAAAAGAAGCAATTTATTTTTAGTAGTATTATTTTTTTGCAGCGGTTTTATGGTTGCCCAGGATTCAGACATCGATTATCAGAAACGGGTTAAAAAGTTCATTGAAAATGTCAAAAATGATAAGAAAGAAGCCATTGCTGATGCGGTGGTTTATCCGTTAGAGCGCGTATATCCTATACCCGATATTGCGAATAAAGCAGATTTTATAAAACGTTATTATGAAATTTTTGATGTTACGTTAAAAAACGAAATTATAAAATCGACGCCGGCAAATGGATGGAATGATATGGGTTTACGCGGAATTATGCTAATTCACGGTAAGATTTGGCTTGATACTGAAGGCCGTTTAACGGCCGTAAATTATCAATCGAAAGCCGAAATAGAACTTAAAAACAAGCTAATTGCATCGCAAAAGAAAAATCTGGATCCTAGTATTGCTTTTTTTCAGGATCCAATTTGTATTCTGAAGACTTCTAAATTTAAAATTAGGATCGATCATTTAGGTTTTAATAACTATCGATACGCATCATGGTCCATTCAAAAGGAAATGACTGAAAAGCCTGATTTAGTGATTAATGGTGGAGTATTAGTCGTTGAAGGTATTGGCGGCAATCACCAGTATGAATTTAAAAAGGATGGGAATGTTTATGAATGTGCCATTATCGTTTTGGGCGAAAAGAATTCTCCTCCGGCAAGACTGAAAATATATAAAGGGAAGAAAGTAATTCTTTCGCAGGATGCAGAAATAATAGCGAACTAATAAAAAGCCCATTCAGAGGAACGGGCTGTTTTTAGTTTTATAAAGGCTGTACAAGAATCCAGGCATCTGGATTTTCTCCTTTTTGTATTTCTTTTTGTGCTTTTTCGGCTTCAGCCATTGTTGCATAGCTACCGTAAAGAACCGGGAATAATCCGTGTTTGTTTTCGCCCAGCATTCTGGCTTCGTAACCATCTTTTACTAATTGATTATAAGCTTTTCTGGCATTTTTTTCACTTCTGTATGCACCGGCCATAATGTGGTAAGGCATTGTTTTTTCAGCAGCTGTTTCTACATTTGTTGTATCTACTGAGAGTGTTACAGCAGGCATAGGATTTTGGATAAAGAAAGTCGCTTCCTGAATCTTGTTCTCCACTTTTTTCTGCACACTGCTTTCTACAACAAGTGTTTTGGCGGCGATTTGATTTTGATATAAAGGATATCCGATACTTCCTGTAATTCCAAGTCCTAAGACTAGTATTGCAGCATATTTCAAAAGTGGATTTGTTGTTCTTCCTTCTTCATTTTCGTATAGGGAAATTGCATCTCCTTCCGAAATTTCTTCTATTTTTCGTTCGAAATTCTCTTTTTTAACGAGTGGAGAAACAAATGGACTTAGTCCAAAAGAACTTGTTAGGAAATTGGTCTGATCATTAGGAGTGAATACCATTTTCTGATCAGCATTATATCGAATTTCACCAATATTTTTAAGTGCTACAACACCATTTTCTTCTAGTGTTTTTTTCCAGCTCACGACTTCAAAAGCAATGGCGCTTACTGCAAAACCATAAGAAGTTTTTTCAGCTTGTGCGATATGATTTGCTAACAATCCGTCATTATTTTTTAGATAACCGTTGAAAGAGATCATTTTTGTCGGTGGAAAGAAAGAATTTGTGCTTTCATTCAGCTTTGCCGATTGAATTTCTGTTAAAAATGCTCCAAACCCTGGAACCGTTACACACTGATAACGATACAGTAACTGTGCTATGTAATTTTCGATTTTCATAGTAACAAAGTTACAACTACAGAATACTTATCAAAATGTTATTCACAATTTTTATTAACAATTGCTTTATTTTTATAGACAATTCTTTTTCAAATAGTTAATAGGTAGTTTTTAAGGCGTGTATGTTTTGAAACCATATTTATATTAAAATTTAACAGGATTAGACTTTCTTTTTATGATATTTGTGCTTCAAATTTTAAGTTTTAGTTTTTCTTATTTTACATAATATTTTACACGGATGCCGGATCAGGATTTATTCTATTTATTAGCCTTATTAAAAGTCGATGGAGTTGGCGATATAATGGCTAAAAAGCTGCTTAATTATTTTGGCAGTGCAGAAGCTGTTTTTAAAAGTAAGGGGAGTCAAATTACTGCTATTGATGGTGTTGGATCGGTTTTATTACGGAGTTTTAAGGATAAATCGGTTTTTGACAAAGCGAATCAGGAAATGGAATTTATGAAATCTAGTGGGGTTAAAGTGTCTTTTTTTAAAGAGGATGACTATCCGGAACGCTTAAAACATTGTATTGATTCTCCTGTCCTGATTTTTAGCTCGGGAAACATAAATTTAGCAAATAAACGGATAATCAGTATTGTGGGAACGCGCCAGATTACCTCCTATGGAACGGAGTTTTGCCGAAATTTAATTGAAGAACTGGCACCTCTCGATCCCGTAATCGTTAGCGGTTTTGCCTATGGTGTAGATATCGTAGCACATCAGCGGGCGATGGATTTTAATCTGCAAACTATTGGAGTTCTGGCACATGGTCTCAATCAGATTTATCCAAAATCGCATAAGAAGTTTATTGTTCCAATGGAAGAAAATGGTGGTTTTATAACCGAGTTTTGGAGTACATCAAATCCTGATAAGGAAAATTTTGTACGTAGAAATCGTATTGTAGCGGGTATGACTGAAGCAACGATTGTTATAGAATCTGCTGAAAAGGGTGGTTCACTGATTACCGCAAATCTTGCCAATGATTACAATCGCGATGTTTTTGCTGTTCCCGGACGTGTGACAGATAAATACAGTCAGGGGTGTAATAATCTAATTAAAACACAACGCGCCAATGTGTTAACGAGTGCAGCTGATTTGGTATATATGCTGAATTGGAATGTGGATACAAAGGCAAAACCGGTTCAAAAACAGCTCTTTATTCAGTTGGAAACAGAGGAGCAAAAGGTGTATGATTTTCTGCTAAAAAACGGTAAAGAATTGCTTGATATTATTGCGCTGCAGTGTGATTTTCCTATTTATAAAATTTCGGGAATTCTCTTAAACATGGAACTGAAAGGAGTCATTCGGCCATTACCCGGAAAGTTGTTTGAGGCCGTTTAATTTGAATTAAACCTGACGGGTTTTTAAAACCCGTCGGTTTAGATGTTTATTTACTAAATCCAAGAACTTCTCTTACTTTGGCTAAAACTCCATCAGCAATTACGGAAGCTTTTGATGCTCCTTTTTTCAGTAAAGCATCTACTTCTTCAAGGTTGTTCATGTAGTAAGTATATCGTTCTCTTTCGGTTTTAAACTTTTCTATAATCAGTTCAAACAAAGCCTGTTTGGCGTGACCGTATCCATAGTTTCCTCCTAAATAGTTGGCTCTCATTTCGGCGATTTGCACTTCGGTTGCCAGCAAGGAATAAATGGCAAAAGCATTACAAGTGTCCGGGTTTTTAGGTTCTTCAAGTGGCGTACTATCGGTTTCAATACTCATTACTTGTTTACGAATTGTTTTATCGTCAAGGAAAATATTGATCAGATTGTTAGCTGATTTACTCATTTTTCCACCGTTTGTTCCCGGAATCAGTTTGCCGTCTTCCTGAATTTTAGCTTCCGGAATTACAAAGGTTTCTCCCATTTGGTGGTTGAAACGCGAAGCGACATCACGAGTGATTTCTAAATGCTGCAATTGATCTTTACCAACAGGAACAAATTCAGCATCATACAATAAAATATCGGCAGCCATTAACATCGGATACGTAAAAAGTCCGGCGTTAACGTCGTCTAAACGATCGGCTTTATCTTTAAACGAATGTGCCAGAGTCAGACGCTGAAAAGGAAAAAAGCAGCTTAAATACCAGGTTAATTCTGTCGTTTGTACCACATCAGATTGTCTGTAAAAGGTTACTTTATCAGGATTTAGACCACAGGCTAGCCAGGCGGCAGCAGTGCTGTAGGTGTTTTCTCTAAGAGTTTTACCGTCTTTAATTTGTGTAATCGAATGTAAATCAGCGATAAATAAAAAGGATTCATTTGCCGGATTGTTTGATAATTCGATTGCAGGAATAATTGCTCCCAATAAATTGCCTAAGTGTGGCGTTCCAGTACTCTGAACACCGGTAAGTATTTTTGCCATTCTCGTTTTTTCTTAATCTTTCAATCACAAAGATTGCAAGTTTATTTTTTTTAACCGCAAAGGTCGCAAAGTTTTTTACAAAGTGGGCAAAGTTTATCAAACATCTCATTGATTTTAAGTTTTATTTTGGAGAAAAGAGTAAGATTTAAAAATTCTAAGGAGCGAAAAATCCAAATTCATTTCTGATTTATTACATTTGAAACCATGAAAGGATTAAAAGTTGTTTTTTGGGTTTTATGGCGTGTATGGTTTTATATTTTAATGGCCATTCCGATATTGATTATGCTGCCGTTTTTGCTAGTTTCTATAGCATCAGAGAAGGGTTACCCCTATTTTTTTAAAATGGCCCGCATTTGGGCTAAATTTATCCTTTTCGGGATGGGTTTTTATTATAAAGTCGAGCGTGAAGAGAAGCTGGTTCGAAATAAGAGCTATATGATCGTGGCCAATCATACTTCGATGACCGATATTATGCTAATGCTGGCTCTGGTTAAAAATCCGTTTGTTTTTGTTGGAAAGAAAGAACTTTCGAAGATTCCTTTGTTTGGATTTTTCTATAAAAGAACCTGTATTTTAGTTGATCGAAGTTCTTCGAAAAGTAAAAATGAGGTTTTTAAAAGAGCGCAAAACAGGTTGAATCAAGGGCTTAGTATTTGTATTTTCCCTGAAGGTGGAGTTCCTGACGATGAATCTATTTTACTGGATGAGTTTAAGGACGGTGCTTTTCGTCTGGCAATCGAGCACCAGATTCCGATCGTTCCGATTGTTTTTGCAGATAACAAGGAAAGGTTTTCATATACTTTTTTCAGTGGAAGTCCCGGAAAAATGCGTGCAAAGGTACTTCCTTTTGTTTCTACAGACGGATTGACTGCTGACCATCGAAAAGAACTGCGAGATCAGGTGAGACAGATGATTTATAAAGATTTACTGAAGTTTAAAAACAAAGAGTAGTAACTCATTTTAAGGATAAAACCCGGCAAAATTTTCAAAATTGCCGGGTTTTCTTTTGAATTAAAATTACTCCATTTTATATTCAATAATGATTATCTATGAATTATTTTTTCGGAAATAAAACGCAATACTTTTCTCAATTTCAATTTGGTTTTTTTACGGTTTTTGTTGTACAACACTTCTATTCTCTCTTTCATGGTTAAAATATTTTAGGTTGATACTAAAGAGTTTAACAAAACTCAAGTTAATGATATACTATGATAGAGCGTAAAAAATGAAAAAGGTTGCGTGAAAAGGTGAAAAAAAAGAATAAAAACCCGTTAGAACCAAAAAACTAACGGATTTTTATTGAACAAACCAACCAAATTTAAAGAAAAACCTTTGATCAGATACTTTTGGCTAAGTACCAGTCAAATCTTTTGTCTCTTACTAAGATGGCTCGGTTGCGGAATGGTTGCGTCAGTAAATGCATATTTTTTTAAATAAAAAACCCGATCATTTTTTGGAAACGATCGGGTTGTATGTAAAGTATTGATTGTAATACTTTTAATGATTTTAAGCGTCTGCTAATTCTTTGATATGTGCTTTGATTTTAATCTCAAGTTCGTCCGCTAATTCCGGATTATCTTTGATTAAAGCTTTTACAGCATCACGACCTTGTCCTAATTTGGTGTCGCCATAACTAAACCAGGAACCTGCTTTTTTAACGATTTCAAATTCAACAGCAAGATCAAGAATTTCACCTGTTTTAGAAACTCCTTCTCCATACATGATATCAAATTCGGCAGTTTTGAAAGGCGGAGCAACTTTGTTTTTTACAATTTTAACTTTGGTTCTGTTTCCAATTACATTTTCACCGTCTTTAATTTGCGAAGAACGACGAATATCTAAACGTACCGAAGCGTAGAATTTTAGAGCATTACCTCCCGTTGTGGTCTCAGGATTACCAAACATAACACCAATTTTTTCTCTCAACTGGTTGATGAAGAAAACGGTACAGTTTGTTTTACTGATGGTTCCGGTAAGTTTTCTTAATGCTTGTGACATTAAACGTGCATGAAGACCCATTTTTGAATCTCCCATTTCACCTTCGATTTCACTTTTTGGAGTCAATGCAGCAACAGAGTCAATTACCACAATATCAATTGCTCCTGAACGAATTAAATTTTCGGCAATTTCCAGCGCTTGTTCTCCGTTATCCGGTTGCGAGATGATTAAGTTTTCGATATCGACACCCAATTTTTCAGCATAATTTCTGTCGAAAGCATGTTCAGCATCTATAAAAGCAGCTATTCCGCCGGCTTTTTGAGCTTCGGCTATTGCATGCAAGGTTAGAGTGGTCTTACCAGAGGATTCAGGACCGTATATTTCAATAATTCTTCCTTTTGGATATCCATTTACTCCAAGGGCTAAATCAACACCAAGTGAGCCAGAAGAAATCGTTTCTACCTCCACAATGGCTCTGTCGCCCATTTTCATTACGGTTCCTTTTCCGTAGGTTTTGTCAAGTTTATCAAGCGTTAGTTGTAACGCTTTTAATTTGGCTTCTTTGTCTGAACTCATCTTTTCTTAAATGTCTAAATTGTTATTTTTTTCTTTCAAATAAATGTAAAGAAGATACTAACTTCTTGATCTTTATTAGGCAGGCTTATATTTTGTAAAAATAGTTCTTTTTTCGAAGTTTGATTGTTCCAAATTGTCACAATTTGTACTACAAGAATAAAGCCTTTAATTCTGTGGCATCGGAAGGATTTAGTTTCCCGGCTAACACTAAACTAAGTTGTTTACGACGCAAAGCAGCATCAAAACGTTGTATTTCAAGTTCAGTTTCAGGCAATATAGCAGGTACTTCTACAGGTCTGCCGGTATCGTCTACGGCTACAAAAGTGTAGATGGCTTCGTTGGCTTTGGTTCTGTTACCAGATTCGCGGTCTTCTACCCAAACATCAATGAAAACTTCCATCGAACTTTTGAAAGATCTTGAAACTTTTGCTTCAACCGTTACAACACTTCCTAACGAAATGGCTCTGTTAAAAGCCACGTGATTTACAGAGGCCGTAACTACAATTCGGCGGGAATGTCTGCGGGCTGCAATACTTGCGGCACGATCCATTCGGGCTAATAATTCGCCACCAAAAAGGTTGTTTAAAGGATTTGTTTCACTTGGTAAAACTAAATCGGTTAAGATTGTAAGGGACTCTGATGGGTGTTTTGCATTCATTTTTTTACTGTAAATTTTATTTTTTGCCACAACTTTATTTTTTGATTTCAATTCAACTTTGTTTTACGAATGTTGAATCTGTGACGATTTAATTTTAATTTTTTATTCACTTTAAAGCGGTACGATTATGTCAGATTAGTTCAACCAGTAAACCGCCATTACTGCCGGAATAAAATAGATAACTATGGTTCTTGCACCGTCATAATCTTTGGCTAACCGCTGTCCGAAAAGCATCATTAGCAATGTGATACATGAAAATATAGCTCCGTATAAACCAAATTCCCGGCCACTGTCGGTGAGCAATTGTATCGCTCCGACAATACATAAAATTCCGGAGATTAATTCCATAATTAAAAGATGAAGCAAGGCAAGTGGTACTTGGTTTTTAAGTCTTGTTTTGGCAAAATGTCCTTTAAGCCACTCGACATTGTCTTTCCAGTAAAATATTTTTTCGTATCCGGACTGTAAGAAGGTTAAAGCTAAAAATGCTAATAGTAAAATGGAGGCAACATTATTCATTTGATAACTATTTTTTGTGGATTAAACGAGTCAGTTTTATAGATAAGTCGGTTAAAATTATTTTTGCATTTCCGTTTCTTTCGATATGATACATCGCATCCGAAAGTTCTTTGAAAATTTCGTGAATATTGTTCCCGTTGACAAAAGGTGCAAAATTTTCGAGTTTGAATTTATCTACTTTTGGTTCGATGTACACAAGAGTAGGAGCCTGATAGTTAAGCAGCAAGGCTTGTCGAAACATTTCCATGCAAAACTGGATGAATTTTTTCTGACTTTCACGTCCCAGACCGGCAATTTCTTCACTCCAGGAAATTAAATCCTGAATGGCAGCTGCATTTCCTTTCGCTCTAAACGCAGCACGAACCCAGTTGACAAACCATTGTTCGAAAGGTAACTCTGAATCATCTTCTTTTATGAGATGTAAGGCCTTACTAAAATTTCCCTGTGCCTGATGTGCGATTTTAAAAGCTAATTTTTCGTCGATATTTTCTTTAGAAACTAAAGCTTCTGCAATTACTTTTTCGGGAAGTCCGTTAAAGTGAATAACCTGACAACGGGATCGGATGGTTTGAATTATATCTTCTTCGTTTTCAGAAATAAGAATAAAAATAGTCTTGTCTGAAGGTTCTTCGAGTAATTTTAAAAGTTTGTTGGAGGCGGCAATATTCATTTTATCGGCCATCCAGATAATCATAATTTTGTAACCGCCTTCGTATGATTTTAGTGAAAATGATTTCAAAACTTCCTGTGCATCTTCAACTCGAATTTCTCCCTGTTTGTTTTGAACACCAAGTACTTTGTACCAGTCAAACAAACCTCCATAAGGCATTTCCTGTATAAAAGTGCGCCAGTCCTGAATAAAATCTAAACTTTTGGGTTTTGTTTTGACATCCTCTGTGGTCACTGTCGGATAAATAAAATGCAAGTCGGGATGAGAGAGATTTTGAAATTTCAAATTGCAGGAATCATTTCCGTTTGAGTTTTCGTCTCCTGTGTTGTTGCACAAAATATATTGTGCGTAGGCAATTGCTGTTGATAATGTGCCACTTCCTTCCGGCCCAATGAATAGTTGTGCATGCGGAATTCGTCCGGAAGCTGCACTTTTTATCAAGTGACTTTTGATGTAATCCTGACCTAAAATTTGAGAAAATTGCATGAAGCAAAGATAGAAGAAAATGATGTAGTCAAAAATTTTAGCTCAAAAGTTTATCCATACAGAGACATTTCTAATAATCATGAAGATTTCGGACTGTTTTTTTGACGTTTGTTAACCAACTTTTGTTAATAAACATAGCAAGATGTGGAGATATTAAGACTTTTTTGTTAATAGTTTTTTGCTGTATAACGATTAACGAAAGCTTTTTTTGATTAATACTATAGCGTATTGTTTTGTTTTTATAGCCAATATCTTACCCTTTAAGATCAAGTCAATTTTAACTAAAACCTCGTTAAAACGCACATTTTCTCGACATAACGCTGGTTTTTAAGCTTTTTTTAAGCTTTTTTTTTGAAAAAAGAAATTAATAAAGTTGCAGTTTAAGTTAATTTCTATATTTTTGTTTTTATGAACAACCAATTATAAACTAAGAATCTATGAAAGGGAAAATTATTTTATTAAGTGCACTTTTTTTTATGACGACTGGTGCCATTTCGGCTCAGGCGAAAAATGCTCCAAGAAGTATAATCAGTACAACTGCGATTATTCGCAAATACCATGATCAAAAAGAACTGAGTGGTATGCAAAAAGGAGAACTTTTAGAATTGTACATCGAGCGTATTAAAGTTTTAGTAAAAACTCTTCCTTACATTGCTTTGGTAACAAAACCGGGAGTTACAATGGCCGACTTAGGTATTCCGGACGACAACGAACACAAAAAAGTGTTAGATGGACAGGCTGTTGGTACAACAACATTTTTAGATACAACAGTAGAATTTCAAAGAAAGATGATGCCGTATTCTGATAAAGGAAACTTAATCGCCGCAATTTTATTCTACGAAAGCACATTGAAATCTTTACACGAGTTCAACGAATTGAACGAAATGTAATATTTATAATTTTTAAAACTTTTTTTGTCAATGTCTATATAGATGATTAAATTTATATAGATGTTTTTAGAAAAGAAATAAAAAACAACTCTCTCGAAAAGTTCTGAGTATTATCAGAAAATTCGAGACGAGTTTTTTCATTTACGCATACCCAAATTTATTATTAACTGTAATACCCCCTTATCATGAAAAAAATTACTCAAATGATCTGCGTTCTTTTGACAGTTACGAGTATGAGTGCTCAACAAGAGAAAGGAATTATGGGCTACAACAATTGGTTGAACAACTGGACCGAATTTAAGCCTAACAAAGTAGAGTATGGAGAAGCAAACCAAATTTTAGCAGGAAATATTTCTGTTAATACTAAATTGCTGAAAAAGAATATTTACGTACTGCAAGGTAATGTTTATGTGACGAACAATGCAGTTTTAACTATTGAACCAGGAACTTTAATCATTGGTGATTTTGAAACAAAAGGAACTCTTGTTGTAACAAAAGGTGCCCAAATTATGGCCGATGGTTTAGAGACTGACCCAATTGTATTTACTTCAAACCGTAGCCAGAAAAAAGCTGGAGACTGGGGTGGAATCGTAATTCTTGGCGATGCACCAATTAATAAATTTGGAAATGTTGGTTCTTACAATTTAGATCTTGATCCTAGTTTAACAACTTACGGTGGTGATAATGCTGCTGCTAATTCAGGAATTTTAAGATTCGTAAGAGTTGAATTTGCAGGTAAAAAAGTAAAAGGTGTGGACACTTTCAACGGTATAACTTTTGCCGGTGTTGGATCTAAAACAGTACTTGACAACGTTATGGTAAGCTACTCTGGCGGTGACTCATTTGCCTTTTTTGGAGGTGATGTAAACGCTACTAAATTTGTATCTTATAAATCAATCAATGACGATTACAAATTTACTCAGGGTGTACAATGTCGTTTGTACAATTCATTAGCAGTAAGATCTTCTTATTTATCAAGTAATAAAGACGGTTCTCGTTGTATGGAAGTAAAATCTTTCGAAAAGAAAAGTGAAACAGATTTTACTAAAAAACAAACTTTAGTTGTTGCAACTAATATCACTATGCTTAATGACAGCGAAAACATCAAAGCTGATATTCAGTCAGGATTAGTAAAAGAAGCTGTTTTTGTAGCTGAAAATGCTTCTCTTGAAATGAAGCGTAGTGTAATTTCCGGATTTAATCCAGCTGTTTTATTAGACAGTAAAACAGAAATTAATGATGCTAATCTTAAGAAAATCAAATTTGAAGAAATGTACTTTAACCTATGTAACGGAAATATCTTTACAGAGTACAACTCAAACAATGAAGACTTAGAAAGCTGGTACGGAAATAGTGTATTTTTCAATGTGTATTCTCAAAGTAACAACAGAGAGACTTTCATTGATATTTTCAATCCTAAGAAACCAGATTTCAGATTGCAATTAGGAAAAATTACAGCGTCTAGCAGCAACAGATAATAGATTTCGATTTTTATTTCAGCGTAAATTTTATTAATAAAGTCCCCAGACACAATTTATGTATTCGTCTTAATACCGGACAAATAAAGATCAAGACATAATGGCAACATCTAGAAAAAAATATTTTATATATATAATATTTTTGGTTTTCCCTATTTCGCTTAGTTTATATGCTCAAAATACCACAGTAGAACGACCTACTTCTACTGAAGCAATAAGCGAAATAAGAGGCTGTGAGAACCAAAAGATAAAAAATGCTGATCAAGTATGTATCGGCGAATTAGATAATTCTAATCAGTTATTAGCAGGGCTATCCATCCCCAAGGATAGCCTTTCTATGGCAGCTGAAGTGAAACATCAGAATTCAGAGTGCAAAGAAAATTCGTTTTTAACCGGTTCTTTTTCAGTTCTTGCAAAAGATATTATCGAGAACTATAAGTACGATTTTTCTGAAACATTTATTGATATCCTCTTTTTTGAAGACATAGATTTAGCAAGAACACGCACTATATGATTCAAAAAATTACCCCAAATTTTACCAAAATAGTGCTTTTGTTTTCTTTAGTTGTTTTAACTAAATTAAATTCATATGCCCAAACGCCAGTAATAGGACCACAGCAGCTTCCCTTTGAGAGAATCTGCGCTGGTTTTATTGTCAATGGCGTTGTGTTTAATGAATATTTTGCAACTTTCAGCTACGTGGATTTTCCCGCTGGAACAACTTTTGCCGTAGAACTTTCTGATGAGACTGGAAGTTTTACAAACCCAACAGCTACTACAACACTTTCGGTTACAGATGACGCTGCTTTAAAGCAACAAACAATTAAATTTGCGGTTCCTACTAATCTAAAAGGATCAGATGTGTACAGTTTACGCGTTAAGAGCTTAAATACTACACCTGTAGTAAATAGCCCAAGATTTAAGAACGCCGTTGGTAATACAACCTTTTCTGTTTATTACAGTACTTATGTAAGTTCGTTTTATATTAACGAAAAACAGCCAACAGCGTCTTTTTGTGCTGGCGGAAATCTTACACTCTCCGTTTATAACCCTACACCTTCTGATCAGGCTTCGTCACCTGCTAATTACTCCAATCTAAAATACAAATGGTACAAAGATGGTGCTGTAATTGCTGGGCAAAGTTCTAAAGATTTGATTGTAAATTCTGCCGGAAAATATTATGCCGAAATTGACTATGGTTTATGTTCTGATGTAAATTTTAGCTCTAATCGTGTTGATGTAACCACATCAGGATCGGGAGGATCGGCAGTTACCATTAGCTCTAGTTTAGGAAACCCATTTTGTGCATCCGGATCAGGAACTGTTTTAACAGCTACTTCCGGAAACACTTATGTATGGAAGAAAGACGGAGCGATAATTTCTGGTGCTACTACCCGTAGTATTAATGCAAATGCATCGGGAGTTTATACTGTGCAGGTTGATTTTGGAGGATGTAGTGCTACAGGAACTATCGATCTGAAAAGTAATAGCTTTAATGCGAGTATAGATGCTCCGGAAACCACTTCATTAAACGAGGGGGAGACTCTGAATGTTTCAGTTACAACAGATGCTTCAAATCCTACTTTTGAATGGTTTTTAAATGGAAACGCAATTGCAAGTGCAACATCAAGTTCTTATGTTGTATCTGTTCCTGGTAATTATAAAGTTAAAATTTCTCAGGCATCGGGCTGTATTTCTTCTCAGGAGTTTAGTTTTAAAGTTACGGGACCAATGGCGTCGACAACAGTGATTCCTAATGTTGTAAGTCTCCAGAATCCTTATTGGAATATTCCGGATGTTTATAAAACAGTCCAGACGAAAATAATAATCATGAGCTCTAATGGTGAAATTATGTATGACGGTTTAGGTAGTGATTATAATCCTGAAACCAATACGTTTATAAAAGATTTTAAAAATGTTAATCCGGTATATTACTATGTCATTAAATCCGACAATGGTGAAAAAAAAGGATCAATAACTGTAATAAGGTAATATGAAGAAAATTTTACTATTCATCACACTATTTTACGGTTTTTCAAATACACTCTATTCTCAGGACAAAAATGAGGATGGAGTTGTTTCGTTTTCGTTACCTATTAGAAATTCTTTAAAGTTTAATCGATATTTAATTAACCCGGCTTTTAGCTTTGTTCGTGAAACAAATGCTTATGCCAGTTTTTATAATAAAAGGCAATGGGTGCAGTTTGAGAATGCACCAAACACCTATTTAGCTAATTATTCGGGCCGTTTCAGAGAGAATGAAGCTTTTGCTTTTGGTCTGTTTCAGCAAAATTATGGTTTAATGACGGTCTTTGGAGGAATTGGAAACTTTGCGCATAACATTGTTTTAGAGCAAGACAGTAATTTAACTTTTGGTTTAAATGTTGGAGTATACCAAAGCGGTTTAAATAAAGGAAAAATCATCTCAGATGATCCAAATATTTTAATGGGTGATTATCCATCAAATACTTTGCTTACAGTTAATCCTGGAGTAAATTACGGAACAGAGTTCCTTGACTTTGGATTAGCGGTAAACAATCTTATCCTTTATAATTTCGGTGGTGGAATTGTAAAAGAAGATCCTGAAAGAGCGATTCAGTTACATGCCATGTATACAGGATATATTGATAGTTATGGCTTTTTTGACAGAAGTAAATTTTCAGGAATTGTAAAAACAGAAGTTAAAAAAGGTAAGACAGTAATTTCCGGACTTGCAATGATTGCAATTCCAAAAGGAGTTTGGGCTCAAGCCGGATACAATACATTATACGGGATTTCTGCCGGTCTTGGATTTAATATCTCTCCAAGTATCGCATTTGAATACAACTATGAAAAAGGCATGGGAAATTTTACCAATATGGGTGGTTCTCATGAATTTACAATTGCTTATAAATTTAAAAATAAAAACTATTACTATGGTGATGATGAAGAAGGCTCTTTAATAGATCCGGCTAAACCAAAACCGGTATTGGCTAAACCATCATCAGGAACAACCGCTGAGAGAACTGATGGTGCAGAAAAAGCGAGACTGGCTGCGGATGCTAAGGCTAAAGCCGATGCAGAAGCGCTAAAAGTGAGACTTGCGGCAGCCGAAAAAGTGAAGGCTGATGCAGCAGCGGCAGCAAAAGCAAAATTAGAAGCAGACAATAAAGCCAAAGCTGATGCCGAGGCAATTAAGATAAAAATAGCCGCTGATGCAAAAGCAAAAGCCGATGCTGCAGCAGCGACTAGAGCACAAACTGCAACGGCAAACAGAGCTGTTGCTGCAGAACAAAAAACACAGGCTCAGCTGGCTGCTGATAAGGTTAGAGCCGATGCTGAAGCCCGCAGAATAAAATTAGCTGCAGATAATAAAGCGAGAGTAGATGCAGCGGCAGCGGCAAGAGCAAATGCTGCCAACGCCAATAAACCTGCAACGACGCCACAAAAAACACAGGCACAACTCGCTGCTGATAAAGCTAAAGCTGATGCCGAAGCAATGAAATTGAAATTGGCCGCAGATGCTAAAGCAAAGGCTGATGCTGAAGCTGCTAAAGCAAAAACTGCTGCAGAAAATAAACCGGCAACAGCGCCACAAAAAACTCCGGCTCAATTAGCCGCTGACAAAGCAAAAGCTGATGCGGAAGCCGCTGCAAAAGCAAAATTAGCTGCCGATGCTAAAGCAAAAGCCGACGCGGAAGCTCTGAAAATAAAACTAGAAGCAGATGCAAAAGCGAAAGCTGATGCTGCAGAAGCAAAACGTAAAGCAGATGCAAAAGCGAAAGCAGAAGCTGCAGACTTACAATCAATTTTAGCTGCAGATGCTAAAGCCAAAGCAGATTCAGATGCGCTTCAGGCGAGACTGGCTGCTGAAGCGAAAGCCGCTGCTGCTGCTGCTGCAAAAACTAAGGCAAGTATAGATGCTGCCAATAAAGCAAAATTAGCTGCTGATGCGAAAGCTAAAGCCGCTGAAGAAGCTGCCTTAAAAGAAAAACAAGCTGTTGAAGCTAAAGCCAAAGCTGATGAAGAAGCCAGACAAGCCAGAATTGCTGCCGAAGCTAAAGCGAAAGCCGATGCAGAAGCTCTTAAAGCGAAGTTAGCTGCTGATGCCAAAGCAAAAGCAGATGCAGAAGCTCTTCAGGCAAAATTAGCTGCCGATGCTAAAGCCAAAGCGGATGCAGAAGCTCTTCAGGCAAAATTGGCTGCTGATGCCAAAGCAAAAGCGGATGCAGAAGCTCTTCAGGCAAAATTGGCTGCTGATGCTAAAGCGAAAGCCGATGCGGAAGCCCTTCAGGCAAAATTAGCTGCCGATGCAAAAGCCAAAGCGGATGCGGAAGCTCTTCAGGCAAAATTAGCTGCCGATGCTAAAGCAAAAGCAGATGCCCAGGCTCTTCAGGCGAAGTTAGCTGCCGATGCGAAAGCCAAAGCGGATGCTGAAGCTCTTCAGGCAAAATTAGCTGCCGATGCTAAAGCGAAAGCCGATGCGGAAGCCCTTCAGGCAAAATTGGCTGCTGATGCTAAAGCCAAAGCAGATGCCCAGGCTCTTCAAGCGAAGTTGGCTGCCGATGCTAAAGCAAAAGCGGATGCAGAAGCCCTTCAGGCAAAATTAGCTGCTGATGCTAAAGCCAAAGCGGATGCAGAAGCGCTTCAGGCAAAATTAGCTGCTGATGCTAAAGCGAAAGCGGATATGGAAGCTTTACAAGCTAAATTACTTGCGGATGCGAAGGTAAAAGCGGATGCAGAAGCAACTGCGAAAGCGAAAGCAGATGCAGAAGCAAAACAATTACAGGAAGCAGAAGAAGCTCGTTTAGCAAAATTAGCTGCCGACGCTAAAGCGAAAGCCGATGCGGAAGCTCTTCAGGCTAAGTTAGCTGCTGATACCAAAGCGAAAGCAGATGCTAAAGCCAAAGCCGATGCAGAAGCTCTCCAAGCGAAGTTAGCAGCAGACGCTAAAGCAAAAGCAGATGCAGAAGCTCTTCAGGCGAAGTTAGCTGCTGATGCTAAAGCAAAAGCAGATGCCCAGGCTCTTCAAGCGAAGTTAGCTGCTGATGCTAAAGCCAAAGCCGATGCAGAAGCTCTTCAAGCGAAGTTGGCTGCCGATGCTAAAGCAAAAGCAGATGCAGAAGCCCTTCAAGCGAAGTTAGCTGCTGATGCTAAAGCGAAAGCAGATGCCCAAGCTCTTCAAGCGAAGTTGGCTGCCGATGCTAAAGCTAAGGCTGATGCGGAAGCTCTTCAAGCGAAGTTAGCTGCCGATGCTAAAGCGAAAGCTGATATGGAAGCTGCACAAGCGAAGTTATTGGCGGATCAAAAAGCGAAGGCCGATGCTGAAGCAACAGAAAGATTAAAAGCTGAGGAAGAAACAAGACAGTTGCAATTAGCAGAAGAAGCTCGTTTGGCAAAATTAGCTGCCGATGCTAAAGCTAAAGCCGATGCGGAAGCTCTTCAGGCTAAACTTGCTGCCGATGCACTTGCAAAAGATGATACAGCGAAAGCAATAGATAACTTATCTCAGTCTATCGAGAGCGCAAGTAAAATGCAGAAAGATTTATTGTCACAGTTTAATACAACAGTGGCAAGTAAACAAAAAGACTTGAACGACTTAAGAGAAGAGAATGATTTAAGTGAAAAAGGAATTTATAAAGAACCAAAACCTTTCAAAAGTGTGGCGGCTGAGAACAGTCAGCTAGAAGCTTTAAAATCTCAACTTGCTGAAGTAAATAAAGCACAGAAAGATGAAATTGCGAAGTTGACTAATCTATACAATGAAAGGCTTAAAAAGTTTCCTAATAAAAACGATGCTTTGAATAAGGCTTATCTGGAAAAGATAAACGAGTTAAAAGCAGCACAATTGAAAATGGAACAGGATAGCGCAACATTACTTTCTAATTTAGAACGTATCAAGGCCGAGACTGAAATTGAGAAAAAACGTCGAATCAAACGTGCAGCATATGAGAATGATCAGGGTCGATATGCACAGGATGTTGCCGCTCTTAAGCGTATTAGAGAAACAACAAAATTAAGCAGTACGCCTCTAACAGCAAGTGATTTTGATTTTGGTGAAGACCAATCAAATATGCAGATTATCAAAAATATTAAGAATGCTGATGGTGGATATTATTTAATTATTGCGGTTCACAGTAGTGTTGAAAAACGCGATCAGTTCCTAGCTAAAGCAGTTGCAGCAGGACGTACAGATGTTAATTTCTTCTACAATGTAACGACAAGTAAGTATTACATCTATTATGAGAAATTCGACGGACTGTCAGAAGCTACAAAAGCACTGGAAGCAAAAGGTACTAAGCCATACAACGGGAAAATGGCAATTGTGAAAGTGGAGAATTAATACAATTATTGAGAATAAAGCCCCGTCCTTTTTATTTTTGAGAAGGACATCTATTATAAATGTTTCAGAATGCTTTGATTTATTTTTTAACGCCCCTTAAAAAATAAAAGAGAAGGCAAAAACAAAATGAAGATTATGAAAAAACCTACTAACCTAAGATTGATTTTATTAGCTTTGATTTTTTTTCAAAGTTACGTTGTAATTTCTCAGAATCTTAAGTCATTTACTCCGAGATTTGACAAGAGGCTAAAAGGAGACATGTTGCTTATTGGTAATAATATTCTAAATAGAAATACCAATAACAGGGATCCGGAAGATGCCTATAATGGTTCCGGATACAATTCTGATTTCAGTATGGAATATATTGATATCGATAATGACAACAGTACTTTCAGTTCGAGTAGTGCGACTTTAACTGTACCAAAACCGGCTTGTTATAAAATTGTTTATGCAGGTTTGTATTGGGGAGCGATCCTACAGCAAAATGATCGTACAGGCATTGAAAAAGTAAAGCTTAAACTACCAACAGGTGGTTATAATGATATTACAGGTCAGATCGTGTATGATGCTAATGCAGCCCCAATTGGTGGTGACAATAACAAAGCATATGCATGTTATGCAGATATTACTTCTTTAGTGACCGGACAGGCTAATGCACAAGGTTTGTATACCGTTGCAAATGTTAAGTCTAGTGAAGGTTCTAATGGAGGAACAGGTTTATCAGCAGGTTGGTCTATTTTTATCGTTTATGAAGACCCAACTTTGCCAGCTAAATATATTACATCATTTGACGGTTTTAGCGGAATTGGAGGGGCAACTACTTTAGATATTCCTGTTTCAGGGTTTAAGACCATTCCTAAAGGCCCGGTTCGTGTAAAATTCGCTTTTGCTGCTTTAGAGGGAGATCAGCCGATTGCAGGGGATTATCTGCAAATTAACGGAATTCCAATTAGTGCTACAAATGCAGCAAATACAGCTATCAGAGCTTCAAATAACTTCTTTAATAGTAGTGTAACTTACGTTGATCCGGCTACGGATAAAACAGAAGATTTCTTGAATCGAAACCCTGCCAGTACCAACACCTTGGGGTATGATGCGGGTATTTTAAATATTAATAATCCCGGTACCCTTTTGAAACCGGGAGGTATTGTTATTGATAATAATGAGACTTCGGCAAATATTAGATTAGGAAGTACTCAGGACGTTTACTTTTATTATTTTAATGCATTTGCGGTAGATATTATTGAGCCTCATATTGTACTGACGAAAATTGTTAAAAATTCGGCAGGAACGGATATTGGAGGCCAGAATGTAGTACTGGGACAACAATTAAATTATGAAATTGGTATTAGAAACTCAGGTAATGATGATGCTAAATCTTTAACCATTAGAGATCAGCTTCCAATCAATATTATATTTAATTATCCGGGAGATTTAAACCCACTGCCAGCTGGTGTATCAGTACAAAGTTATGATCCTGCAACCAGAAGTATTGTTTTTAAAGTAGATGATTCTGTTGTTAAAGCCAATACTCTAACAGAAAAAGTGATTAGCTTTAAAGTTAAAGTTGTTCCGGATTGTAATTCCTTGAGTGAAGCATGTTCTAATAGTATCGATAACTCTGCATATGCCACTTATAAAGGAACTTTAAATCCTGATTTCCAAATTTCAGATGATCCGAGTGTCAATACCAATACAGGATGTATATTAACTCCAAAAGCGACTAACTTTTTAGTAGGTGTTGATGGTTGTAAGTATACAGCAAACGTTACTTTATGTAAAGACACTGTAGATTTAGTTGCAGCAAACGGATATACAAGTTATACCTGGTATAGTGACGAAGCCCGTACAAAACAAATCGGAACAGGACAGACACTTACTGTTAAAGATCCGGGAACTTATTATGTATACAATTTGGCTGCGGCACCTTGTAGATCAATTTATCAGGCCATTACAGTAACCAGATTTGGTGCTACAAATACGAACCCTGTAATTCCTTATGCAAAAGCTCCGTATAAAGGAGAGGTCTTAATTTGTCCAAATAACGGAAAAGAGTTACCTAATCTTTTCTTATGCGGTGCAAATGATTCGAGACTAATTGAAACGCATATCTCAGATGGTTCTACTCTTGTTTGGGAAAAACTAGATGAAGCAAGCTGTACAGCGCCAAGTAGTCCAAATTGTGCTAACGAAGGAACTTCTTGTTCGTGGACTCAGGTTGCAACGGGACCAAATTATTTGGCTAAAATTGCCGGACAATATCGATTAACATTAAACTATGCCGGTGGTTGTTTTAACCGTTTTTATTTTAATGTTTTCACCAATTCATTAAGTCCTACAGAGAAACATACGGACATTATTTGTGGTAAAGCTGGTACGATTACAGTAGGAGGTGTTCCTGCCGGATATGAGTACAGTATTAATGGAACAACTTATCAGGCTAGTAATGTATTTAATGTTACGACTGCGGGCTTCTATACAGTATATATTAGACTGGCAGGTGTAACAGGTAACACGTGTATTTTTACAGTTCCAAATATTCAAATCAGACAAAGGAATTTTAACGTAGTACAAGAGGTAACACAGCCATTGTGTTATGGTGAAAAAGGTAAAATTAAAGTAGCCGTAAACGATGCTAATGCACAATATTATTATAAACTTTATAATAATGGAACTTTATTATCGAATGTTGGACCCGTACCAGATTCTGAATATACTTTTGATAATTTAAATACAGACCAGAATTATGTCGTAGAAGTTACAACTGATGACGGTTGTAAAGATACTAAGTACATATATGTTGGTAAGGTTTGGAATGAGTATAAAGCGACAGTTGCTTTAGTAGAACCTCTTACTGCATGTAGTGATGGAAAAATCAGAATCACAACAGAAGGAGGTAATTCACCTTACAACTATTTTATAAACAGCGATACTGTTTTTCAAACCAGTAATGAGTTTGTGGTAACAGCTCCGGGACTTTATACCATTAAAATTGTAGATAAAAACAACTGTACGATAACAAGAACAATTACAGTTCCTGATAATACAAAACCTGCTTATACTATTGATCATACCAATAGTAATTGTTATGATGGAAGCTCTAAGATAGAAGTAAAACTTACTGCCGGAGCAAACGGGTACACAATGGGGTATAGTATTAATGGTGGTGTTAGTTTTCAGTCTAATCCTGTTTTTTCTAATTTACAGCCGGGAACTTATGATGTAGTTGTCAGATATGGTATAGGAACGCCAATCAAGTATTGTACAGATCCTGTACAAAAGATAACAATTACGGGACCAACTTCTGCTATTTCGGCTTCTGCTGGAGTTGCTGCTTTGGCCGGATGTACATTACCTGACGGTAGTGGTGCAAACCAGGGAGGTAAACTACGTATCAATAACGTTCAGGGTGGAACTCCTGCTTATCAATTTAGTTTTGATGGTGGTCTTACATGGCAGGCATCAAATGAAAAAGACGTGTTGCCGGGTAATTTTATTCTACAGGTTAAAGACGCTTTAGGCTGTATATTCGAAATTCCTTATCAGGTTACTTTAGATCCAAAACCTGCTGATCCGACGATCACTGTGGCTGATCCTGTTTTTGGATGTAATGGTATGGCATCAACTACGGTTACGGTTACAAATCCGTCAAATAATTATACGTACGAGTATTATATTAACGGTGTACCTAACACGCCAATTACAAATAATGTCTTTACAAATGTTCCTTCCGGGACTCATACTATAAAAGTTAAGTACAAAGTTACTACCGTACCTACTTACAGTAACTTGTTAACAGAGGATTTTGGTAGAGGGCCAGATACAACTACTCCGGGTATTCACCCTAATTATTGTTGGGAAAAGCAAGATGCTGTTGAAGATTGCGGTATTGGAGGTTATATGCCAATTTTGCTTAATGATGGGGAATATGTTGTGACTCAGGCTCTGTTGCCACAGCACGTAGCTGGTTTTAACTGGAATCTGCCTAAAGATAATACGGCAGTTATTAATAATACACCACAAATAAAAGACGGAAGATTTTTAGCCGTTAATGTTGGAGGTGTGGTACCAATAGGTGGTGTTTTGTATAAAAAAACCATCAATGATGTTATTCCAAATCAGGACATACAGGTATCACTTTATATGCTTAACTTATTGAGTAAAAATAATAATTTACCTTCTCCAAGATTAACCATACAACTTCAGAAAAACGGAGTTCTTATACCAGGAGCATCAAAGGATACACAAAGTATTCCTAGAGATGAGAAATGGCATAATACAACTGATCTTGGAAGTGGCCAGGTATTAACTTTAAATCCTGGAAATAATACTTCTCTTGACTTTGTTATCTTATCATACAGCCAGGTTATTTCTGGTAATGATTTAGCGGTTGATGATATTTGGGTACGTCAGATTCCGGAGGTTTGTGGAGCTGAGAAAGATTTCCCAGTTGTTATTGGAACAGATAAAGCCTTTAAGGCTTCAATTGTAGGTCATAAAGACGTAACCTGTAATGGTGCTAATAATGGAGAGATTACATTATCTGCACAAAATTTTGATGCCACTTATGGATTTGATTACTCTTTAGATAATGGTACAACATGGGTAAATTCTAAAACTTCACCGGTTACCGTTAAAAACTTGACGAGTAAAACGTATAATATTTTAATTCGTTATGATGATAAAGCGGGAACTTGTAGTTTCCCATTCGATCAGCCAGTAGGTACTCCTGCTGCATTAACAATTACGGCAAGTGTTACAAAAACAGCTACTTGTACTACAGGAGCAACTATTACAGCAGTTGCAGGAGGTGGAACACCAGCATATCAATATGAATTAAGAGCAGCAAATGGTATTACGGTAATAACTGCATTCCAGAATTCTGGCGTATTTGCAAATGTTCCTACCGGTACCTATACAGTTGTAACTCGTGATGCATATACATGTTCTTCAAGCGCATCTGCACAGGTTAATGTTGTTGCACCAACAATGCCAACAGCATCTTTAGCTGCTACTAGTGATTATTGTGTTACCGGGACTAAAGGAGCAACTCTTGTTGTTACGGCTACAGGTACAGGAGCTCTAACGTATAGTTTAAATGGTGCACCTGCACAAACCAGCAATACATTTACAAATGTTGGAGCAGGAACACATACTATTACAGTTACTGACAGTAATAATTGTCCGGTTACCATAAACGGAATTGTAATTGCTCCTGAGTTAAAAGCAGCAGCCTCTATTACAAAAACATTAGATTGTACAACTCCAAATGCAACGATTAAAGTTGACATTACAGATGGAGTTGCAGCCTATACTTATAAAGTTAAAAAAGACGCAGGCGCTTATGGCGGCAGTGTAAATGTTACAGGTAATACGTTTAATTATCCTGCACCAACAGCCGGACTTTATACTTTTGAAATTACAGATTCTAAAGGATGTAAAGCTTATATAGATGCTACAATTAGTCCAATTACAAATCCAACAGTTACTGCTAATCCAACACAAATTACTTGTAATGGTCTTAAAAATGGTAGTGTACAGCTAGTTGGAGCAGGAGGTTCAGGCGGATATGAGTACAATTTTAATAATTTAGGTTGGTCAACAACTTCATTATATTCCGGTTTAGATCCAAATATTAGCTATTCTTATCAAGTAAGAGACAGTAAAGGATGTACTTCTGCTGTTGGAAATATTACATTAACGCAGCCAACTGCAGTGTCTGGAACTATTGGAGCTACTATTATTAAATGTGGTACACCAAGTACTGTACCAGCGGTAGTTACAGTTACTGGTTCTGGAGGAACAGGTGCTTATACTTACAGTTTCAACGGAACTGCAAACTTTACAACAACGAATACTTACTCAACAACAGCTGCCGGAACAGTTACGGCATATGTTAGAGATGCAAATAACTGTCAGTTTGGACCATTATCAATTACAATTGGTGCTTTAGAACCAATTACAGATATCACTATTGTTGATAGTGGATATGATTGTTCTACAGTTCCGGCTGGTGGACGTGTAACTTTGACAGCGGTAAAAACAGGAAGTACAGCAAATGTTACTTATCAGATTATTTCTGGTCCTGCCGGATTTACCCCTGCGGTAAATACAACAGGAAACTTTACATCACTGACTCCGGGAGATTATATCTTCGAGGCAATTGATACGGCTACTAATTGTTCATTCACAAAAGGACATACTATTAAAGCAACGTCAGATATTGTTACAGGTGGTTCAGTACTTACAAATATTCAATGTTTTGGTTCTACCGGAACTATTGAATTTACCGTAAATGGTGTTAAGGCAAACGGATATGATTATGTTATTAAAAATGCTGCCAATACAATCATTCAGCAAGCAACTGGTGTAAGTGCAGCTACAACTACCGTTGCAGTTCCTACTGCTCAGCCTGTAGGGGCGTATACTATTACTGCAACAGATAGATTAACGAAATGTCAGTCTTCTTATACAGTAACTTTAACGCAGTCAGCTGCAGCTGTTGATGTTACTGCCGTAGCTACTACAGTAAATTGTAACAAATTTACAGCTGAGATTACAGCAACCGGAACAGGTGGTACACCAAATTATACTTATGCTGTAGCAAGACAAAGTGCTCCGGTTCCTACGGTTTATGCTTCAAATAATGTTCTAACAGTTGATACGGTTAACGGAACAGTATTAAACTGGGTTGTTTATATCAAAGATGCAAACGGTTGTTTGGATAATTTCCCTATAAAAATTGATGTTGACGCTAAACCGGTTATTACCAGTGTGGTGGTTGACAATCAATGTCAGACAGGATCCGTTTCAAGTTTTACCATTACAGCTACTGCTACAGGATTAGTGCCTTTAACGTATAGTATTGATGGAACTAATTTCCAGACTAGCAATACTTTTACAGTAAGTGCAGGATCTTATACCGTAACGGTAAAAGATAAAAATGGTTGTACAACAGCTGCTGCAGTTCCTGTAGTAGTTTATCCTAAAGTTGGTGCTTTAGCAGAGGTTACTAAAGAATTAGATTGTAGTGCAACTCCAAATGCAACGATTAAAGTTGATATTAGCGGAGGAAAAACTCCGTATACCTATACTGTAGCGAAGGGTACAGGAACTCCAGGTGGAGTTATTAATGTTACCGGAACATCGTTTACAATTTCTGTTGCTGCTGCTAATGCTGATAAATATACATTTGCAATTACAGATGCAAACGGATGTTCTACGACAACATCTGCGACTGTTGCTCCTATTGCACCTCCTACAGTAACTGCTGTAAAAGTGGATGCTTCATGTAACGGTTCTGCAACAGGTACTGTTCAATTAACAGGTGCTAATGGTTCAGGTGGATATACCTATAGTAAAGACAATGTTACTTTTGCAGCGGCTTCATTATTTGAAAATCTGTTAGCAGGTAACTACACTTTCTATGTAAAAGACAGTAAAGGATGTACCGGAAGTGTTAATGTTACAATAGGTGAACCTGTAAAATTAACAGCAAGTGCTACTGCTACTAACTTTACTTGTAGTGTTACCAATACGAAACAATCTGCGACTGTTACCATTACAGCAACAGACGGTACAGCTCCTTATACGTACAGTTTTAACGGAAGCGGATACACTGCTGCGAATACGTTAACAGTAAACGATAACGGAGCAGATCAAATTATTAGTTATTCTGTTAAAGATGCTAAAGGATGTACCACTGCAGTTCAACAAATTACAATTAAAAAATTAGACCCTCCTGTTATTGTTTCAATATCAGGTAGTGCAATTCTATGCTCACCAGCTGCAAGTACTACCAGTACAGTAACGGTTACAACAACAAATGGAGTAGGAGCTTTAGCTTATGTTATCACAGCACCAGCTTCTGCAACTTCAAACGTAACAGGTGCTACGACTGGAGTATTTAGTGGATTAGTGGCAGACACTTATACTTTTAAAGTAACAGATGCAAACGGATGTTTTGCTATTCAGTCTTATACAGTCCTTCCATTAACTCCAATTGCAGTTGCTGAATCAAAATTAAGCGATGTTTTATGTAAAGGAGGAAATACCGGTTCTGCAAAATTCAGTATTTCCGGATTTAGTGCTACAGGAAATTATGCGGTAGTAATAATATCTACTCCTGCAGGATTACCATATACAAATGTAACAACAGGAGATGTGATTACCTTAAACGGATTAGTTGCGGGTACTTACAACCTTGAAGTAACAGATAATACAACAAATTGTAAGGCAAACAAATCAATAACGATTACAGAGCCAGTAAATCCATTAGGAGGAACGCTTACAATTGTAAATGCTAATTGTAATGTTCCAAATGCACAGGTAACAGTTAATGCTACTGGTGGAACGCCAGCATATTCTTATGCATTTGTACACAATAATGTGGCTCCTGTATCGACAGATTATAAATCAAGTAACACCGCTAATCTTGACCCTGCTATCTCAGATTGGGATGTTTGGGTAAAAGATGCAAATGGTTGTGTGATTAAATTAGACGCAGCAATTATTAAAGATGCAGTTCCGGATGTTACGGCTTCGGTTACTAACCAATGTACCTCTACAGGAACTTCATTTAGTATCAAAGCTGTGGGAACAGGAGGTATTGCTCCTTTAACCTACTCTATTAGCAGTGGTGTTGCACCATCTCCTGCAGATACTTTTACAGTAACGTCACCGGGTACTTATGTGATTACGGTAAAAGATGCAAATAACTGTACAGATACGGTTACAGTGACAGTAAATTCTGTTTTAACAGCCAGTGCAGTTTTAGTAAAAGACATTACTTGTGCTGCTCCTGTTAATGCAACAATTACAGTTAATGCCGGAGGAGGTTTAGCGCCTTACACTTATTTAGTTTCTACGGATGGTGTGACTTTTGGAACATCTCCTGATTTGATTGGAAATACATTTACAACAAATACTGCCGGAGATTATTATTTCCAGGTAACAGATGCTAGTGGATGTACAAAAATAACCAACAAAGTTGTAGTAACATCACCACAAACAGTAACAGGAACTGCTGCAAAAGTTGATCCTACCTGTAACGGTTATACAGATGGTTCTGTAACATTGACAGCTACAGCCGGAGTTTCTCCATTTACGTACAGTATTGATGGAGGTACTACTTTTGTAACTACAAAAGTTTTTGGAGGATTAGCTTCCGGAACGTATACTTATGTAGTAAAAGATGCTAAAGGATGTACTTCGGTACCTGCAACTATTACTTTGGTTAATCCAGCTCCAATTGCTGTTAATATCGTACGTAATGCTATTTTATGTAATTTAAATACGCCTGGTAGTTTTGATGTTAATGTAACATCAGGAGGAACAGCTCCGTATGTATATACATTATATGATAATGCTTTTACACAAATTGCAACCTACACAGAAACATCTACAGTAAATCCAACACCTGTTTATAAATTTGCAGGATTGAATTTTGGAGATTATTATATTACTGTTGTTGATGCAAATGGTTGTGAATACAGAAGTGGTAAATTGAGAATTGAGACTCCTCCTTACTTAAAGATGAGCGCTGTTGCAGATTCAAATAATTGTGCTACGGGTGTGAATGTTACCGTAACTACTTCAGGTGGTACGCCGGATTATAAATACTCTATTTTTGGACAACCTTTAACAGAAAGCCCTGCACAAACGAGTCCAACTTATACCTTTTTAGGTTTAAAACATGGAACGACTTACTTTTTACAAGTAAAAGATATTAATGATTGTATTTCTATTTTAGAATTTACAACGCCTCCACCACCATCAAGTATAAAAGTTACAGGAACAACTGTAACAGATGTTACTTGTAATGGAACTTCAACAGGAATATTGACGTTTACTGTTAGGGATTTTGATCCATCAATTACTACAGTAAATTATGAAGTATTAAATGCTTTAACCTTGTTACCGGTTTCACCGGCAATTAATAGCACATTAACTGGTCCATTAGGTGGCCCGGTTTCTGGAACTATTTCAACATTGAAAGCAGGAAATTATGTTCTAAGAGTTACTGAGGCAGGAGGAACACTTTGTTCTACTACATTTAGTTTTACAGTATCACAACCGGTTCAACCGCTTAAAACAACAATTACAAAAAATGTAAATGCTACTTGTAATGTTGGTGCACAAGTTACACTAACCACTATTGGTGGTACGGGACCTTATGAGTACGCAGCGGGTGCTCCTGGATTTACGCCAACAACTTTTGGAACTAGTAATGTTTTGGTTTTAGATTATACTACAAGACAAAATTGGGATATTGTTGTGCGAGATGCAAAAGGATGTATAGACAGAGTTAATACAACAATAGGCCTGGATCCTAGTCCGGTTATTGCATTATCAGTTGTAAATAAATGTGTGGCTGAAGGAGCCTATGTGGTTAGAGTTTCTCTTACTACAGCAGGAATTTCGCCTTACGAAATTAGTGTAAACGGTGGCGTATATGCACCTGTTACTATTACAACAGCTGTACCATATGACGTAACGGGTCTTAATTCAGGATTAAATACAATTAAAATTAAAGACGCAAACGGATGTATTGATACTAAATCAATTACGATTGATAAACCACTAGGTGTAACACCAGTGATAACAGCATTGCCGACTTGTGCGAACAATGACGGAGTTATAACATTAACACCAATTGGTGGTGCAGGACCGTTTACTTATAGTATTGCGCCTCCTGTTGGAACTGTTGTTGGTAATGTTATTTCGGGAGTTCCTGCCGGAACTTACACCATAACGATTACAGATACAAATACGCTATGTACTGCAACAGCTCCGGTTGAGCTTTCTGCACCAACACCGGTAGATTTTGATGCTGTAGTAACGAATGCTACTTGTAATGGCTCACGTAACGGAACTATTACCGTAAACTTAGCTGCAGGAAGCGATAACCCGGTTTATACCTATTCTATTTTGCCTGTTCCGCTAGGAATGGCACAAACAAATAATGTATTCTCAAATCTTCCTGCTGACACTTATACAATCACGGTGTTTTCAGGTAGAGGATGTTCAGCATCTAAACCATTTACAGTAGGTCAGCCACTAACATTAGCGGCTACTGCAGCGGTTACAGACTACGCTTGTAATGCAAGTAATGTTGCACAGCCGGCTGTGGTAACAGTAAATGTTACAGCTGGTACAGGAACAGCACCTTACAAATACAATTTTGATGGTTCTGCTAATTATTTTGACGCTAATACACTAACAGTCTTAGATAATGGTGCAGTACAGACTATTCACTATTATGTAAAAGATGCTAACGGATGTTTATTTGATAATACAGTAACAGTTAATCCATACCAAAAAATTACCGATTTAACTTTTACGGGTGCTGCAATTACTTGTAATGCTCCTGCAACAAGTATTACAGTTACGGTAGCGGGTGGATATGCGATTACGAAATATGAAATCGTTTCACCAACTGCAAACGCAGTTGATAACGGAACGGTGAATGTTTTCAATGGTTTATTGCCAGGCACTTATGTTTTCAAAGTGACAGATGCTAATGGATGTTCATTCCAGAAATCATTGACAATTAAACCAGTAACCAATATTACCGTTTCTGGTCAATTACTAAAAGATGTAAGCTGTAACGAAGTAGCAGCAACACCTAATGGTTCTGTTGAGTTCACTGTAGGTAACTTTGCAGGAACTTATACGTATTCTATTAACGGAGTTGCGGTTGCGGGTACACATACTAATCCTAAAGTTACACTTACTAATTTAGCAGTAGGTAATTATAAAATAGATGTTGTTGACGTAGCTACTGGTTGTGTTGCAACAGCAAATGTGGATGTTAGCGAACCGGCAACACCATTACTATTAACACTAGTTTCTAATGTTAATGCGAATTGTAATTTTGGTGCAAAAGTAAGCGTTGTAGGTTCAGGTGGAACGCCTGGTTATACTTACGCTTATGCTGTGAGCCCAACGGCACCGGCAGCAGGAGCTTACAATACTAGTCCAAGCGCAGTTTTAGATCCATCTAAAGTTTGGATTGCTTATGTAAAAGATGCTAACGGATGTATTGCTCAGTTACCATTGACTATTGCGACAGATCCTCTGCCATCAATTGACCCAATTACGGGTGTTTGTTACGATGGTTCTCCAGTAAATGTTACTTTGGTAGGTCATGGTGTTGGTCCATTAACATACAGTATTGGTAATGGATTTAAAACAAGCCCAGACTTTGTGCTTAACGCACCGGGTTCATACACTTTCTACGTGAGAGATGCTAACGGTTGTGATGCAACAACTCCATATGTTTACCAATTGGATCAGAAATTATTATTAGACGCTGTACTTCAGGATTTAACTTGTGCTGCTCCTAATATGGCGACTGTTACATTAACAGCTACGCAAGGATCTACTGTGTATACTAACTATGAAGTTTCATTTAATGGAGGTGGTTTTACACCAACAACATCTCCATACACAACGAATATTGCAGGTACCTATACTTTTAGAGTTACAGATAGTAAAAACTGTCAGTCAGTTTCAAAACCTGTAGTGGTGAATCCTATCGTGATGCCTACTATAGCTACTTCGGAATTCAACGTAAGTTGTAACGGAGGAAACGACGGAAGCATTACAATTACTGCCGGTAGCGGACTTGCTCCTTACGAATATAGTATTGATGGTACAACATATCAGGCATCGAATATTTTCGGAACATTAGGTCAAGGTTCTTATACAGTATACGTAAGAGATGCTAAGAAATGTGTAGTGAGTAAAACAGTTTCTATTTCAGAGCCAACTATTTTGAATGTTGGTGCTGCAGTTACTCCATTTGGATGTACTGTAACTAATACACCACAGGATGCTGTAGTAACTTTAACGGCTACTAATGGTACACCAGGATATAAATACAGTTTTGATAATGGTGTTACTTTTGGAGATGCTTCAACATTAAATGTAAGCACTATAACGGCTCCTAAAACAGTGTTCTATGTGGTAATTGATGCCAATGGATGTAGAGTTTCAGGAAACGTAACGGTAAATCCTTACACGCCTCCTACTGATATGGATATTACTGCAACACCAATTTATTGTAATACTATGGGAGGAGTTTCTATTGCTACAGTAAATTCAGTTACAGGTGGTGTAGGGCCTTACAAATACGAAATAGTTTCACCGGCAGCGGCTGTTACTAATAATACAACTGGTATTTTCCCTGGATTATTACCAAATACTTATCAAATTAAAGTTACTGATGCTAATGGTTGTAGTACAACAAAAGCTATTGTGATTAAAGAATCTGATAAAATTAAAGCGACTACTCAGTTGATAACTGATGTGTTATGTAATGGAGGAAGCACCGGTACGGCATCATTTGTTGTAAGCGGTTATATTACGCCTGCTGATTATATCTATTCATTGGCACCAGTTGCCGGAACAGCGACTAAAACAGGTGATGTTATAAGCTACACTGGTTTAGCTGCAGGTATTTATACGTTTACAGTAGTAGACAGGATATCTGGATGTCAGGATCAGGTGGTAAACTTTGAGATCAAGCAGCCATCGGCTTTAGATTTTACATCTACTGCTACAAATACAAATTGTAACAATAAAACGGCTCAAATAACGATTACAGCAACTGGAGGTACTCCTGCTTATCGTTATGCTGCAGTTGTTTCATTGTCAGCGGCTCCTACGGTTTTTGGAACAAATAATGTTATTACTGTTGATACTAACAACGGAGCCAATAGAAATTGGGATATTTATGTACAAGACCTTAACGGATGTCCGGTAATGAAATCTCAAACTATTGTGGAAGATGCATTACCAACAACTCCGTCAGTGGCACCATTTAGCCAATGTCCGGATCCATTAAACGGAACGTATACCTTTACGATTACAGGAGTTACAGGTGTAGCACCTATCGAATATAGTATTGGTGGTGGATTCCAATCCAGCCCAACGTTTACAGTAAATACATCTGGTACTTATGATGTAACTGTAAAAGATGGAAATGGTTGTGAAGTAAAAACGGCAGCAGTAGTTAATATTTTCCCAGCTCTGACTTTAGATGTTAAGATCACAGCTTTACCAGACTGTAACACTAACAATGGAGCTATTACAGCTACAGCTTCTGGAGGTTCAACCCCAGCAAATTATAGCTATAGCTTAAACGGAAACTTTGGTCAGACATCAGGAATATTTACCAATATCGGTCCTGGAAACCATACAATTACTGTAACAGATGTGACTACAGGTTGTACCAGAACCGTTAAATTTGAAATTATACCTGCGACTCCAATTAAAGGATTTACTTTAGCACACACAGATGTTACTTGTAATACATTTACTAATGGAACGATCACTGCAACTATTGATGAAACAGGTGGAAATGACAACCCAATTTACTATTACAGTATTACAGCGGGACCAGTTCTTAGACCTAATCAAACTTCAAATGTGTTCACAGGATTACCAAAAGGTCAATATACAGTAACAGTTACATCTGGAAGAGGTTGTAAAGATTTAGAAGATGTTGAAATTCTTGAACCGACTCCAATTGTTGTTAGTAATGTTGTATTTACTCAATTTGGCTGTACAGCAGGAACAAACACAAATACAAATGCGACAATTACAGTAAATACTGTAACTGGAGGATCTGGTACGTATGTTTTATATCAATTCATGAGAAACGGAGTTGAAGTTCAAAATAGTACTTCAAATACTTATACTGTATTTGATCTTGCAGGTGGAGATTATACTGTAAATGTTTATGATAGTAAAGGATGTATTGGATCATCGACAGGAATAATGAAAATTGTGCCTTTTATTAGCTTAGACAATATTACGGTAACAATAGATAAAGAAATTACTTGTGTAAATAATGAAGACATTACTGTTAAAGCTGTTGTAACGGGCGGTACACCTACACCGACTCAAATAGTTTACACTATTAAGGGAATAGGCGGAAGTACTTTTACTGATACTAACACGACAGGAGTGTTTACAGCATTACCAATTGGTAACTATTTAATTACAGTTGAGAATTCGTTAACTGGATGTAAAATTGAGAAAGCCCATTATGTAACTAATCCAAATACATTCGAGATTAAAGCTACTCCGGTAGTAGCTGAAATTTGTTTTGGAACTGCTGATGGAAGTGTGAACTTAACTTTTGTTGACAATCAAAAACTTCCAAGTGATGATGCAGGTATATTTGATTACACAATTACAGGTCCTGTAAATGTTCCATTAACTCGTTCAGCAAATGCTGGTCCGGTTTCTATTACAGGTCTTCGTGCAGGTCAGTATACGGTAAACGCTACTTTAGTAGGCAAACCATATTGTTCAGTTTCAACTATTTTCTCAATAGGACAGCCTACTGCTGCTTTAGTTGTAACCACAACAAAATCTGAAATCACTTGTGTGGCAGGTAATAATGATGGCGAAATTTCAGCTACCGCAACAGGTGGATGGGATACGAATTACCAATATGAGTTAGTATTAAACGGAGCAGTTATTGCAAATAATACTAACGGTAATTTTACCGGACTATCTGCGGGTAATTACACAGTTAATGTTAAAGACGGTAAAGGATGTCCGGCATCAGCAACACAATCATTGAAGATTCCTGATCCAATTGTGGTTAGTGCAACAGCAACAGCTTCAGTATTACCATGTTTTGGAGACAGATCTGGAATAATTACGGTAAACCCTCCAACAGGTGGTCAGGGAAGTAACTATATGTACACCTTGAATATGTTGTCAGAAAATCCGGTTGTTTCATCAGGTCCACAAAGTAACCCTGTTTTCACAGGCTTACCGGCAGGAACTTACAGTATCACAGTTACTGACGGATTTACATGTTCTGCAACATCAGCAAATGTTGTAATTACAGAACCAACAGAAGTAGTTCCAAGTTTAGTGCTGGCAACGACACAAACTTGTAATACACAATCAACACTTACGTTAAGTGCAACAGGAGGTTCTGGTCCATATACATACAGTACCGATCAGACTTTTACAACAACAACTGGTTCATTTGCAACTTCTGTTACCTTCGCGGTACCAGTGGGTAAATACCAATATTATGTAAAAGATGCTAAAGGTTGTGTGGCGAAAATTTCTAACGAAGTTAAAATCGATCCATTAGAGCCATTAGTAATAGAATTAGATGTGACCAATGCAGTAGTAAAATGTATGGGCGAAGCTACAGGAGTTATTGTAGCAAATGCAAAAGGTGGTTTAGGAAACTATATCTATACTTTAGAAAATACTGCAGGTGGTGTGGTTAGACCGGCACAGCCTACTGGTAGATTCGAAGATCTTCCAATAGGAACGTATGTTGTAAAAGTAGCTAGTGGTGATTGTCCTGCGACATCAGGCGCTATCGAAATTAAACAACCTGCTACAGCTATTCAGGCTACATTTACACCAACCAATGTTTCTTGTTTTGGAGAAAGTAACGGTCAGATTGTAGTTGCTGCAACAGGTGGTACAGGAATTATTAAATATGCAATATCACCGGATTTAGATCAGTTTGATGTTAAAAACACATTTGATAAACTTGCACCAGGTAAATATACGGTTATAGCTCAGGATGAAAATGGTTGTTATGTTATCGATGAGATCGAAATTACACAGCCAAAACCTTTAATCGTTACAGAACTTCCAAACTCTATGATTCCGGAAGTTTGTAAAGGAGATAAAGATGGAGCATTCAGTATCGAAGTTAAAGGAGGTACTGCGCCATATAGTGTAAGTCTTGACAATAAAAACGGAACGTATACACAAGGTACGGCAACTCAAACTATATTTGATTTTAATAATCTTTCAGGAGGAGTTCATACGGTTTACGTTAAGGATGCTCAGGGATGTGTGAATGAATTTGTAGAAAACATGCCTTTACCGGTTGTTCTTGATCCAACTACAGTAACCAATTACGATTGTGTGAACAACGCTCAAACAAATATGGTAATCGTTACAGTGGATGAGAGCAATACAGATCTTACACAAATAGATTATTCACTTGATAGTGATGTAGGTCCTTGGCAGGCAGCAAATATCTTTACCAATATTGCTCCTGGAACGCACTACATTGTAGCAAGACATACGAATGGATGTAAAGTACCAACGGCAAGTTTTGAAATAAGAGCTTATGAGAAGTTAACACTTGCTGAGTCAACAGGAAAACCTGAAATGAACATCATTTCGGTTACTGCAGCCGGTGGAGCACCTGCTTACGAGTACAGTTTCAACGGAGAGCCGTTTACTTCTTCTAACAAATACAAAATCTACAAAACAGGAGATTATGTAGTAGTAGTAAGAGATCAAAACGGATGTACAGCAACAATTACAGTTCATGCAGTTTATGTGGATGTGTGTCTTGACAACTACTTTACTCCAAACGGAGATGGTGTTTATGATACGTGGGGGCCTGGTTGTACAAACATTTACAACAACCTTGAATTCTCAATCTTCGACAGATACGGTCGTGTAATTGCCAAATACCGTTACGGACAAAAATGGGACGGTAGATACAATGGTGCCGAATTACCATCAGGAGATTACTGGTATGTTCTTAAATTAAATGACGAGAAAGATGCACGTGAGTTTGTAGGACATTTCACTTTATACAGATAACAAAATAAGAGCCCCTAATGATGTTATCTAAAAAAATTATTACAATGAAAAAGTTTATTTTATCTTTAGTACTCATGGCTGTAACAACAAGTTACAGCCAAGAGTTAAACCTACCGGTTTTTACACAGTATTTAGCCGATAATCCTTTTGTTATTTCGCCGGCCTTCGCTGGTATCGGCGATAACCTTAGAATTAGAGCCAATGGACTTACCCAATGGGTAGGGATAAAAGATGCACCGGACAACCAGTCGCTTTATGCCGATTTTAGAGTTTTGGACCGTTCAGGAGTGGGTATCAATGTGTACAATGATAAGAATGGGTATACGCGTCAGACTGGAGCTAAGATCTCCTTTGCGCACCACATTATTCTGGATTATTATTCGAAACAATACTTGTCTTTCGGACTTTCGTACAACTTTAATAGTTTCCGTATTGATATTGATGAATTCAATAACACCATCGAGCATCCTATTTTAGATCCAAGTGTAACCGACAATCGATATACCGCAAACAGCAACTTTGATGTAAGTGCTTTGTACCGTAACAAAGGATTCTACATCAGTTTTAATGCGAATAACGTATTAAAGAAAAACACAAACAAATACAGAGGAGTAGAGCCAAGTTTACTTTCCAATTATCAGGTATATACAGGATTTGTTTTTAAAGACGGAGAAAACAGCCGTATCGAATACGAACCATCGCTTTACTACCAATACTTCGCAAGTGATAAACGTTCTACAACCGATTTTAACTTCAAGTACAGACGTTACAACCGTTACGAGGATTATTACTGGATTGGGGTTTCGTACCGTTTCTTAAACGATCAGTTCCCAAAACCATTATCCGTTGGGCCAATGGTAGGTTTTATGAAATCTAAGTTCTACTTTGGGTATTCGTATCAGGTAATGTTTAACAATTTAGGGAATTACAACACGGGGACACACTCGGTAACTATTGGTTTCGATTTCTTGCAAGCCATCAGTAACTGTCCTTGTACACAAAGTCCGGTTCACGACTAAACAAACATTTTTAGCGTTTTTAAAGTTAATTTGTTTTTTTTCATAAATTATATCGTTTTCGCTGTTACAGCGGGTTTATTTTTATATTTTTCAAATTTGTTGCAACCCTAAAAGTTCTATATTTGTTTTTCTATCAGAAAAAATTAAAAAATTATCAAATGAAAACTCTAAACGATTTCGACTTTAAAAATAAAAAAGCAATTATCCGTGTGGACTTTAATGTGCCATTGGATGAAAACTTTAATGTAACGGATGCTACACGTATCGAAGCGGCAAAACCAACTATCGATGCAATTTTAGCACAAGGAGGAAGTGTAATTTTAATGTCGCATCTAGGCAGACCAAAAGGAGCAGAAGATAAATATTCGTTAAAGCACATTTTAAAAACAGCTTCTGAAATCTTGGGAGTTCAGGTGAAATTTGCTGAAAATTGTGTTGGAGAAGTAGCAAAGACTGCCGCTGCAAATTTACAGCCTGGAGAAGTTTTGTTGCTTGAAAATTTACGTTTTCATGCTGAGGAAGAAGCCGGAGATGTTGCTTTTGCAAAAGAATTAGCATCATTAGGAGACATCTATGTAAACGATGCTTTTGGTACAGCACACAGAGCACACGCTTCAACCACAATTATTGCCCAGTTTTTTCCAACTGAAAAATGTTTTGGAACCTTATTGGCAAAAGAAATAGAAAGTTTAAATAAAGTACTTAAAAATAGTGAAAAACCCGTAACAGCAGTTCTTGGAGGTTCGAAAGTATCTTCAAAAATTACCGTTATCGAAAACATCTTAGACAAAGTAGATCATATGATCATCGGTGGTGGAATGACATTTACATTCGTTAAAGCATTGGGTGGTAAAATCGGAGAATCTATTTGTGAAGATGACAAACAGGATTTAGCACTTGAAATTTTGAGATTAGCCAAAGAAAAAGGAGTTCAGGTTCACATTCCCGTTGACGTAATTGCGGCAGATAGTTTTTCTAATACTGCAAATACTCAGGTAGTAGATGTAAACGCAATTCCTGACGGATGGCAAGGTCTTGATGCAGGTCCTAAATCTTTGGAAAACTTTAAAAAAGTAATTCTGGAGTCAAAAACAATTTTATGGAATGGCCCATTAGGAGTTTTCGAAATGGAGTCCTTTGCTAAAGGAACGATCGCTTTAGGTGATTATATTGCTGAAGCTACAGAAAATGGTGCCTTCTCATTAGTGGGTGGTGGAGATTCTGTTGCAGCAGTAAAACAGTTCGGTTTTGAAGATAAAATGAGTTATGTTTCTACCGGAGGTGGAGCTATGCTTGAAATGTTAGAAGGTAAAATTTTACCTGGAATCGCCGCGATTTTGGACTAAAAAATCACAATTAACATTTTTTTACATAGTTTTCTTCAATAAACTGTTTAAGTTTGTAAAACTAAGGTTTCTGTAATTTATTGAATTATAGAATTTTAAAAAAATGTTATATGATTGTAAAAAAAATAGCAATAGTGGTTTCCGCTTTTTTTTCTATTTCTGTGGTCGCACAGAATGTTGCAAAAGCAGATGCTGAAATTAAACCGGTTGTAAAAATATCGTATTTAGATTCTGTTAAAAGTACCTTCAAAAAAAATGAACTGGCAACACGTGTTGACAGTCTTTGGATGAACGAATTAGTAAGTCTCGATATTTACGACGATTTAACAAAAGACATTCAAACCATTAACACAGATGTAACAGTCGATGAAGAACTGCCTACAGATTTGCTAAAACAGCGATTGCAGGCAATGAATGGGAAATCACCTTTTAATATTGAATACAATCAGGGATTAGAAAACATCATAAAGTCATTTCTTAAGAATCGTAAAAAATCGTTTTCACGATTGATGTCTTTATCAGAATATTACTTTCCAATTTTTGAAGACGCTTTTGCCAAACAAAATGTGCCTTTAGAAATTAAATATTTAGCCGTTGTAGAATCTGCTTTAAATCCTAAAGCAGTTTCTAAAATGGGCGCCACCGGACTTTGGCAATTCATGTACGGAACCGGAAAACAATACGCTCTTAAAATAGATTCTTATATCGATGAACGCAGTGACCCGCTTAGAGCAACTGCCGCGGCATCAGAATATATGACTAAAATGTTCAGCATCTTTGGTGACTGGGAATTGGTTCTGGCCTCTTACAACTCAGGACCAGGAAATGTGACCAAGGCCATTCGTCGTTCCGGTGGAAAAACAAAATATTGGGACATTCGAAGCCATCTTCCAAAAGAAACTCAAGGTTATGTACCCGCTTTTTTAGCCACCATGTACCTTTTTGAGTACCATAAAGAACACGGAATTAATCCACAAAGAGCCGTTGTTAAAAATTTTGAAACGGATACCGTTCAGATCAAAAGCCAAATGTCATTCAAACAAATTGCTGATTTGTTAGACATGCCGCAATCTCAAATTCAGCTTTTAAATCCATCCTATAAACTAAATGTAGTTCCGTTTTATCAGGGAGAGGAGCATTATCTGCGTTTACCCAAAGATAAAATTGCCACCTTTGTGTCAAACGAAGACAAAATTTATGCCTATGTGGCTTACCAATCGCAGAACAAAACCATTCCGGTTCAATTGGCGATGAGGACAGCCCCAAGAGCAAAATACATTGCGAAAGCCAAAGAAAAAGAAGAATCTCCTAAAGAAATTCAGTTTTACAAAGTTCGTAAAGGTGATAATCTGGGAGCAATTGCCGAAAAGTATAACGTAAGCATTGTAGATCTTAAGAAGTGGAACAATCTGAAATCAAATTCAGTGGCCTTTGGAAGAAATTTAAAAATTAAATCTGAAATAGAGGCAGTTGTTAAAAATCCTAAAGAAGCTAAAGCAACACTTGCAATAGATAAAAAATCAGAGGAGGCTATTGCTTCAGCAGATGATAAAGATAAAAATAATGCACAACCGCAGGAATATGTAGTAGCTGCCGGAGACAATTTAGGCAGTATTGCAAAGAAATTCGGTACGACTATTGCGGAGTTGAAAGAACTTAATAGTCTAACTTCAAATAATATTGGTTTAGGAAAAACATTAGTGATTTCTAAAGCAGTTCCTGAAATTGTAGATGAGAATGCTGTAACAACCGCTATTGCGTCAAACAATTCAATTGATTCGTTTAAGAAAAAAGCAACATCGAAAGCTTTGGGTGAAGACTATTACGTTAAAAAAGGAGATTCGTTGTATAGTATTTCTAAAAAATATCCGGGAGTAACCATTTCCGATATTAAAAAATGGAATAATATTAAAGACGGAGACATTAAACCCGGAATGAAACTTAAAATAAACGGATAATTCAAAATCTTATATAAATTTGGGTTTTATTTCATAACTTAAGAGAATGAATAAAACCCATTTTTTATTAGTACTACTTCCGCTGCTGTTCATTTCATGCTTTAAAAATGACAAGCAGATTGAATCTGTGTCTGGAAAAACCAATACTATTTCCGTCATTATAGACGATCAATTGTGGTATGGCGAAGTGGGCGACAGCATTCGAAATAAATTTGCCTCGCCGGTTTTAGGACTTACACAGGAAGAACCAATATTTACCATCAATCAGTATCCGGCTCGTTTGCTGGAAGGTTTTGTTACCGACAGCCGCAGCATTATTGTGGTAAAAAAAGCTGCTGCTGATAAGTTCGAAGTCACACACAGCGCCTCGCTGCCTCATAATACTTTTAGAATTTACGGAAAATCGGTAGATGATATTATTTGCAGTATCGAACTCAATTCAGCACAAATTATTAAGGTAATCCGCGATACCGAAATCAAAAAAATTCAGGAGGACAACAGCAAATCCCTGCTGAATCCGGCCATTATAAAAAACAAATTTCATGTCGATCTTCAGATACCCGTTGGATATGAATACATGTTGCACAAAAAGAACTTTATCTGGCTTAAAAAAGACATCATTAGCGGAAATACCAGTCTGCTCATCTATCAAATTCCGATTCGCAGTTTTGAGAAAAGCTCAAATGTAGTAGACAACATTATCCGAATGCGGGATTCTGTTGGTTACTATATCAAAGGCAAGGAACCCAAAACACGTATGATTACAGGAGAGGCTTATGCTCCCTATTTCTCGACGATTTTATTAGATGGAAAAAAAGCTTTTGAAACTAAAGGCACCTGGGAGCTTAAGAATGATTTTATGGCCGGACCTTTTATCAACTATGCCATTGTTGACGAAATGTATAACCGAATTCTGGTTATCGAGGGATTTTGTTATTCGCCCTCCAACGAAGAACGTGACCTAATGCTGGATCTGGAAGCGATAATAAAATCAGTTAAAATTGATAAGAGGTAAATCCGTCGCTCTGAAAGAGCTTCAGCTAAAGCATAGTGCAACGCACTATGAAGCATGTAAAAGTTTGTTAGCGCCCTGAAAGGGCAAAAGCCCAATGCCAAAATTATCAATTTGCAGCTTTTTATAGAAATCCTGTTAAGTTTTTAGTAATGAGGTGACAAACTAATTTTTCTTAATTTTGTTTTACAACTAACATTAAAACAGATCATTATGAAAAATTTAATTGCAGCATTATTACTAGTCATGTGTTTTGCTTCCTGTAAAAAAGAGGCAAAGACAGCAACTGAAACGGTAGGCACTTCTGATAGTATTAAAAAAGAAGAACCAATAGCAGAACAACCGGTTGATTCGGCAGCACAAATGAAAGCCTGGCAAGAGTATGCAACCCCGGGGGCTCCTCATAAATTAATGGCGGATGAGGTTGGAACCTGGAATTGTGACATGACTTTCTGGTCAGAACCAAACGGGAAACCTGAAAAAGCCACTTCAACAGCAAACGTTAAAATGATTCTTGGAGGACGTTATCAGGAATCGAACTATCAGGGAACCATGATGGGGCAAGCTTTTGAAGGTAAAAGTACATTAGCTTACAACAATGCCAGTAAAGAATACACCACCACATTTATCGATAATATGGGAACCGGTATGCTGGTGGCAATGGGTAAGTACGATGAAAGTACCAAAAGTATGGAGCTAAAAGGGGACATGGTTAATCCCGTAAACGGCAAAAAGACACCCTACAGAGAAATTTATACCATTGTAGATGCTAAAACACGTAAAATGGAAATGTTTGATGTAAAAAATGGGGAAGAGTTCAAGAGCATGGAAATCATTATGAAGAAAAAATAAGATTCTCATTTCATCATAAAGTATAAATCCCGATTGCAGATTGTAATCGGGATTTATAGTTAAGAATATTTGGTATAATTTTGTTTTTAGCGTAAGTTAGAACCATAAACAATAAGACAAAAACAATAAACAGAGAGCAAATGGAGCTAAAATGGAAAATAAAGCCTTTTGAGGCGTTAAATGTAAACGAGCTATACGATTTACTCAAATTACGAAGTGAGATCTTTGTAGTTGAGCAAAACTGCGTTTATTTAGACCTGGATGGCAAAGACAAGAAAGCATTACACCTAATTGGCGAGTACGACGGCAAAACAGTAGCGTATGTACGTTTATTCGATGCGGGGATTAGTTTTGATAATGCTTCGATCGGACGTGTGGTGGTAGATGCCAATTACCGCGACCGAAAATGGGGACATGATCTGATGCGTGAAGCAATTGCAGCCATAAAATCAAATTTTGATAAAGATGCGATTACGATTGGAGCTCAATTGTATTTAAAAAAATTCTATGAAAGCCACGGATTCGTGCAAACCAGCGAAATGTATCTGGAAGATGATATTGAGCATATTGAGATGATTCGTGGTTGATTTTCCTTTAATTGCAATGATTCAGTTGTTTATCTTTTGGAATATGATTTTATTAAGAGGCTAATTTTTTCGAGGTTTAATAATTAAAAATATTATACTTTTTTCATTTTTGTATATTAAGTACAGATAAATCAGAAGTAATGAAATACCTAGGTAATAGTTCTCTCTAAAACAATAAAATGAAATTATAGAAAAGACTATAGATATGCTTAAATAATATAATATTTTTTTGATATCATAAGGTATTGGATAATATTTGTTTCCAAGGTAATATGATATAAACATCATGCTTGCATAAGCGATTAAAGTAGCTATAGCAGATCCATAATAACTCATAGTGGGAATTAGTGCAAAATTTATAATTAACGTTAATATGGCTCCAATAACTGATATGTAGGCTCCTATGTATGTTTTATTTATAAGCTTATACCAAACAGAGAGATTAGTATAAATACCGAGAAAGAAGTTTGCTAAAATTATTAATGGAACTATTCCAATAGCTTTCCAATAAGAGGAGTCTCGTATCATGATGGTTTTTAGAACATCTACAAATACTATTACAAATAATAATATGAAAGAACCAAAGATGATAAAGTACTTAGTTATCAATGCGTACGTTTGAGGTGCGTTTTTATTTGATGCATGGCTAAAAAAGAAAGGTTCTATTCCCAGAGTATATGCTGTTCTATATAAAACCATAAAAAGACCTAATTTGTAGCAAGCGGCGTAAATACCTACTTGAGATTCTGCAATACTTTTAGGTAATATTTTTGCAAGTAGGATTTTATCAAATTGGTCATTGATCGCAAAAGCTATTCCTGCTATTAATATTGGAAATCCATAATGCATCATTTTTTTCCATAAATTAAAATCAAATTTCCAATTCAGATTAAAATAATTCGGAAGAAGTATTAGAAATGTAATGAGACTAGATATTATATTCGATAATAAAATGTAACCTATTTGAAAATCATTAAAATAAAAATTGCTTAAAATTCCGTTTGGATTCGTACTAGAAATTATCGGGAGGTATTTTAAAAAAAACACATTTAAAATTAGGTTTATAACAACACTTCCTATTTTAATTATAGAGTAAATTTTTGCTTTTTGATTAGCTCTAAGTTTAGAAAATGGAATTATTACTGATGCATCTAAAGATAGAATCCAAATAGCGTAAGTTATATATTCTACATCGATTTCAAATGTTTGAGAGATTGTATTTCGAAATAGTAAAGTTGAAAATAAAAAGCATATAGTAGTCCAAAAAATTGAAATCATACTTGTTTCAATAACCTTTTTTTTATCAGATTCAGTATTAAAAAATCTAAAGAAAACGGTTTCCATACCGTAAGACAAAATGATATTAAAAAAAATCATATAGGCAAAAATTTCCGTCATTTCCCCATAAGAAGACTTAGGAAGGAGATTAGTATATAGCGGAACTAATATAAAACTGAACATTTTGGGAAGGACTGTTGCCAATCCATAAATTGCTGTTTGTTTGAATAATTTTTTATATAAACTCATTAAGATATTGTACTTGTTTTTTACTGTTGATAAAGATTTTAGTTACTTCAGTTTTCTTAATTTCTCTTTAAGATTTTTATTTTCTTTTTTTAATAATTCCATGTGTTCCATGATAAAATCTGGGATATTAAATTGATACATGTTTGTTGTATTATTTAGTGTTGAGCTTACTTCATCAGGTTCGTAAATTACTTCTGTTTTTACCTCTAATTCTTTAGCAATCCTATTCCACTCAATATCGGAAATGCTTTTTCGGCCACTCTCTCTTCTGCTATAATTGGATTGTGTCATTCCAATTAAATCTGCCAATTCCTCCTGCGAAAGTCCTTTGGACAATCTTACTTGTATAAGTTTTGTTTTATTCATTATTGAAGTTTTTTCTTACAATGTTAAGTTGTTTTTATTTATAAAACAACAGTTCATATTGTGTTTTTTTTAGTTTAACAAATAAAAATATATTTTTTGTAAGATATTATTACTTGTATTTTTAAAACACGCATGTAAATTCGCATAAAAATGCATAAGAAATACGTTGTTAACTTCATAGTTTTGGCATATGAATTCCTAGGTAGTTTATGTAGACGCTAGGTCGACATAGTGGTTCTTGTTAAATTATAATTTAGGAAATCAAATCAATTTTATAACCATAAAAATTTTAAATTATGAAGTTAAGTTTAGACGCGTTAAAGGAAAAAACAGAATTAGCTGTTTCAGAAGAGTTGTTAACTAGCATTTCAGGAGGAATGGCACAATGCCATGAGGGTTCATGCGGATGGCTCAATGAATGGGCTGACGATTTTTGGCATTGGATGGGGGCAGAATATTAATTTGTTTGAAGTTAAGAGGCGGTTTTTACAGCCTCTTAATTATAAATTTCAATAACTTATTTGATTATTTATGATTAAAATAGTTTAAATAATGTAAGAAGAAGAATTTTTTAAAGATAAAGATTTATTAATAATGAAACTTGATATTAGACATAACGAAATTATAAATACTATTAAAATTCTAATCTATAAGGAAGATCCATTGCTTTTAGAAAAGATTGATTTTGATGATGATAATGTTTTTTTAGAGCCGCTGCTATTTGCATATTTTAATTTACCAAAAACTAAACACAACAATTTAGTTTTAGAAGAAATTATGCAAGGATATTTTATATCATCAAAAGAAGTATTCTTAAATTATTCTTATAACGATGATGGAATTGCCTATCTGCCAAAAATAGGGTACTATATAAAGAATAAAAATGGATTATTTGATTCAATTGATCTAATAGAAAACACCAATATAGAAATTTTGAAGTACAAAGTTAAATTTCTAGGGCATATTTATAAAGATTTTGATAATAAGCAAGTTGAATCTAATAAAATTGAGATTGAAAATGCTTATAAAAAAAATATCCTCTTTTTACATAAGGCTTTTAAGTTAATTAAAGAAAATGTTTTTGAGCAATTTGAGTTAATTGAATCAAATTGCAAAAAATGTGTCATTTTTAAATCGAATCCTAAAAACACAAATTCGTTCGCAGCAATATCTGCTCATGGGGTTGCATTTTTTAATGCTTATCAGGATGATTATGATGAAGTTTTCTTTGTAGACGACATAGCCCACCAAACAGGTCATATAATTTTAAGCGCATTGTTTTATAATAGAAAAGATTTTTTTAAAATCGACGAAGAACAAAATATAGGTAAGATATTATTAAATAAAGATAGTAGAACCATTTATGTATTAATCCATGCATTCTATACATACTACACTACTTTTTTATGTTTAGATGCTTGTTTAGAAGCTAATTCGTTTAACGCAAAACAAAAAAATGAAGCTATCGGCAGGATTGGTTTTTACCTTAATAAGTGTAAGAAGGATATTCAGAATTTTGATAAAATAATAGATTATTTTGGAAGTATTGAAAATATTTTAACCCTAAGTGGAATAAAAATATATGAGGGTATTAAAGAAAAATACTTTGAAGTTTTATACAAATGGGAACCAATAACAAGTGAGTTTAAGTATATAAATCAACCTTATAATTTCACATATTCAAAATTTACTGAATTAAATTAATCACTATTATGACTCTTAGACGAAAAGTATTTAACGTAAAAAAAATAGCAGTTGCATTCTTGTTGGTTTATCTTAATTCTTACTCTCAGGAAAAAAAAGGAATAAGCGATAAAATAAACCGACAAGAGATTATAGTAAAAGAATTTGTTACTAATTGTGCAGAAAAGCATAATTATTATTATGAAATGTCCGAATGGCAAAACTGTCTGGACGATGGACTTAAAAGAGATAGCACTATTGCTTATTTATGGCAACAAAAAGCAATGCCGTATTTTAAAGCAAGAAAATATGAGGTAGGTATGGCATTTATTGATAATGCTGTGAAATATGATGCGAAAAATTGGCAGCCTTATAGAGCCTTTATTAAATGCATTTTTTCTAAAACTTATAGAGAAGCTATATTAGATTTTGAAGATTGCAAGATTCAGTTTGGTAATAATTATGTTATGGATCATACTTATGATTTTTATATCGGACTTTGTTACTTGCAGCTAAATGAGTTTAGTATCGCTCAGAAGAAATTTAAAGAATACATTGATGATATTTTCAAAAACAGGCAGGGACTTGAGCATCCTACAGTGTTGTTCTATTATGGAATAACATTTTATGAGCAGCAAAATTGGAAGGAAGCAATAATTGAATTTGATAAAGCTTTAAATATTTACTCAAATTTTTCAGATGCAAAATTTTATAAAGCTATCTGTTTAGTTAAAACTAATGAACTAGACAATGCTAAGAAATTACTAAAAGAAGCTAAGAAAGATGCGGAAATTGGTTTTACGATTAATGAAGATAATGTTATTTATGAAAAGTATCCTTATCAAGTAAGATGGCAATAAAAAAAGATTTTCCTTATTATCAACAATTAGATTTTAAAGATTGTGGACCAACTTGTTTAAGGATGATTGCTAAACATTATGGTAAAATGTTTTCAAGAGAATTTTTAAGAGATAAGACAAACATTACCAGAGTGGGAGTAACAATGGCTGGAATTGCAGAAGCAGCAGAAGCCATTGAAATGAGAACTTTGGGAATGCGTATCAGTTTAGAGAGTTTGGTTACTGATGTTCCTGTTCCATTTATTTGTCCGTGGAGGCAAAAGCATTTTATTGTTGTTTATAAAACGACTAAATCAAAAATTTATGTTGCAGATCCCGCTAAGGGATTGTTGGATTATAGCTATTCAGAGTTTAAAAAAGCTTGGACTAATACAGATGATGGAAATGGTTATGTATTGTTACTAGAGCCAAACGCTCAGTTTTATGCTTTGGAAGAAGATAAAATTAAAAACAAAGGTTTTAAATTTTTAATTCCGTATTTCAGGCCCTATAAAAAATTGATTAACCAATTATTTATAGGTTTATTAGTTGGGACAATCATTCAGTTTTTATTGCCTTTTTTGATGCAATCAGTTATAGATATTGGGGTAAATAATCGTGATGTACCTTTTATTTATTTGATTCTTATCTCACAGTTGGTCTTGATTTTGTCGCAAACTTCCGTAACAATTTTTAGGGAATGGATTTTAATTCATTTTACGAGTAGATTCAATATTAAAATGATTTCTGATTTTTTGTTTAAAATGGTTAAATTACCGGTATCATATTTTGACACTAGAAATACAGGTGAACATTTGCAAAGAATCACAGATCACACACGTATTCAGAGCTTTATTTCTTCTTCATCTTTGAATATGTTATTCTCAATGATCACGTTTGTTGTTTTCAATTTTATTTTAGTATATTACAGTGTAAGAATATTTTTCGTTTTTATTGGAGCCTCAATAATTTATGTGATTTGGACTTTCTTCTTTTTAAAAAAAAGAGCTGAATTAGATTATAAGCGATTTGATGAAACATCGCAAAGTCAAACGAATTTGATACAAATAATAAATGGGGTCAAAGAAATAAAAATTAATAATTCACAAAGGAAGAATCGCTGGAAGTGGGAATATACACAAATCAGCCTTTTTAAAACCTCTTTAAAGACTTTAAAATTAGCGCAATATCAGTCTATTGGTGCTACTTTAGTTAATGAATTAAAAAATATAACTATTACATTTCTTTCTGCAAAAGCAGTTGTTGATGGAGACTTTACAATAGGAATGATGATGACCATTCAATACATTGTAGGACAATTAAATTTACCATTAAGTAATTTCGTTAGTTTTATACAAACTTGGCAAGATGCAAAAATAAGTTTGGAGCGATTGTCCCAAGTTCATTGTAAAGAAGATGAAGATGATTTAGATCAGCACAAAGTAAAAGAATTGTCAATTAATAAAACAATTGTAATAAAAGATTTGTCTTACAGATATGGAGGAAAATCAACACCTTATGTTTTAAAAAATTTAAGTTGTAGTATTCCTGAAGGAAAAACAACCGCTATTGTTGGCGCAAGCGGCAGTGGTAAAACTACTTTGATGAAATTGTTGCTAAAATTTTATGAACCATCAAAAGGAAATATTTCTATAGGATCAATTGATCTAGCTAATGTAAATAATGATTATTGGCGTTCAAATTGTGGTGCAGTAATGCAGGATACTTTTATGTTTGATGATACAATTGCAGGTAATATATCAGAATCTGAACAAAACGAAATTATAGATAGGGAAAAATTAAATAATGCCGCATTTATTGCAAACATTGAAGATTTTATACAAAAACTACCAAATAAATATAATACAGAATTAGGAACATCAGGAATTAGACTAAGCGGTGGTCAGGAACAACGTTTAATGATTGCAAGAGCCGTTTATAAAGATCCCTGTTATGTTTTCTTTGATGAAGCAACTTCTGCCTTGGACGCAAATAATGAAAAAGTAATAATTGAAAATCTAAATACATTTTTGAAAGAGAAAACGGCTATTATTATTGCACATCGTTTAAGTACGGTAAAAAATGCAGATAATATTATTGTTTTAGAAGAAGGATCTGTCGTTGAACAAGGGACTCATGATAATTTAACAAAATTGAGAGGCAAATATTATGGGTTGGTTAAAAATCAATTGGAACTGGGAGCTTAGAATTTTATAATTAGATTAATTTCTTAAGGGAAAAAATTAAAGTTAAAAAAAAGCATGGAAGAATTGAAAGATGGTTTGAAAGTATACAGCGAGGAAGTAAGGGACGTCTTGACTAATCCGCCTAGTTCAATATTAAGATGGGGAAATTCAATATTGTTGGGTTTTATATTCATTTTGCTAGTAATATCTTGGATAATTAAATATCCAGATATTGTTTCTACCCAAATTGTAATTACAACTAATATTCCTCCTCAAAAAATAGTTGCAAAATCTTCAGGTAAAATTGAAGTTATTTTGGTAAAAGATAGGTCTTTTGTTAATGAGGATACACCCCTGGCGATCATACAAAACTCATCGAATTATAAAGATGTTTATCTACTAGAAAATGAAATAATTAAACATCCGAAGGGTGATTTTTTTGATTTTACTAAATTAGAAAATTTGCAACTAGGTGAAATAGAAAGTTCGTATTCTCTTTTTCAAGCAGCCTATATTGCATATGAATTAAATGCTGATTTAAAACCTTTTCAGATAGAAAGAGAAGCACAAAATGAAGAAAACAGACAAATTTTATTACGTATAAATCTTTTGATTCAGAAGAAGAAGCTTAATGAAAACGAGTTGAAATTACAAAAGAAGGACTTTAATCGATATGAAGAATTATTTAATAAGGGAATTATTTCAGCTCAAGATTTTGATAACAAAAAGCTTGGATATATTCAAGTAGAAAAAGGTTACCGTGACTTGTTGAGCAGCATTTCACAATTAGAATCTTCTTTAAATGATAATTCTAAAAATGGTAAAAGCGCAAAAATTAGTGGCACGAAAGAAGAAGTAAATTTAAAAAACAATAAGATACAAGCCTTTTATCAATTAAAGAAAGTTATTAAGGATTGGGAATTAGCATTTGTACTGAAGTCATCTGTCACAGGGAAAGTGTCTTTCTTGCAAATTTGGACAACAAATCAAACGATTAACTCTGGAGAAACTATTTTTTCAGTAATTCCATTTTTAGAAAAAGGTTATGTAGGGAAATTAAAAGCGCCCGCTCAAAATTCAGGAAAGCTAAAAGTGGGTGAGAAGGTAAATATAAAATTAACAAATTTTCCGGACAATCAATATGGTATTTTAGTAGGGAAAATTAAAAGTATTTCATTAACCCCAGATAAAGATGGTAGTTTGTGGATTGATGTAGCTTTACCTAAAAAATTGGAAACTTCCTATCATAAAATAATTCCTTTCCAACAAGAAATGTCAGGGACTGCTGAAATAATTACTGAAGATTTAAGATTGATAGAAAGATTTTTATATCAATTTAGAACAGTTTTTAAAAGGTGATTTTATAATACTTAAGGTCTTTACTTGCTGTTTTGTAGATAAAGACTTTTTAATTTAGTCAGTTTTGGATTATATTTTTGTTTTTTTAGATAAAAAAAAGCATCTACAAAATATCCTCTTCTATTCATTTTCGTTTTAACTATTTTAAATACGCCTTCAGCGTCAACTTTTAAATGAATAATTTTAGGGTGGTAATATGATATGTTTTAACGATTAGTACTAAAGCATTAATGTTGTAGTATTGCGATAAAATTAATTGTTTTATTATTAGTCATAACATATTTAAATAAGACTATTTACTAGTTATTGTTAGAGTAAAACTTTAGGAAAAAAAGACTTTATGACTTATCAACTTTGTGGAAAACAACCTAAATCTTAGTAATCAAAAATTCAACACGACGATCCAGATTATCACCTTTTCCCAATGGGTATTTATTCCCGCAACCCTGATAAGTCATTCGGTTTTTGGAGATCTTTTTGGAGCTGAGGTAGTAAAAAACAGTTTTGGCACGGTTCCAGGAAAGTCTTCTTTCATTGGTGGCTCTGTCAATTCCGTCGGAGTAGATATCAGGGGTGCAGCAAACATGACCTCTGATTTCGAATTTTAAACCATTTTGTTTTTCTAAAATTGCGGCAACCTTATCTAATTCCTTTTTAGAGTTTGAAGTAAGTTTTGAACTTCCAATATCAAATAAAATATTGTCTAAAAAGATCTTGTCACCAATTTTAAGTTTGTTAGGGAATGAGTTGTAGATTCCTTTACCAAAGCTGTTTTTCTTTACAGCAATTAAGTCAACCCGCCGGTTTCGGGTACGGGTTTCGTGTAAGTTTTCGATAGTGTCAGGCCGAACAACCACACGGCCTTTTCCTTCCAGAATAACAATTTTACCCTGGTTGAAGCCTGCGCGAACCAATAAGTTTTGGATGGTGGCAGCGCGATTGTTAGACAAACGAAAGTTGTATTCGTCGTTTCCGCGATCATCACAATAGCCATATATTTGTACCGACTCAACTTTAGAGGTGTCGATACTTTTAATAAAACGGTTTACAACTTCGGTTTGTTTCGGTGTAAGGTCGAACTTGTCAAATTCGAAATAAATGGTTTCAATAGGTTTTTGCTGTGCCGATAAATTGTAAATAAGAAACAGAAATAGAACTCTGTAAAGCTTCATTTTTTTACATTTTTAAAATCGTTTTATACTCGGTCTGGTTATTTAATACGTTTACTGCTTTTTTAATTTCTGAATTATTTTTAATATAAAATTGATACAAACCTTCCTGATACTGATACCTTTTAATCAGTTCTTCCTGTATCAGGTTTCTGATCTCTTTTTGATTTTTATCCAGCAGAGTGCTTTCGCTTTTTTCAAGAGCTGCCTGTAATTGTTGGTATTCCGTAGCAATAGTTTCATCTATTTTTTCATTTTTGGCTGCAGTCATCATATTTTTCAATGCCACTTCCGATTCCGTGTCAAAACTAATTTTGTTGGTTTTCAGGAACTGCTTAAAACTGCTGTAATCAGCATCTGTTATCGTTGGTGTTTTGTCTCCTAAGTTTGGATTCTTGTAATAGTACGTGGTAGCATAATCAAAGATCCCATCATTTTTTAGCAAGGCCGTTGTAATCGGACTCATTTTGGTTTCGTCCAGTTCGATATCCGGTAAAACACCACCACCATCATAAACCGTTCTTCCTTTTCGGGTTTTAAAAGCATTGAAATTTTTAGCATCCGTTTTTTGAGCCACACCATTTTTGTCTTTATGGGCATAATCCAAAGCCTGAATACAACGTCCGGAAGGCGTGTAATATCGTGAGATTGTCACTTTCAACTGAGTTCCGTAAGTTAAGTCAACAGAGCGCTGCACCAAACCTTTTCCGAAACTGCGGCTTCCCAGAATTACGGCACGGTCTAAATCCTGTAAAGCTCCGGAAACAATTTCTGAGGCTGAAGCACTTCTGCCATTAACTAAAATGGCCAAAGGAATCGCAGTATCAACAGGTTCTTTAGTTGTTTTATAAATGTTGTTGTGTTTTTCGATTCTTGATTTTGTCGTTACAATAACCTCATTCTTCGGAACAAATAAATTACAGATATCAATAGCTTCATTGAGCAAACCACCAGGATTCCCTCTTAAATCAAGTACGATTTGTGTAGCACCGTCCGCTTTAAGTTTTTCAAGTGCGTCTTTCACCTCGTTGGATGCCTTTCTGCTAAAGTGTGCCAGAACAATGTATCCGGTTTTAGCATCGATCTTTCCAAAAAACGGTACCGATTTAATATCGACTTCATCCAAAACGAGTTGAGTGGTGAAGGTTTGCCCTTGTCGGAGATATTTGATGTTGATTTTCGTGTTTTTAGTTCCCTTCATTAATTGCGAAGCATCATCTTTAAAATCGGCGATCAAAACATCACCAATCTGAATGATTTCGTCTCCCGCTTTTAGTCCGGCCTTGTCGGCAGGATAGTTTTTATAAGGTTCACGAACAATTAAACGGTCTTTTTTTCTTGAGATCAAAGCGCCAATCCCGGTATATTCTCCAGTATTGTTGATTTTAAAATTCACCACATCCTGTTCGTTAAAATAAACCGTATAAGGATCCAGACTGCTCAGCATGCTTTTAATGGCTTTGTCCATCAGGTCACCCGGGTTGGTCTCGTCAACATAATTCGTGTTTACGGCTTTAAACAGCGTAGTGAAAATTTCGATTTGTTTGGCAATTTCAAAAAAGTCATCTTTGAAACTGGTTCCGATAAATAAAAACCCTGCAGCAACAGCAGGTATGATGAATTTCTTCTTGAAATAAGGATACATGATTATATTTTTTTCTTTTAAATCTTTTTCTAATAAAGTAGACAAGTACGCAAAATACGATTATAAACGGCCATATACTAATGATCGAAATTAAAAAATCGGACAGGCTGAAAAATCCGGATTGAATAGCAGTCCATATTTTAGAACCATAAGAAATCTTAACGCCTTGTTTTTGAGCTATGGTTTTGAAAAATGATATTGTTACAGTACTTTCTGAAACGCGGCTTTCGAGGTATTTTAGCTGACCTTCTTTGGCTTCAATTTCTTCACGAATAGCTGAAATTTGTTTTTCAATTTCCAATATTTCACTAATCTTAGTAGCTTTTTGTAAAATCTCTAAATAGCGGGCTTCAAGTTTGCGTTTTGTGTTTAATCTTGAAGTTAAGTCAATGTATTGTTCGGTAACATTTTCTGCAGAAATCTCTTTTTGTTCAAAGTACGAAACACCCTTAGAAACCGCATTTATAAAAGAATCAAAGTTTGCACTGGGAACGCGAATCGTTATGGTTCTGTAAATGTTGTCATATTCTTTGCCTTCAGAATCATTCTGAATGGTGGCTTTATTGGCAACAATCGCAGTTTGGATTTGTTTGAAAGTATCCTCTAAATCATTGGTTTCGAATCGAAGTGAGGCCTGCTTAATAATTTTTTGTGATATCTGTGGCGCATCCGGGGCAGCGGGGTCATACTGTGCATCTGACGCTGCAGCGGATTCATTTTTTGGAGGAAGCTTGACGGCGCTAATCATCATATTAGCAGAAGGTTCTTCATTTTTACTGCAACTCGAAAAGCCTAAAAAAAGCAAGAATAAAAAGAAAATATAGCGCATAATATTTCAAATTAAATTTAAAACTACAATTTTTTTATAATTTTTCGTATAATTTGATAAATAAAGTTGTCGTAAACGAATTACAATTCTGTTTTATTTTCAGAATCAGGGGTTTTATTTACCTGTTGAAGGAATTTCTCAAAAAGCTGAATGGTCTTGGTGTTGATCTCGTCATAAGACAGTCTGTCTTTCGTTTGATAAAAAAACATCAATGAGTAGGGCTGTGAAATGTTATCCAAAAGTAAGTGTTTGTTCAGTCGGTACGTTTCTCTTAGAACCCGTTTGAAGTAATTTCGGTCTACGGCCTTTTTGAAGTATTTTTTAGAAACCGAAACGCCAATTTTGATTTTTTCTGGTGAATTTTCTTCTGCCGGAGCATAAACCAAACGCAAAGGATATTTTGAAACCGATTTCCCTTCAGAAAACAGTAAAGTTATTGTGGTTTTGCTCTTTAAGCGTTCATTTTTAGGGTAAGTGAAGTTCATTTAATTCAGAAAAAATTTGCAAATTTTAGGGCAAAGGTACAATTAAACCAGAAAAACGGTTATTGTTTTCAATTTTTATACCGCTAAAAATTTATTTATTACTTTTGGGCATTAATTTTTTAAGCATGCAAAAGATAATTTCGTACCCCATTTCCGTAATTTATTACTTGTGTTTTGGTTTTTGTCTGGCGGTATTTCACCCGATACAATGGCTCTGCCTGAATGTTTTTGGGTATCAGGCACATAAAAAAAGCGTAGATTATCTGAATTTCTTCCTGTTAAGATGTACCAATCTGGTGGGAACAAGGTATACCGTTAGCGGAGTAGAGGGTATACCAAAGGGAGTTCCAATTATTTTTGTTGCGAATCACCAAAGTATGTACGATATCGTGACAATGATTTGGTACTTTAGACGATTTCATTGTAAATTTGTAAGTAAGAAAGAGTTAGGAAGCGGAATCCCGAGTGTGTCTTTTAATTTACGCCATGGAGGATCTGTCTTAATCGACCGAAAAGACCCTAAACAAGCGATTCCGGTAATCAAAGGCTTGTCTGAATATATCGAAAAAAATACCAGAGCAGCTGTAATTTTTCCTGAAGGAACAAGAAGTAAAACAGGAAAACCTAAAGAGTTTGCACAAAGCGGTTTAAAAATCTTATGTAAATATGCGCCGTCTGCTTATGTAGTGCCGGTAAGTATCAATAATTCATGGAAAATGGTTCGTTTTGGAATGTTTCCGGTTGGATTAGGAAATCATTTAACCTTTACAGCACATAAAGCAATGGCCGTAAAAGATTATGATTTTGCCGATTTAATGGCTTTGACAGAAAAAGCAGTGGTAGAAGGAGTAAATGAGTATAAATAGATTTTTGTTTTAGTACAAACGAAAACTTAAATCCCAATCTTAAATAAGTAATGTCTATAAAAAACATTAGATTAGAAGTAATGCAGTTTTTGGAAAAAAACGTGGATAGCTTCGTTGAACAGTATTTAATTCCAGTGGAAAAAATTTGGCAGCCGTCAGACTTTTTGCCTAATTCTGAAGGAGAAAATTTCTTTGAGGAGGTAAAAGAGTTACGTGAAATTGCTAAAGAACTGCCTTATGATTTCTGGGTAACTTTAGTGGGGGATACCATCACTGAAGAAGCTTTGCCAACATATGAGTCATGGTTAATGGATGTAGAAGGAGTCAATCAGGTAGAAAACGGTGGAAATGGCTGGTCGAAATGGATCAGACAATGGACCGGAGAAGAAAACCGCCACGGAGACCTTTTAAATAAATACTTGTATTTGTCCGGTCGTGTAAACATGCGTGAAATCGAAATGACTACTCAGCATTTAATCAACGACGGTTTTGATATTGGAACCGGATCTGATCCGTACAAAAACTTTGTGTACACCAGCTTCCAGGAATTGGCTACTTATGTTTCGCACAACAGAGTGGCACAAATGGCAAAGAAATTTGGGGATAACAAATTGTCTAAAATGTGTAAAATGATTGCAGGTGACGAAATGCGTCACCATCATGCTTACAGCGAGTTTGTTACCCGTATTTTTGCCGTTGATCCAAGTGAAATGATGTTAGCGTTTCAATACATGATGAAACAAAAAATCGTTATGCCGGCGCACTTTTTAAGAGAATCAGGTCAGAAAATAAGCAGTGCTTTTGAGCAGTTTTCAGATTCAGCGCAACGTATAGGGGTTTACACTGCTAACGATTATGTTGATATTATGCAAAAGCTAATCAACAAATGGGAAATTGATAAAATTTCAAATTTGACAGACGAAGCAGAGAAAGCGCGTGATTACCTGATGAAATTACCGGCCCGTATGGCAAGAATTTCTGAAAGACTTGTAATCCCTGCAGAATCTCATATCTTTAAATGGGTTGAGCCTGCCAAATTGTAAAGTACAGATTTCTGATTTTAGAGTTTAGATTTGTGAAACTTTAAGCAGAATAGCTGAAAAACATATTGTTGATTGTTGAGGTTTCAAAACTTTGACAATCAACAATTTTTATTTAAAGTACAAAATACCAGAGTAAATCTGTTTCACCTGCTTGAGGTGTGTGACATTTACCGCAAATTATAAATACTATGAATAACTCCGAACTTATAAATAAAACGATTGCTTTCGTAAAAGAGAAATTAAACGATGCCGAAGGTGGACACGATTGGTTTCATATTGAGCGTGTTTATAAAAATGCACTTTTAATTGCCAAAGGAACTGACTGTGATCTTACTGTAGTGCAATTGGGAGCTTTGCTGCATGATATTGCCGACAGTAAATTCCACAATGGAGATGAGACCATTGGCCCTAAAACAGCTCGTTTATTTCTGGAATCAGAGGAAGTTGCAGAGGAAATAATTCAGCATGTAGTAAACATCATCGAAAACATCTCCTATAAGGGCGGAAATTTTGAAAAGAGGTTTTCTTCTGTAGAATTAGATATCGTTCAGGATGCGGACCGTTTAGACGCAATTGGGGCCATTGGAATAGCAAGAGCATTTAATTATGGCGGATTTAAGAATAGAACGCTCCATGATCCTGCAATTGCACCCATAACTAATATGACAAAAGAGGAATACAAAAAGAACACGGCACCAACGATCAATCATTTTTATGAAAAGCTTTTGCTCCTGAAGGATAAGATGAATACCGAAACCGGTAAACAAATTGCCGCAGAGAGACATCGTTTTATGGAAACATTCCTGGCGCAGTTTTATGCAGAATGGGAGGGGGCTAAGTAAGGGGTTTTTTAGTCTCAGTTTTCAGTTTTTAATAGAGAAGAGGCTTCGACTCCGCTCAGCCTGACACCAGTAGAATGCTAGTGGAATGCTAGTGGAATGTCCCCCTGAGCGGAGTCGAAGGCTTATGGAATCGTAAGTTATTTTTAGCCTAAGTTTCAATTTTTAGGCTCTCGATTATTTTAATACGGCTTTCTGAACAAATGCCTGTACAGCGTTTTTAAATTCTTTGTTCTTCTCATAATATAAAATGTGACCTCCTTTTATAATCTTTACTTCCCGGTTTGGAAATTGAAACAAACGGTAGTGATCCGGGCCAATACTATGATCTTGAGAGCCCGTGATGATAAGAGTAGGTACTTTTATCAGTGAAGTTTGTTTTGTAAAATTGCTTAAGTAAACGGGCATGCTTAGTGCCTGCTGTCCAAAAGAATAGTTTCTTTTAAAACTACTGTCGATACTATCGAGTTTTTCTACGTTCTGTTTGCTGTCAGATAATATCATGTAATCCTTATCTGCTTTTTTAATGCGTTTCTTTGAAGCTATAAAAGTATCGAGTGCCGTTTCATTATTTTTTACCGTTATGTTTTCACCAAGTGTTTTGCCCATAAAATCAATCTGATGCAGCAACGAATCGTTGATATCCAATGTTGCATTCAAAAGAATTAAGCCCTTAACATGTTCAGGGTATTTTTGAGCATATCCGGAAGCTAAGATTCCTCCAAAGGAATGCCCCATGATAAATACTTTTTCGGTATTCAGGGTTTTACGAATGTCTTCAATATCTTCTAACATTCTGTTGAGACTGTAATTGTTATCCGGGGAGGATGCGGAACGGCCACAGCCTCTTTGGTCAAAATAGCAAATAGTTAGTTTATCTTCAAGAACATTTCCTCCCATTTCTTCAAACGATTTACTCCATGCGCCGGGACCACCGTGCAAAAAAATACAGAGATCACCTTTACCGGAAACTTTTAGAAACAAAGGAACTCCATCAGAAGTAACAACGGTACTATCGTTTAGTCTTGCAGGAGTATTGCTTTTCTGGCTGTGTCCATGATATCCGGAACAGATGAGAAAAAGAAAAAGGAAAGAAACTTTCGAACTCATTTTAGAATTTGTTGTTTGAGGTTGAACTTGTTTGGTTTTTTAAAACCTGCTAAAAGTATAATTAAAACCACAAATTAAAAAATTAAAACAGATCCTTTTGATTAGTATTTAATTGATATATAGAGGAGTATGTATTTTTTTTTCCGGCGAGACACACTAAGAAAGCACAAAGCTTCACAAAAGATTTACAATCTCTGTGAAGCTTTGTGTTTATTTTGTGAAGCTTTGTGAAATGATTCACTTATGAACAGCCGCAATTATGATCACCACAGTCTTTTTTCTTTTTAGATTTCCAAAAGAACTTTTTGATGAGGTACCCAACGGCAATGAATAATATGATAAAAGCTATAATTTCCTGTATCATGATCGTTTATTTTAAAAGTTGATACGCTATAAGTGCGACAAAATAAGCAAGACCACTCATCAGGACAAGCTGCATGGCAGGCCATTTCCAGGAATTGGTTTCTTTCTTGGTGATGGCAAGCGTACTGGCACATTGCATGGCAAAAGCATAAAAAAGCAATAAGGATATGCCAGAAGCAAAATTAAAAATCTTATGACCCGTTTCCGGATTGATCTCTTCCTGCATTTTACTTCTTATGGTAGATTCGTTATCTGTATCTCCAACGCTGTATATGGTGGCTAATGTTCCCACGAACACTTCACGTGCGGCAAAGGAACTAATTAGTGCAATTCCGATTTTCCAGTCGTAACCTAAAGGAGAAATAACAGGTTCTATGGCTCTTCCCATCAAACCGATATAAGAGTTTTCCAGTTTTTGCGAAGCGACTTCATTTTCAAACTGAGTTTCATCTATGGTAGTATCTGCAAATCTCTCTTTTACAATAGTCTCGGCCTCATTAAAATCTTTTCCCGGACCGTACGAAGCTAAAAACCACAAGATAACCGATATGGCTAAGATAATTTTACCGGCACCCACTACGAAAGCTTTTGTTTTCTCCACAACATTAATCGCAACGTTTTTGAATAACGGTAATTTATAGCTTGGCATTTCTACCACAAAATAAGTCTTTGAACTAATTTTTAATATTTTGTCCAGGATATAAGAAGCGAGAATTGCGGTTGCAAAACCTAGTAAATACAATAACATCAACGCTAATCCCTGCATGTTTAAGATTCCAAAAAGGCGTTCGTCCGGAATTACCAATGAAATAATGATCGTATAAACAGGCAGTCTGGCAGAGCAGGTAGTAAAAGGAGTGACCAGAATTGTAATCAGTCGTTCTTTCCAGTTTTCGATATTTCGGGTAGCCATAATGGCCGGAATAGCACAGGCCGTTCCTGAAATTAAAGGCACAACACTCTTTCCGGACAAACCAAATTTTCGCATGATTTTATCCATCAAAAAGACCACACGGCTCATATAACCACTCTCTTCTAAAATCGAAATGAACAGAAACAGAAAGGCAATTTGTGGAATAAAAATAATCACACCGCCAATTCCCGGTACAATTCCCTGAGAAAGTAAGTCGGTGAGAATTCCGCTTGGCAGTTCTGCGGCAACCCAGCTGCTTAAGGAAGCAAAAGAGCTGTCTATGAAATCCATAGGAATAGTTGACCAACTGAAAATAGACTGGAAGATCAAAAATAAAATAGCCAGGAAAATGACATAACCCCAAACTTTATGGGTTAAAACACGATCCAGTTTCGCTCTGATATCCTTTGCCATTGAGGCATCTACTTTTAAACCTTCTTTTAAAACATCGTTTATAAACTGATATCGTTTTATCGTTTCTTTTTGCTGTAAGCGTTTTAGCTCCGAATGTGATTTGGTAAAAGTGCTTCTGATCTCATTTCGATCCAGGTTCGAAAAATTCACATCCTGCGTAATTACCAGCCAAAGTTTGTACAATAACTGATTCGGAAAAGCTTCCTGTAGTTTTTCAAAATACGCCTGATCAATAACCGATGCGTTCAGGCAAGGCTCATGCGGAATATTTTTATACGAAACAATTAGTTCTTTCAGTTCTTCGATTCCCAAACCTTTTCGGGAACTTACCAAAGCAATTTTTGTTTTTAGTTTTTCCTCCAGATAAGGAATATCCAAAGTAATACCTTTGCTTTCCATACGGTCTGACATGTTAATGACCAGAATGGTTGGAATTTCAAGATCTTTAATTTGAGTGTAAATCAGTAAATTACGTTTCAGATTTTCGACATCTGTAACCACTACCGCTACATCCGGATATAATTTATCGTTTTTGTTGAGTAACAATTCAATAACCACACTTTCGTCCATAGAACTGGCATTCAGACTATAGGTTCCCGGCAAATCCAGAATGTTGGCTTTGATATTGTGTGGTAATTTACAGAAACCGATTTTTTTCTCAACCGTAATTCCGGGATAATTCCCAACTTGTTGATTTAATCCGGTTAGCTGATTGAAAACAGAAGTTTTTCCGGTATTCGGATTTCCGATAAGGGCGACGTTGATATTTTGAATGCTCATTACAAATTGGTTTTGATAAGTTCTACTTCAATTTCACGAGCAGTTTCAACGCGAATGGCTACATGTGAGCCATTAATGTCTAAATACAAAGGGTCGCCAAAAGGCGCAATTTGCAGTAATTCAACTAAGTTGCCCGGCAAACAACCCATTTCTAGTAGTTTTAGAGGAATAAGATCGATATCAAAATCTTTGATAATGGCTTTTTCGCCTTTTTTCAGAGTGTGGATAGTATTTTGCAAGCTTATTTAGATTGAATTTAGATTGCAAAAATAGGCAATTATTCTTTATTTCAAGGTATTTAACACCTGAGGAAATGCTAAATCTTTCTAAAAATAAGGGATTTTAGACCGATTTTAATGAATTTCGCGATTGTTCTTTTGAGGGATTACTCCTGGCACAGAAAATTAATGTCTTCTAAAAGACGTTTAATTTCTTCCTTATTTGTTCCGTCATAAAAACCACGAACACGTCTTTTTTGATCCACCAAAACAAAATTCTCAGTATGCACCATATCGTAAAGCTGATCAGGACGTCCGAGTTTTACAGCCAGATATGATTTTCGTGCCATCGTATAAATTTCTTTTTTATCGCCCGTAACCAGATTCCATTTACTGTCGACCACACCATGTTTTATGGCGTAGGCTTTAAGTACGGGAATGCTGTCAACCTCAGGAAATACGGTATGAGAAAGCAGCATTACTTTCGGATTGTTTAAAACTGCTTTCTGAACATCCTCCAGATTGGTCGTCATTTTTGGGCAGATTGAACCGCAGGTGGTGAAGAAAAAGTCGGCCACATATATTTTTCCTTCGTAATTCTTCTGGGTAATAGTATCTCCGTTTTGATTCACAAACGAAAAATCGGCAATTGTATGGTATTTGCTTTTATATTGAACCGTGCTGTCTACCAGTTCCGGATTTACATCGGCAGGATTGTAAATAGGTAAAGTTTTTTGCGGTTTTAAAGCCGAGTAAAATAAAGATATTGTAACGGTTGAAAATACAATAAGAACAATAAAGAATTTACGGTATTTGTATAGAAAAGATTTCATAAAAGCAATTTGGGGGCAAAAATACGAAAAGCACTTCTCAAAATCCTAAGAGCGCTTAGTTTTTAACAGGTTATAGGGAGTGAAATAGCGCTTAAAGCCAAAAACATGAGCATGACGCAACGCGCTATGACCTTAAATTATTAATAAACCAAGCCCTGTAAGGGCTAAAGCAGATTGACACCAATAAACAAATTTTTTATTTTTGGTTTTCCGAATGGTCTTGTTTACCAAATACAGTCCCGTTAAGGTTACGATGGTACCAATAGCGATCGCCTGCGTAAGGGTTTCTCCAAAGATGAACGAGCCTAAAATCATCGCAACAATTGGATTGATGTACACATAAATACTACTGATTTCTGTTGGAAGATGCTGAAGCGAATAGATAAATGCGATAAAAGTTAAAACCGACCCAATAAGAACCAAATATACAATAGACCACAAAGAAGGCAGTGGAATTTCGCTTAACGGAATGTTGATACCTGCAGCTTCCGTGATTCCAAAAAGAAAAACACTGGAAATCAGCATTTGCAATCCTAAACTGAAATAGGGGTTAAAACTCGAAGCTTTCTTCTTTGTTTCCAATATGCCAAAAGCCCAGGTTATGGTAGAAGCCGTCATCAGTATAATTCCGAATTGAAAATCAGGTCGGAGAAAATCAGAGATATAGTCCATAAAAATAACACAAACCCCTCCAAAACTGATCAGGATGCCTATCAAAGCCATTTTGGCAATTTTCTGACCGTTAAAGAAGTTAATGATAATAATCCAGATCGGAAATAAAGCACTAATGATCGCTCCAAGTCCGCTGCTCATGTATTTTACACCCCAGGTACTTAAGCCGTTGCTGCATACAAAATTCAAAAAGGACAAAATTAGGATCGTCCGCCACTGTTTGCCTTTTGGCCAGGGCTGTTTTTTCAGAAGAAAATATCCTACATATAAAATTCCGCCTAAAAACTGACGAATGGTGGCCAGCTGTAAAGCAGGCATGTGTTTTACGCCTTCTTTAGAGGCCAGCCAGGTGGTTCCCCAAAAAAAACTTACCCAGCATAAAGCCAAAATCGGTAATCCGATAGCTTCAATTTTTCCTGAAACGGCATTCTGAATTTTTGCTTTCACTTTTATTTAAATTCGGTGTAACAAATATTCGAAAAAGTATTCTAATATAAAGTTAAAAACCGATGATAAAAACATGAAAATATTTCAAAAGATCTATTTTGATGTTATAATAATGGAGTTTTTGCAATTATTTTAAAAAATTTAACATTACGTTCCGGATATTAGGAATACGTTTGTACAACCACCAAAATTTAAATATAAATGAAAAGACAATTTAGCAGACCTTTGTTCTGCGCCCTTTTTTCAGCAGTTTCGTTTACAGCAGTTAATGCTCAGAATGCAACTTCCAAAGAACCAGGTATTAATGTTTCGTACATGAATCCTAAAATCAGTGCCGGTCAGGACTTTTTTCAATATGTAAACGGAACCTGGCTTAGTAAAACTGAAATTCCAAGTGATCGTACTACATGGGGAAGTTTTAATGAATTGATCAAAAAAACAGATAAAGACGCAATGTCTATTCTGAAAGAGGCTTCTAAAAATCCAAAGTACAAATCAGATACCGATCAGGGTAAAGCAGTAAACCTGTTTTCAACGATTTTAGATACAGTTGGAAGAAACAAAGCGGGTATAAAACCATTGCAGCCTTACTTTAAAAAAATTGATGCGATTAAAAACATCGCTGATCTTCAAAAATACCTGACTGAAATCGGACAGGAAGGTAATAGTGTGTTTTTCGGAATTTATATTGGAGCCGATGAGAAAAACAGCTCTAAAAACTCCGTGATGCTTTATCCAAACAGATTAGGATTGCCGGATCAGGATTATTATATCTCTGAAGACAAAGATTCTAAAGAAAAGCGTTCAAAATATGTACTTCATTTGGCGAGAATGATGCAGTTTACTGGCGAATCGCCGGAAAAAGCAAAGCAAAGTGCTGCCGGAATTTTAGCCTTAGAAACACAATTGTCAAAACCGAGACTGAATCGTGTAGAAAGCAGAGACAGTCGTTTGCAATACAATCCAATGACCGTTGCTGAACTTCAAAAATTAACACCTGCCATTAATTGGGATGCTTATCTCTCAAGTCTTGGTTTGGCAAAATTGCAGAGTATAGTAGTGACAGAGCCTAAATACATGAAAGCTTTACAAACTGTTTTTACAGAGAATAAAGTAGCACTGTGGAAAGAATACCTGAAATGGGATTTGCTGAACTCTTATGCAAGTGAGTTGTCAACAGATTTGGAGACCGCTAATTTTGATTTTTACAGCAAGACTTTAAGAGGAGCAATCAAACAATTGCCACGTGAAGAAAAAGCATTGCAGGTGGTAAACTCAAGTGTTGGTGAAGCATTAGGTAAGTTATATGTAGAGAAAGTGTTCCCTGCTGAAGCAAAAGCAAAAGCGGTAGACATGATTCATAACGTAATTCAGGCATACAAAACCCGTATCAATAATTTGAGCTGGATGTCTGCGGCTACAAAGATAAAAGCGATTGAAAAACTGGACAAGCTTACTGTAAAAGTGGGGTATCCGGATAAATGGAAAGACTATTCGGCCCTTGAAATTAAAGGTGTAGCAGAGGGAGGAAGTTATTTTGAAAATACGATAAATCTGTCTAAGTGGAATTTCAAAAAAGGAATCGACAAATTATACAAACCGGTTGATAAAACCGAGTGGGGAATGTCGCCACAGACTGTAAATGCTTATTTCAATCCATCGTACAACGAGATTGTATTCCCGGCAGCAATTTTACAGCCTCCTTTCTACAATTATCAGGCAGACGAAGCAGTTAACTACGGTGGTATTGGAGCGGTTATTGGTCACGAAATCTCTCATGGTTTTGATGATTCAGGAGCACGTTACAATGCCGAAGGAAACCTGGTAGACTGGTGGACACCGGAAGATTTAAAACAATTTACGGCACTTGGTACTGCTTTGGCAGATCAATACAGCGCTTTAGAACCTTTACCGGGTATTCACGTTGATGGTAAATTTACGTTAGGCGAAAATATTGGTGATTTAGGAGGTATTAATGCTGCTTACGATGGTTTGCAGTTGTATTTAAAAGCACACGGTAATCCGGGATTGATTGACGGATTTACTCCGGAGCAACGTTTCTTTATCTCATGGGCAACTGTGTGGAGAACCAAAACGAGAGACGAAGCCCTTAAAAATCAGGTAAAAACAGATCCGCATTCACCTGGAATGTACAGAGCTGTTGTTCCGGTTCAGAACGTAGATGCTTTTTACGATGCTTTCGGAATTAAAAAGGGAGACAAAATGTATGTTGATCCTGATAAAAGAGTAAAAATCTGGTAATAAATAAAACCATAGAAAACGACGCTAAACCAGCGTCGTTTTTGATTTCTGTAAAGTTCTTCTTCTATTTTTTTCTTACGCAGATTTAGGAGATCTTTAATTTTAAGAGTGTACTACAAAAATAAAGGAGTGTAAACCATTTAACTAATCATCGGTATAGAAGCAGGCCGCGGTCTGAAGGCGTTCCCAGAGTCAATTTTATGTGAAAAATTTAACATGACGTTTGGAATAATTAGAATATGTTTGTGTATATACTAAAAACTACAAAGAAAAATGATCAAACAATTACGAAAACCAATGTTTTGCGTTGTTTCTGCAATGGTTACCATTACCACAGTAAACGCACAAAGTGCAAAACCAAAAGAGCCCGGTATCAATCTGTCTAATATGGATACCAAGGTAAGTCCAAAAGAAGACTTCTTTAAATATGTAAACGGGAGCTGGTTGGACAAAACTGAAATTCCTGGTGATAGAAATTCCTGGGGAAGTTTCAATGAACTACGTCAGAAAACGGATAATGATGCACTTGCTATCTTAAAAGAAGCATCAAAAGATCCTAAGTACAAATCCAATACAGATCAGGGTAAAGCGATTGCTTTATTCAATACGATTTTAGATACTGTTGGACGTAATAAAAGAGGAGTTACACCGCTTCAGCCTTTCTTAAAAAAGATCGACGCCATTAAAAATGTAACAGATCTTCAAAACTTCTTTATCGAAATGCAGCCACAAGGTGGTATTGGTTTCTTTGGTGTTTTTGTGGGACCAGATGCAAAAAACAGTAACAAAAACACCGTTAACTTAGGCCCGGGTGGTTTAGGATTATCAGACAAAGATTATTACAACGCTGATGATAAAGATTCAAAAGAAAAACGTGAGAAGTATGAAGTACACGTTGCCAGAATGTTACAGTTCATTGGCGAATCTCCTGCAAAAGCAAAAGAAAGTGCCAAACAAATTCTGGCATTAGAAATCGAATTGTCTGCTCCAAGATTAGACCGTGTAGAGCGCAGAGACCGTAGAAAACAATACAATCCAACAGCAATTGCTGATTTAAAAAAGAACACACCTTCTATTCAATGGGAAAAGTATTTTGCCGGAATTGGAATGACAAAATTGGATAGTGTAAATGTAGCGCAGCCGCGTTATATGATTGCTTTGGAAAAGACATTTTCTGAAAAGAAAGTAGAGGCTTGGAAAGAATATTTAAAATGGTCTTTATTAAACAGAACGGCTTCGACTTTGACTACAGATATCGAAAATGCTAATTTTGATTTCTACGGAAAAACGTTGACAGGTGCTTTAAAACAACGTCCTCGTGAAGAAATGGCGTTACAGGTAATTAATACTGCTAGCGGTGAAGCCTTAGGAAAATTGTATGTAGAGAAATTATTCCCTGCTGAAGCAAAAGACAAAGCAAAGAAAATGATTGCTAATGTAATGTTAGCTTACGAAAACAGAATTAATGCATTGCCTTGGATGTCCCAACAAACCAAAGTAAAAGCAATTGAGAAATTGAAAAAACTAACCATTAAAATCGGATATCCTGATAAATGGAAAGACTATTCAGCTTTAGAGCTTAAAAATGTAGGGGAAGGCGGAACGTATTTTGACAATATGAGAAGTATCTCAAAATGGGCTTATGCTGAGAACCTGGCTAAATTAGGAAAACCGGTTGATAAAACAGAGTGGGGAATGTCTCCGCAAACGGTAAATGCTTACTTCAACCCATCTTACAACGAGATTGTTTTCCCGGCAGCGATCCTTCAACCGCCTTTTTACAATTATCAGGCAGACGAAGCCGTGAATTACGGTGGAATAGGAGCAGTAATCGGACATGAGATTTCTCACGGGTTTGATGACTCAGGAGCACGTTACAATGCTGATGGTAATCTTGTAGACTGGTGGACACCGGAAGATTTAAAACAATTTACAGCTCTTGGAGGAGCTCTTGCAGCGCAATACAGCGCTTTAGAGCCTTTACCTGGAATTCACGTTGACGGTAAATTTACTTTAGGTGAAAATATTGGTGATTTAGGTGGAATAAATGCAGCTTATGATGGATTGCAATTGTATTTGAAAGCCAATGGAAATCCGGGATTAATTGACGGATTTACGCCAGAGCAGCGTTTCTTTATTTCATGGGCTACGGTATGGAGAACGAAATCAAGAGATGAGGCTATAAAAAGCCAGGTTAAAACAGATCCGCATTCACCTGGAATGTACAGAGCTGTAGTGCCAATTCAAAATGTTGATGCTTTTTACAAGGCTTTCGATATTAAAAAAGGAGACAAAATGTACATTGATCCTGATAAAAGAGTTAAAATCTGGTAACAGAAAAACCATAAAAAACGGCGCTAATTTTAGCGCCGTTTTTGTTTTTGTATTTATGAGATCGCAATATAAATATCAACCTCTGCATCTTCAGGATTTTGAGCCTGTTCTCCGTAAATTTCAAAATCTTCGGTATAAAGCCTGTCTAAATCCGAGTTCCAAATTTTTATCCATTCGTTAATCACAATACCATCGGCCAGATTGCCTTTGGCAGTAAACTTTTGGTAATGAACTCCGGAGATCGTTTTGGCAACCATTCCTTCCGGAATAACAGTTAGATTTTCTACTACACAGCCCAATATTGTGGTATAAGGACGTGTATAATCCTTTTCATAGTCCGTATAGATACAATAGATCGCATTACTAGTTTTATTGGGAATTTTTTGAAGAATTCCTTCTGACATAAATCGATTCCAAAGTGCCGGAATATCTGTTCCCGATTGTCCATTTTCGTTAGTCGTTCTTATTGAAATACCAATAACATTGAATTTTTGTTCCATCTTACTTGTTTTTGTTAAGCTGTAAAGGTAAAATGACGCAATGACAACAGTATGTCAGCAGGAAACGATAATCTTACTTTAAATGGCTGTAAATATAGGTTTCAATCGCTTTTAGTTCTTCATCCGACATCGCCTGTGTTACCGGAAAATTAGTCTTCATAACGGCAAACTGACTCGGATCAACAATAGGATCAGCATTTCCTTTCAGGAAAGTAACAATATCTCCGTTTTTGTCTTTGTATATTTTGGCTATTTCCTGAATACTTGGACCAATTACTTTTTTGTCCGGCTGATGGCAGGAGAAACAATTTCCCTGTCCTTCAAAAATTTGTTTTCCAAATTCTTCCGGAGTTTTGGCTTTTACTGTTTCTCCTTCTGAATAGGCTTCTGTTGTAGTTTCAACTGGCGTTTCTGCAGTTTCTTTTTTACAGGATGCAAACGCTAAAACGGCTGATAAGAATAGTATTTTTTTCATGCTATTTGTTTAGTAAGACTGCTGCTTCTTTGGCAAAGTAAGTCGAGATAATACTGGCGCCTGCGCGCTTAATGCAATATAGTTGCTCTAACATAATTTTGTCGTGATCAAGCCACCCTCTCTCTGCTGCGGCCTTTACCATAGCGTACTCACCAGATACCTGGTAAACGGCAACCGGTACATGAACGGCATTTTTCACCTCACGAACAATGTCTAAATAAGCGATTCCCGGTTTTACCATAACGATATCTGCACCCTCTTCAACATCTAATAAAGCTTCACGAATTCCTTCAATTCTGTTGGCATAATCCATTTGGTACGTTTTCTTATCTTTTGGGATATTTTGAGAATCTACAGGAGCAGAATCTAAAGCGTCACGAAATGGCCCGTAAAATGCCGAAGCATATTTGGCACTGTAACTCATGATTCCCACATTGTGATGTCCGTTTTCTTCCAATGCTTTTCTAATGGCTAAAACCCTTCCGTCCATCATATCACTTGGCGCAACAAAATCGGCTCCCGCTTCTGCGTGACTTAAACTCATTCGGGTTAAAGCATCAACTGTAGGATCATTAAGAAGCTGTCCGTTTTCTATAATCCCGTCATGACCATAAATTGAATAAGGATCGAGAGCCACATCCGGCATTACAATCATTTCAGGAACAGCATCTTTTATCGTGCGGATGGTTTGCTGCATCAAACCGTCTTTGTTCCAGGCTTCGACACCTTTATTGTCTTTTAAATGATCGCTGATTTTTACGTAGATGTTCACCGCTTTAATTCCTAAATCCCAGGCTTCTTTTACTTCTTTAATCGTATTGTCCAGAGAATGACGGTAAATTCCCGGCATAGACGGTATGGACACTTTTACATCTTTTCCTTCAGTAACAAACATCGGAAGCATAAAATCCTGTGGACTTAAACTGGTTTCACGAACTAAAGAACGAATGGATTCATTGGTTCTTAAACGGCGGTTTCTTTGTAATGGGAACATAAAAATTTAGATTTTAGATTTAGATTTTAGATTGCAACCGATTTCTTCGAAATATGATGGAGAATCCTACTTTCTAAAGTGTATTGTTTTTTGTTTTTTTGAAGATTGTGTTACTTTTTAATAAGTGCCACAAAGTTAAAGAAAAAGGAACAGAATAAGGCGTTTAGCCCCCGGTAGAATCCGTTAATATTATCTAAAAATTTGCAGAATATGGCAGTTATGTCTTCGTTCGTGAAGTTTCAAAAAGCAATTGGGGATGTAAATTTAGAATTAACTTTCAGGCTCTGGTTTTTTTGAATATTTACCTATAAATTTGTCTAATGAAGAAATTTCTCGCATTATGCTGTTGTTTACTGCTAACCAGCTGTTTCGAAATAACAGAAAGAATCAAACACCACGACGACCAAAGTGGAGAGTATACGCTGATGGTTGACTTTTCGAAATCATGGTTTAAGACAAAATCGGCCATGTGGATGGAAGAGGTTGATGGTGTAAAAATCCCAAACGAACAGGAAATCACCAAAAAACTGGAAGATTTTAAAGTCAAAGCCTTAAAAATTGACGGTATTACCAATGTAACCACTAAAACTGATTTTGATCAGTATGTTTTTATTATCAAACTCAATTATGCCAATCTGAAAGCGCTCAATGCTGTTGTTAATACGATAAACAATCAGAGCAATCAAGTTCATTTTAGCAGCAATGCCAAAAGTTTTGAAAGGATCGCCTCCTATCCGGTTCCTGAAAAAGTAGTAAAAGATCCAAAGAAAAAGGAAGATCTGGAAGCGGCAAGTATTACCGCGATTTATACTTTTGATAAAGATGTTAAGGCCGTAGAGAATCCGAACAGCAGAATTTCACCAAACAAAAAGACCGTTTTCTTAAAACAAAGTATGTACAGCGTACTTAAAAAATCGGCCTTAATGAACAATACAATCCAATTAACCCCTTGATTTATGAAGCAATTTTATATTTTATTTTTAGTATTAGCCACACATTTGACTTTTGGACAGATCAATTCAAAATCCTACGATTATTTTGTACAGTTTAACGGAGATCAGCTTTCGAAAAAAGTAGGCGTTGATCAAATAGTAAATCATCCGCTAATTAGTAAATACAAAGAAGGCAAAGCCAGCCTCGATCTTAAGAAGTATACAGCTCTTTTTAAATTGGATCAAAAGATAACCGTTCATGGTAACTTCACGGACAGTATTCCGTACTATCAGGTGACGCTTCCCATTAAAAACAAAGAAGCAGTGAAGCAGTTCTTAATTGATGAGCATACAAAGAATAAAAACACAGATTCAGTTGAGGTTCCCGTAATTCAGGATTATGGCAAATACGCTGTTTTTACACCAAAAAATCAAAAGACGTCATTTGTCTGGAACGATAATTATCTGGTTTTGGTAGAATTGACTAAAAAATACAAGCCAAAATCATACGACTGGGAAGACAGAACGCAGGATTCTATTGCGATAGATGAACCTTATCAGGAAACTTCAACAGAAACTTCAACAGAAACAACAGCAGAACCTGCGCAATCGGCTGAAGAGGCTGCGGCTAGTGCTGCAAAAGAAACAGAAGAAGCTGTAGCGGTGTCTAATACAGCATACGAGAAAGCAGAGGCTGATTTTAATCTTTTGCAAGCCGAACAACAAAGCCTTTTTATCAAGTCACTATTCGAAAATGGATTCACCGCTCCTGTTTCTGAAAAAATAAATAAGGCAGCCGATATTTCGTCCTGGCTGAATTACAGTTCGGCGATGACCAGTTTAAATTCGGCTTATGGTCTTTTATCGAAATTCACCAGTTACAATAAGTTTTTACCCATGCAGAATAATGCGGCAAATATGGTAAAAGGAATTAATCTGGATTTTTATTTTGAGAATGACAACGCCCGTATTGAGGAAGTGATTGAATATGCTGAACCGATGGCACAGATTGTTGCGAAAATGACGGACAGAAAGATCAACAAAAATATTTTCAACTATTTTCCGGATGAAAACCCATTAGGATATATGTCTTATCATATCAATACTAAGGCGGCACTGGAAAAATTTCCAACGTTAGTGGCAGATTTATTTCAAAGTCAGTATTTAGTAAAGGAAGATTTGACGGTTATTACGGATTTAATTTCGACAATCGTAGATGAAGAAGCTACTGCAACGCTTTTTGATGGTGATTTAAGTATGTTTTTGTATCATGTAAATGAAGTTGAGGTGACTAAGAAGATATATGGGTACGATGAAAATTACGAAGAGAAGATAACAGAGGAAAAAGTGAAGAAGAACATTCCGTTATTCTCTATGGTATTTACCTCGACGCATCCTACTTTTGGTGATAAGTTAATCCAATTGGGACTTCGCAAAAAAATCCTGGAGCAAAAGGGAGATTTTTATGAAATTTTTGGAACGGAAGACTATGGGACTATTTTTATCAAAAAAGACAAAGATGTGGTTTTGATAGCCAATACTTTAGATTATTTTAATGATGGAAAAGGACTTTTTGTTAAGGAAGCAAAAAAGGAGTTAAAGAAAAATTACATCTCCGGAAAATTAAATTTTGCAAGAGCATCATTTGCTTATGAGAATTCAGGAAAAGCAAAAGGCAAAGATTCAGAAAAATTGAAACGATTGTCAGAGCAGTTTAGTGATATTGCTATACAGTCTCCTAAAAAGCTGATCGATAACAAATTGAAATTTGAGTTGAAATTAAATGCTTCAAAATCAGATAAAAATATCATCCTGCAAACGTTGGATTTAGCAGAAGAATTGAGTAAATAATCTAAAGCTCGATATAAAACTAAAATCCCCGAAAGAGATCTAATCTTTTTCGGGGATTTTTTATTCTGATTTTAGAGGATCGATGCCTCATAAATTCCGTTAATAGATTTTCCAAGTTTTGAATTAAATTCATCATCAGACTGACCAAACGTTAGCCCTTCCGAAAGCGCTCGCGAGAAGCTGGCAATCAATCCGTGATTTAGAGCCAGTTTTTGGTTGGCCTCATCCTGCGTATAACCTCCGGACAATGCCACTACACGTACCACATGAGGATCGGACATTAATTCTTCGTAAAAATCATTTACGGTTGGAATCGAAAGTTTCAGCATCACTTTTACTTCTTTGTCCAGTAAATTAAGCTGCCTGATGATTTCTGCTTTTAGAATTTCTTCTGATTTTTCTTTGTCAGCGCTATAAATATCAACCTCAGGTTCAATAATTGGTACAAGGCCTTTGTTAAATATTTGAAGTCCTACTGCAAATTGCTGTTCAACGACTTCACGAATTCCAGTAACATTGGCTTCTTTGATTACGGAACGCATCTTGGTTCCGAAAATATTGCGTTCTACAGCGCGAGTTAACAATTCGTTCAGATTAGAAATGGGTTTCATGAGTTGTACCCCATTTTCGAGCTCAGCAAGACCTTTGTCTACTTTTAGAAAGGGAACGATATTTTTATGCTCCCACAAGTAATCAGCAGTCCATTGCCCATCGATTTTGCGGTCCATCGTATTTTCGAACAAAATAGCTCCCAGAATAAATTTGCTGCTAAAGGCGGGACTTTTAATAATTCGGGTTCTCATTTCATGTACGAGGGTGTACATTTCTTCTTCGGTTGTATAACTGCTTTCCTCTACACCGTATTGTGCTAATGCTTTTGGTGTACTTCCGCCACTTTGATCTAATGCAGCAATAAATCCTTTTCCGGTCTGCATGCGGTTCAATTGTTCTTTGCTCACATTTGCCATACTATTTTATTTTAGATTTTAGAATGAAGATTTTGGATTAAAAAATTACAAACCTATTTTCTGATTTACTTTATCGTAAACTTCTTTTATTTTTTTGGGTGGATCAAATCGGTAACCGGCAGAAAGTTTTAAAGTGGCAACATTATCATTCAATCGCGGATTGACTTTATCGTCCTGGGCAAAACTTACTGTATTGATGCTTGCAAAAGCAAAGAAACGGTCATTATTGTAGGCAAGTTTTAAATTAAAATCGGCTTGATACAGCGCAGATGAATCGCCGTCAATATCATTAATTCCAACCCCTAAAGCAATTCCGGCACCAATTAAAACGCGTTGACTAATTACAAAATTATAAAAATAGGAGGGTGCTATCGAAAAAACATAGATATCGGCGTTTGAAGAATCCGGTGTATTGTTTAGATTGAGATTGGTATAATAAAAAGAAAAAGTCGGAATAAAACTTCCGGAGCTTTTGGTCTGCCATTCGTTTTGGCTTACCAATGTTTTAAAAGAAAACTTAGGATTGAAAACATAAGCCGTAGATCCGCCAATTTTCGTGGTGCGCATATCGGGCAATTGTGCCATTATATTATCATCACTGATATAAAATCCTTTCTGATTGATAAAAGTAAAGGACTGCATCCATTTTTTATAGTAAAAACGGGTATTGAAATTAAAATGCTTGGAATGGGAATCGCCTTTATTTTGGCTCAGAAATTTTGGAGCGAAACCAACAGAAACATCAATGATTTTATAATTCAGATTAAAACCAATCTGTTCTCTTCTATTCGGAGTAAGATTAAGAAATGTTTGTGAATCCTGTGGACCTGAAGCAATCTGAAAACTATTTGAAGTGTCTAAATAATAAACGCTGCCGGTAATTTTATCGTTATAGGATTTAAAATAAGGATTCAGCAGTGAATCGTTTTGAGCAAAACACCCAAAAAAGCTTCCGAGGAATACGATATAAATCAGTTTTAAATTCATTGGTTAAAAATTGCAATTATCTGATATTGGTTCAGAATTTAATAAAGGGGAATTATTATTTTTTAATAGGTCACCCCTTCGGGGTTTAAAAACTAAATCTACAAAAAAATCTACAAATATTTCATCCCGTTGGGACTCTGATATGTATTGGTTTAGAATTTTTTTGAGGTATTGTGTTCGTTTTAGAATTCCATTATTTTTTACAGAGCTCCGAAGGAGCAGCATATCTATAGCATATGAGCATTAGATTTTTTAAGCTCCGGAGGAGCGATATATTTTATAGCATGTTTGTAATGATATATTATTCGTTAACATCATCAAATAAATATTCGTTTTTAAAATCAACATTAAACAATTTTAAAAAACCGATATATTCCTTTTTGAATGTTTTTGTTTTGTGATGCTCTTCTTGATTTTCAATGTATCGTATAACATTTGTCAAATGGGAATGGCTATATGAAAAGGCTCCAAATCCGGTTTGCCATTCAAATTTTCCATTTACCCACCTCCTGTCATTTATAAATTTTGAAGAATTTGCCTTAATATCTCTTACTAAATCCGATATTGACTTATCCGGTTTTAACCCGATCAGGATATGAATATGATCCGGCATTCCGTTAATAGCAATTAGTTTTTGACCTTTATTACTAATAATGCCGGTCATGTATTTATAGAGTTCGTCTTTCCAATTTTTGGAAATCAGATTTTGCCGGCCTTTAACGGTGAAAACAATATGAATGTATAATTGAGAATAGGTGCTTGCCATACTAACAGATTTTTATAGAAATCATCCTTATGGGTTTAAAGACTAAATCTACAAAAATCTATTGATGGGATGTTATTTTTTGAAAGAAATTTTCTACAATAAAATAAATAGACTTTATTGCAATTCAATCCAGTCAACTGGATTCTCTAACACCTGAATCAATTTTTCCTCAACGCTTCCAGCTTCCGCATGATGATCGTAAACCCATTGTACGTGCGGAGGCAAACTCATTAAAATACTTTCAATTCTTCCGTTAGTTTTCAAACCGAACAACGTGCCTTTATCATGAACTAAATTGAATTCGACATAACGGCCACGACGGATTTCCTGCCAGTTTCTATTTTCGGCTGTGTATTCCAGATTTTTTCTTCTTTCTACAATTGGAACATAAGCTTCCAGGAAACTGTTGCCCACTTCGGTTACAAAATTGTACCAGTCTTCCATTGACATGGTTTCGGTTGCTTTGCAATAATCAAAAAACAAACCGCCAATTCCTCGGGCTTCGTTTCGGTGTGCATTCCAGAAATAGGCATCACATTGCTTTTTATACTTAGGATAAAACTCGGGATTATGTTTGTCGCAAGCCGTTTTACAGGTTTGATGAAAGTGAATAGCGTCTTCTTCAAACAAATAGTAAGGAGTTAGATCTTGTCCACCACCAAACCACTGCTGAATTACTTTTCTTGGACCTGTACTGAGCGAAGACGAAGTATCATACATTTCAAAGTAACGCCAGTTCGCGTGAACCGTTGGTACCATTGGGTTTTTAGGATGAAGAACCAGACTTAATCCGCAGGCAAAGAAATCGGCCTCGTCTACATTAAACATTTTCTGCATGGCTTCCGGCAGTTTTCCGTGAACGGCCGAAATATTGACACCGCCCTTTTCGAAAACGGCTCCGTTCTCGATTACACGTGTTCTTCCACCGCCGCCTTCAGGGCGTTTCCAAAGATCTTCGCGGAATTTTGCAGTTCCGTCAACCGCTTCTAATCCGGCACAGATCTGGTCTTGTAATTGTTGTATGTAAGCGTAAAATTTATCTTTCATGGATATTGTATTCTGATTTGAGTAATCCAAAGTAAACAACATCTTCTAATGTTCCGTCGCTGTTTTTGAATTCCTCTCTTAATATTCCTTCTTGTTTAAAATGGTGTTTTAAAGCAATCTGCTGACTTGCCTTGTTGATTTTTGAGGTACAGATAAATACTTTATTCATGTTTAAAGTATTGAAGCAAAAATCTAAGGTTTCGGAAACCATTTTTGAAGTAATTCCTTTTCCCTGATAATCTTCATCAACAAAATAACCCAGTTCACATTTTGAAATGCGATTGTCAATGCTTTTGATGCACAAATAGCCAATTAATGCATTGGTTTTGGTGTCTCTTGGATAGAAAAAGTATCCTTCTTTGTGATTTTCTTTGTCTTGGTTGAAAGCAAGAAACTGCTTCGTTTTTTCGAGATCCGTACAGTAAGAAAGTGTGACGGGAAATGTTTTTTGAATGTGGTTTCTATTCTTTTCGATGAGGTTGTAAAATTCCTCAGGAAGAATATTGGCAATCGTATTTGTTTTCCAATCTGTAAAAACCATTAGGATCTGTTTTTGGCCGAAGCAATTTTAGTATTTATCCCGAAAGAGAAAACTTTACTTTCTTGTTGGATATATTCATAAACAGCCAAAGCTTTATGGGTAAAATTATGATTTTCATCTTTTGAGAATTCGATTAAAATGTCTCCAAATTGCTCTAAATGTTCCCAATCAAAATGAAGCTGTATTAAGAATGTGATCAAATCTTCATTTTTTTGAGAGGATAAAGTTTCAAAATCTAGCCCGATTTCTTTCAGCTGATTTTCAATATTTTCTTTTTCCGTATTATTCAAAGGATAAGGAACAAAAACAAGTGATCGTAACGTCTTGAGGACGTTATCAATTCTTATTTTTTCTTCGTCTCTTAAGCCTTTGTTGAGCATTTTTTTTAGTTTTTGGTCTCAGTTCCAGTTTTCGGTCTCAGTTTTCAGTTTGCTGGTAGGCAGCTGAAAACTGAGACTGCGTACTGAAAACTAGTTTCCGTATTCTTTAACAGCGTCAATAAACGCTTTAGCGTGATCTACAGGGATATTTGGTAAAATTCCGTGACCTAAATTTACGATATATTTGTCTTTTCCGAATTCGTCGATCATTTCGTGAACCATTTTTTTGATGGTTGGAATTGGAGAAAGCAATCTTGAAGGATCAAAATTACCTTGTAAAGTAATATTTCCACCTGATAAATAACGAGCATTTCTAGGAGTACAAGTCCAGTCTACACCAAGTGCTGAAGCTTTACTTTTACCCATTTCGCCTAAGGCAAACCAGCATCCTTTTCCGAACACAATAACAGGAGTAACTTCTGCCAATGCATCAATAATTTGGTTGATGTATTTCCAGGAGAATTCCTGATAGTCAACCGGAGAAAGCATTCCTCCCCAGGAATCAAAAATCTGAACGGCATTAACACCCGCTTTTACTTTTTCTTTTAAGTATAAAATCGTCGTATCTGTAATTTTTTGTAATAAAGTGTGCGCTGCAACCGGGTTTGAAAAGCAAAATCCTTTAGCAGTATCAAAACTTTTAGAACCTTTTCCTTCAACAGCATAACAAAAGATGGTCCAAGGTGAACCAGCGAAACCAATTAATGGCACTTCGTCGTTCAGCATTTCTTTTGTTAATTTAATGGCATCAAAAACATATCCTAAAGTTTCATTTACATCCGGAACAAAAACCTGATTCACCTGCTCCATTGTACGAATAGGATCCGGAATAATTGGACCTAAATTGTCCTTCAATTCTACATGAATACCCATTGCACGTGGAACCACTAAAATATCAGAGAATAAAATAGCAGCATCCGGAGCAATTCTACGGATTGGCTGAACGGTAATTTCGGCAGCCAGTTCCGGAGTTTCACATCTGGTGAAAAAATCATATTTATCACGTAAAGCTCTAAATTCCGGTAAATATCTTCCGGCTTGACGCATCATCCAAACTGGTGGGCGTTGAACGGTTTCTCCTTTTAGTGCTTTTAAAAATAGGTCGTTTTTTAACATAAGGTTTATATTTTAAACCCGACAGGTTTTTAAAACCTGTCGGGTTTGTTTATTGTTGTTATTTATATTCTTGTAAAACATCTTCAATGACATCTTCAACCGTTGGCTGATCTGCAATAACGATATTTTTGGTAATTTTTTCTAAAGCCTCTGCAGTAGTTTCTCCAATGCAAAAGCAGGTTTCTTTTTTAATCGAATTCTCTTTCAGATAACTTTGTACACCTGATGGACTGAAAAACAGAATAGCATCAACAGGAGTTTTTATTTTTTGAGGGGTCAAAGATGTGTCATAAACCTGAATTTCATTGAATTTTAGTTCTGCTTCTTTTAAGGCTTTGGGTAACGTTTCTCTGCGCAGGTTTCCGCTGAAAAAAGTATAGCTTTCACTGCGGTATATTAAAGTGATAATTTCGGCTAAATCGGCAGCATAACCAGTGTAAGCTACAACATTGAATCCGTTTTCTGATAAGAGGATCTTGGTTTTTAAACCAACGCAAAATACATTTTTGCTTTTCAGTTCTTCCGATTTGGGATGGGAGAGAACACTATGAACGGCATTCTGACTTGTGAAAATCAAATTATCGTTGAGGTCTTTTATTTCGAAAGGTTTATTTTCGGTTTGAATAAAATCGGCTTCAATAACTTCAATATGAGCGGCTGTTAAGGCTTGTCTTTGCTCTGTTGAAAGCTTTTTTGTAGATACTATTTGAATTGATTTACTCATTATTTCTTCAAAGATTCTTTAATGGCTTGCATCAATTCTGTTCCGCCGTTGTTCAGAATTTCCTGGGCAGCAAAGAATCCCAGTTTTTTCCACTCTCCAATTTCAACAGTCTTGTTGATTTCGAGTTTTTGTTTTCCATCAACCGAAAGTAAAACACCTTGAAAGTGAAGCGTGTCCTCCTCTTCATTATAGCGAACCAAAGCCCCAATAGGAGCCGTACAGCCTCCTTCAAGAGTTCTTAAAAACTGACGTTCGATATAGGTACAAATCTCAGTTTCAATATCGTTTAATTGTGAAAGAGCTTCAAGGGCATAATTGTCGTTTTCCATGGCCACAACCACCATAGCCCCTTGTGCCGGTGCGGGAATCATCCAATCCAGATCGATATAATTTTCCGGTTTTAAGTTGATACGCTCCAAACCTGCTGCAGCAAAAACAGCCCCGTCCCAGTTGTTGTCCTGTAATTTTTGCATACGGGTATTTACATTTCCGCGTAAATCGACAACAGTATGATTAGGGTATTTGTTGAACCATTGCGCCTGACGACGTAAACTTCCGGTTGCGATTGTATTTGGATTGGCAAAATCAGGATTTCCTTTATGAACCAGAATATCAAGAACATTGGCTCTTTCTAAAACTGCTGCCTGAACAATACCTTTTGGTAAAGCTGTAGGTACATCCTTCATCGAGTGAACGGCAATATCTACATCACCATTAATCATAGCAACATCTAACGTTTTGGTGAAAATTCCGGTGATGCCAAGTTCGTAAAGCGGTTTGTCAAGGATAATATCACCTGTAGATTTTACTGCAATAATTTCGGTTTTATAACCCAGATCGTTTAGTTTTTTCTCGACAGTGTGTGCTTGCCAAAGTGCCAATTCGCTATCGCGGGTTCCAATTCTGATTGTTTTTTCTGCCATTTTTATATTTTAACCATTAAGATATTAAGGTTCATTTAGCTTTGTGTTGATTTTTTAAGCTAATGAAGCTGTTAATCTATTAGTCTTGCAAAATAATCATTTACAAGTGGTTTCATTGATTTTGTTATATTTAGAGTATTGAAATTAATTAATAGTCCTTGAGGTCTTTGCAATAATTTCATATAAGTTAAAAGTTGTGCTTCATGAATTGGTAATAGATTTTCTATTGCTTTCAGTTCAACAACGACACAATCATTAACAAGAAGATCAATTCTTAAATCAGATTCCAACTCAAGATTATAATATTCTATTTTAACACTCAGCTGCTGTTTAACATCGTATCCATTTTGTTCTAATTCATATTTGAGGCACTTTTCATAGATGCTTTCTAAAAGTCCCGGGCCTAAGGCTTTATGCACTTTTATAGCAAAACCGGTAATTTCGTAAGCCAATTGAGTAACCTCCTTTTTTGTCATAGAACTTTTTGTATTTCAACGATTAAGATATTAAGGTTCATTAAGCATTGTGATTAATTTAAGAAAGTTAAGTTTCAAATCAGTTTTGCTTAATTCCCTTGACAAAGCTTGGTTTAATGAATCTTAATATCTTAATGGTGAAAACCTTAAGATGCTTTTATTTTGAAGACTTTTTCGATCCATTCGATGCTTTCATCAACCATGGTATCGTCGTCTTTTAAGTGATTGGCAAAATGAGTAGTGATTTTCTGAATGATTCGGTTACTGATAATCTCAGCTTGTTCCTCATTAAAATCAGCAATTTTTCTGCTTTGAAAATCTAATTCCGAGTTTTTAATCGCGTTTAGTTTTTCTTTCAAAGCATTAATGGTAGGAGCAAATTTACGACCTTTAGTCCAGGTTATAAACTCTTCTTTAACTTCCTCAATAATGGCTTCGGCAGCAGGAATATGCAGTTTTCTGTTTTCCAGCGTTTCATCTGTCAACTGTGATAAATAATCCATGTGAATCAAGGTCACGCCTTCTAACTCCTCAACATTTTCATTAACGTTTTTCGGAATAGATAAATCCAGAATCAATAAAGGTTTTTTAAGATTCAGGATCGCTTTGTCAACCGTTGGGTTTTGAGCCCCGGTTGCTACTACTACCACATCGGCTTTTTGAAGCTCAAGATGCAATTCGGAGTAATCTTTAACAATAAGATTCAGTTTTCCGGCTAATTTCTCTGCTTTGTCTTTCGTACGGTTGATTAAGGTGATGTGTTCGTTTTTAGTATGTTTCACTAAATTCTCGCAGGTATTTCTCCCTATTTTTCCAGTTCCGAAAAGCAGAATGTTTTTGTTTCCGATATCTTCTACATTTTTAAGAATGTATTGTACCGAGGCAAAAGAAACCGAAGTGGCTCCTGAACTGATTTCTGTCTCGTTCTTGATTTTTTTACTCGCCTGAATCACGGCGTTTACCAGTCTTTCCAAAAAAGCATTGGCTAAACCCATTGATTTCGAATGGGTAAAACTGGTTTTGATTTGAGAGATAATTTCAAAATCACCTAAGATTTGACTGTCTAAGCCGGTTCCTACGCGAAACATGTGATTGATCGCTTCCTGATTTTTATAAACGAATCCTACTTTTTGAAAAGCATCAACAGATCCGTTACTATTATCGCAAATTAACTTTATTAATTGAAAAGGATGTTCTGCAAAACCGTAGATCTCGGTTCTGTTGCAAGTCGAAGTGACAATTAAACTTTCTATTCCCTCTTTTTTAGCCTGTTCCAGCAAATGTGTTTTGGCAACTGCATCCAGACTAAATTGACCTCTGACCTCAGCATCAGCTTTTTTATAACTCAGACCAACTGAATAAAAATAAAGGTGTTTCGGTACGTTATTGTTTTCCATAAATTCACTTTCATAAAAGTGCAACAAAATTATCACTATAGTGTTTAGAAAAATAACGCTAAAAGTACTTTTTGTATCGCTACATGTTTTTTTGTTTCTAAACAGCTGTTTTTATGCAAAAAGAAGTATTTTTGTAGCAAAATCAAGTTGTTAGAAAAGGTTTGTTTAGAGTGATTCTAAATAACATTCTCCGTTTACGCTAATTTTTGTTTCAAAAAAATATCGCTATGAGTTCTCAGGAAATTATTAAAATCGAAGATGACTTTACGCTGATCCGTTTTCAAAACGACAGTTCAGAGCTCTTTTTGGGGCAGCACGAAGTAGGTAGTGGTCTGATACAGTTTCATTTCGGGATAAAAGGCAACGCTAAATTTTTGTTCAATCAGGGAACGTACGCTCTGGAATTGAAAGAAGAAAAATCGCTCCTTTTGTACAATCCACAAAAAGAATTACCATTGAATTTAGAACTTTCTCCAAATTCCTGGGTGATTTCGGTAATCGTATCGATCAAAAAATTTCACGCGTTGTTTTCTGCCGAAGCAGATTATATTACTTTTTTAAGTCCTGATAATAAGGACAAAAAATATTATAACGAAGGAAATATTAGTCCCTCTATGGCTATTGTGTTGAGTCAGCTGTTTCATTACAACCTGCATCCGTCCATAAAAAACCTTTATTATAAGGGAAAAGGATATGAATTACTGAGTTTGTATTTTAACCGAACCGAAGATCCAAATGCAGAACAATGTCCATTCTTGATTGATGAAGATAATGTTTTGAAAATAAGACGAGCCAAAGAAATTATCATCGCAAATATGGCTGAACCACCGGGTTTGCAGGAACTGGCAGATGAGATTGGTCTAAACCTGAAGAAACTAAAAATGGGTTTCAAACAAATTTATGGCGATACCGTTTACGGATTTCTGTTTGATTACAAAATGGATTTCGCCCGAAAACTGCTCGATAGCGGTTCGTATAATGTGAACGAAGTTGGACTGAAAATTGGTTATAGCACAGGAAGTCATTTTATTGCGGCATTTAAAAAGAAGTTTGCTACAACTCCGAAAAAGTATTTGATGTCGATTAATGCAAATGTTTAATGGTTAAAAGATATTCAATAGTTTTATTGCTTTTTTTAATTCTGTCTTGTAAATCAAAAGAAGAAAAAATGTTTTTTGATTTTGACAGTGTTGAATATTATTCATTGAATAAAAGTAAAGAAGTAGAAATGGATGATAATCATAGTAAAGGAATTGACGATACTATTGAAGATAAGATTTTTTTTGATGACTATCCTGAGAAAGTAAATAATGATGTTTTTGTTAAAACAATTAATTCTAATGGGTTTTCTAAATTTGAATTATCTCAAAAAGACGTTGAATATTTAAGAAATGATATTTTTTGGAAAAATCTTCTTTAAAGATGTTTGAAAATGTATATGCTTGTGCACCTGAATATAGGGATATTTTAATTTTTAAAAAGAATGAAAAAATTTCAGGAGTAGCTAAAATCTGTCTTTCCTGTAGTCAGTTTTATTTGATTAGTTCTAAAAAGGAAATTAGTACAGATAACTTTGGAACAGAAGAAGAATATAAATCATTGAAAAAGCTATTCAGCAAATATAAAAAGGATAAAAACTGATAATGTTTTAAAGAATCAGTTTTGTAAATAAGAACATAAACAAAAAGTAACATTTATCATATTTCTAAAAAGCTGCAAGCGCTACTTTTGACGAAATTTTTTAAAACAAACATATTAAAAGCTTAAAGCTTAGAGCTTAAAGCCTAAAGCAAAAAAAACATAATGAAAGGCGTATTATTAGTAAACTTAGGATCTCCGGAAAGCCCGGAACCAAAAGATGTAAAACCATACTTAGACGAATTTTTAATGGATAAATACGTGATCGATGTTCCGTATTTATTAAGAGCTTTGCTGGTTCGTGGTATTATTTTAAGAAAAAGACCGGAAGAATCAGCACATGCTTATGCGAAAATATGGTGGGATGAAGGTTCTCCTTTGGTCGTGCTTTCTGAAAGAATGCAAAAAAAGGTTCAGCCTTTGGTAAATGTACCGGTGGCTTTAGCAATGCGTTACGGAAGTATGACCATCGAAAAAGGACTTCAGGAGTTACATGAAAAAGGTGTTACAGAGGTATTGCTTTTCCCTTTATACCCGCAATACGCGATGGCTTCGACTTTGACTATTTTAGTTAAGGCAGAAGAAATTCGTAAGAAGAAATTTCCACAAATGACTTTTACAGATGTTCCTGCGTTTTACAATAAACCGGATTATATCAAGAATCTGGCTGATTCTATTCAGAAACATTTGGTTGGTTTTGATTACGATCATTTATTGTTCTCGTACCATGGAATCCCGGAACGTCATATTCGTAAAACCGATGTGACGAAATCACACTGTAAAATTGACGGATCTTGTTGCAATACACCTTCACCTGCGCATGATTTTTGCTACCGTCATCAATGTTATGAAACAACCAGGCAAGTCGTGAAGTTATTAGGACTTCCTGAAGATAAGTATAGCTTAACATTTCAGTCACGTTTAGCGGGAGACAAATGGCTGGAGCCTTATACAGATGTCGAGATTGATAAGATGCCAGCAAAAGGAATCAAAAATTTGGCGGTTGTAACACCAGCTTTCGTTTCGGATTGTTTAGAAACTTTAGAGGAAATCGCAATGCGTGCCAAAGAAGATTTTGAAGCAAAGGGAGGCGAAGAGTTTTTGGCAATACCTTGTTTGAATGACGATGACGAGTGGTGCCAGACCGTTGGAAATTGGATTAACGATTGGGCGAAATAGAAAATAGAATAAAGAGTAAAGAAAAAAGACTTTATGATGGAGTACTACAATTACTTAAAATCACTACATCTTATATTTGTAATCACCTGGTTTGCAGGGTTGTTTTATATTGTGCGTTTGTTTGTATATCAAATTGAAGCCAGTGAAAAACCATCTCCCGAGAAAGAAATTTTGCAGGCACAGTACAAAATAATGGCCTATCGTTTGTGGTACATTATTACATGGCCGTCAGCAGTTTTGGCGAGTATTTTTGCTTTTTGGATGCTGCTTTTTACCGATTTAGGAAATGCCTGGCTTAAAATGCCATGGATGCATGTGAAATTGTGTTTTGTATTTCTATTGTATCTCTATCATCTAAAATGCCATCAGATTTTTAAACAATTACAAAATGACGAGGTGAAATATTCCAATAACTTTATGCGTTTGTGGAATGAAGGTGCTACCATCATACTATTTGCGGTCGTTTTTTTAGTAGTTTTAAAAAGTGCCATCAACTGGATTTTTGGTGTGATCGGAATCATTTTATTCTCAGTTCTGATCATGTTAGGATTTAGATTTTATAAAAGAATAAGAGAGAGGAAATAGTTTTTTAGTTTCAGGTTTCAAGTTTCAAGTTGCCAAACGCAAAGAAACCTGAAACTTGAAACCTGAAACAAACAAAACAAAAACTATGTTTAACAACTTCAAAATGTCTATGCTTTCGCTGCGTGTCAGGATTTTCCTGTCGATGATTGTATTGATTGTTGTGGCATCGTTTTTATTGGCTTCTATTTCTATTATTCAGTTTAAAAACGAAGCAAAAGAATACCATCAGGAACGTCTCGAGCGCAAAGAAAATGCAGTGAAGGAACATATTAATTATGTGCTTTCCACGACAACATATCCTTTAAAAACTGCCAATCTGGATTTAATTTTTAAAGATAAAATACACGAACTGGCTCAGATTCATAAAATCGAAATCAATATTTACAGTCTAGACGGAAAATTATTGAAGTCCTCAAAGGAGTCTTTCGCCGTTGATAAAGTTGCTCCTCCAATTCCCGAATACATTCTGAAATTAGTGCGTTCTTCTATCGAAAAACGTTTTGTAGATATTAAAACCATTGATGGTGTTAAAAACAGATCGTCTTACAGTTTGATTAAAGACGAAAAGTTCAAACCGTTAGGAATTCTAAACCTTCCCTATTTAGAAGACGATGGGTACTACGACAATGAGCTGAATACCTTTTTGATTCGTTTAAGTCAGGTATATTCCTTCATGCTTATTGTGGCTTTTGGATTGGCTTATTTTTTATCGACTTATATTACAAAATCACTAAAAACAATTTCGGATAAACTGGAAGAAACTAATTTAGACCAGAAGAACGAGAAGATCGTTTTAGAAGCTAACAGTAAGGAAGTCAATTTCTTAATCAAGGCTTATAACGGAATGGTCGATAAACTGGAAACCAGTGCTATAAAATTAGCTCAAAGTGAACGTGAAGAGGCATGGCGCGAAATGGCGAAACAAGTAGCCCACGAAATCAAAAATCCGCTTACACCGATGCGTTTGACTGTGCAGAGTTTTCAACGCAAGTTTGATCCAACTGCACCGGATGTTAAGCAAAAACTAAATGATTATTCAGAGACCTTAATCCAGCAAATCGATACCATGACAGCGGTGGCATCGGCATTCTCGAACTTTGCTTCGATGCCGGCACAACAAAACGAAACCTTAAACGTGGTTGAGGTTGTGGAGCTTGCTTTAGATATTTTCAATGAAGATTATATCGTTTTCGAAAGTGAAGAGGAGGAAATTATCTCCAAGATGGATCGTACACAATTGATACGGGTTATCACCAATCTTGTTAAAAATGCGACACAGGCAATCCCGGAAAGCCAATTTCATAAATCGATTGTAGTGACTGTAAAACGCATAGACGACGATGTTGAAATTGCGGTAAAAGACAACGGTATCGGAATTCAGAAACAGGATATCAGCAGAATTTTCGAGCCAAAATTTACCACAAAAACAAGTGGAATGGGACTTGGACTCGGAATTATCAAAAACATCATCGAAAATTACAAAGGAACAATTACCTTTGAATCAACTTACGGAAAAGGAACCACATTCAGAGTTTCTTTACCGATAACAAACTCATAAAATTAGCATCATGAACTACGAAAATATTTTAATCTCAATAGAAGAAAGAATTGCGACCGTAACCATCAATAGACCTACCAAATTAAATGCGTTAAACAAAGCTACGATCAGTGACTTAAGTAAAGCAGTGAAGTTGTTGGGTAAAAATGATGATGTTCGTGTTATCATTATCACCGGAAGTGGGGAGAAGGCATTTGTAGCCGGAGCTGATATTTCGGAATTTGCCAATTATACCATCATCGAAGGAGCGCAATTGGCAGCAGAAGGACAGGAAACTTTATTTGATCTTATTGAAAATTTGAAAAAACCTGTAATTGCGGCTGTAAATGGTTTTGCCCTTGGTGGAGGATTGGAATTGGCAATGTCTTGTCATTTCAGAGTAGCCTCAGACAATGCTAAAATGGGCTTGCCGGAAGTAACTTTAGGATTGATTCCTGGTTATGGAGGAACGCAGCGTTTACCACAATTAGTAGGGAAAGGCCGCGCGATGGAAATGATTATGACCGCTGCTATGATTGGTGCAGAAGAGGCCAAACAATACGGTTTAGTGAATCATGTAGTACCACAAGCAGAACTTTTGGATTTTACTACCGGAATCGCTCAAAAAATTATTAAAAATGCACCATTTGCAATTGCTAAAGCCATAAAAGCGATCAATGCAAACTATACTGATGGTAAAAATGGTTTTGATACTGAGATCAAATCATTCGGAAAATGTTTCGGAACTCAGGATTTCAAAGAAGGAACAACGGCATTTTTAGAAAAACGTAAAGCTGAATTTACCGGAAAATAATTTTTTTTCATAACCGCTAAGACCGCAAGGATTTACGCAAGGTTCGCCAAGTTTTTAATTTTTCTTGTGTCCTTTGCGTAAATCTTAGCGAACTTTGCGGTAAAAGACTTAGAACCTCAGCATCTCAGAACCTTAGAATCTTAAAAAAATGTACGAACCAATATTTGCCCTTTTTTGTGAACGAGTTAAAGAAAGCATCCAGGCGGGAACTTTCGCAAAATTGACTTTGGCTAAAACAATGGGCGATACCGAGATTAAGAATATTTATTTTCGTTTAGTTTTGAATGAGGATAATACCTTCTCTATTTCTTTAACAACCAGATATAAAACCGAGGAAATTGAAAGTATTCATACGCTGGATGAAGCTTTATTGGTGTTAGGAACTTATATTAAAAATCCATTTTTAACAGCTTTATTGTTTACCACAGATAATGATTTTACGTTTAAGGTGAACAAGAAGAATGCTGGAAGTATTATCGAACAGCCACCGACGTTTAAAAACGCTTCTCCGGTTATGCTGGAAATGATCGAGAAAGGGATTGTTTAAAGTATACTATTTATCGTTACGGTTATTGTGTAGAGAAATGGTTTGAAGCAAAGGCCCCGTTCCGATGGAACTCTATTGTGTTTTTGTATTTTTTGGATCAACGGATTAAAATCCGTTGCTACAATATGTTCCGTTCCTTTGGAACTTTAATGGTATGGTGTGTTTCCAGATTATCGAATTAAAATCTATTGCGATATCATTTGCCATTTCTCTGAAGTTTTCTGAAGTTATGATTAAAAGAGAGCCATAGGATCGTTCTTTAATTTTGTAAGGATGGATTTTAATCCGTCCAAACGATAAATTCCCACAAGATTGAGAGCCCGTAGGCTCGGCTCATTTATGGAGATCTAAAAAAAACTTTATCCATTAACGAATAACAAACCTCTAAACCAGCTTCACAAACAAGTTTGAGGCAATTTTATTCGAAATAGACAATTCCCGTCCATCAACCTTAATTTTAACGGATAAATCAAATGATTCTTTCGATAAAAGATCAATTTTAGAACCCAAAGCAATTCCTTGTTTGTCCAGATACTTTAAAAACTCTGAGGAAGTATCTTTTACACCCACACAAACCCCGGTTTGATATTCTGTTAATTCTGAAAGCAATTGTTTTTCGATTTTAACAATCCGTCCGTTGGCATCGGGAATCGGGTCTCCGTGAGGATCTTCGGTCGGATTTCCCAAAAAGTCATCCAGACGATTAATCAGTTGTTCCGATTTGATGTGTTCCAGCTGTTCGGCAATATCGTGAACTTCATCCCAGGAAAAGCTGAGTTTTTCTACTAAAAAGACTTCCCATAAGCGATGTTTTCTAACAATCATTTTGGCGGCCAGTTTTCCATTCTCCGTCAGTGAAACACCCTGATACTTTTTATAGTTGACTAAATCTTTCTCAGACAATTTTTTAAGCATATCAGTAACTGATGAAGCTTTCGTTTCCATCATTTCGGCAATGGCATTAGTGCTCACTTCGGCATCGTTTGAAGCTGTAAGGTGGTATATGGATTTAAGATAGTTTTCTTCTGAAAAAGTCATTTTTTTGAGATTCTAAGGATCTAAGGTTCTGAGTTACTAAGTGAAAGGACTCTAAAAAAACTGAGTACCTTAGCAGCTTAGAACCTCAGCCACTTTATTTAACAATTAGCAAAGGTATAGAAATTTTGTGTCTCAATTTGTCTACCGTTGTGCCAAACAAAATATCTTTTAGTCCGGTGTGGCCATGGGTTCCCATTACTAAAATGTCAAAATTACCAAGATTGATGATTTCCGGAATAACACTGTTGGGTTTTCCAAAGCCTAGTTCCGTTTCGATTTTGAAACCTTTTGAGGACAGCATCTCTTTGTATTCTAATAATAGTTTTTCGTCGACAGTCGTTTCATGATCGTCGACATTGCCTCCATACATCAAGGCTCCAACAGTTTCAACGATGTGAATTAAGGTGTATTGCGCGTCGATTCCGCCCAGTTCAAAGGCATTGTTTAGTGCAACTTCATCGGCCTTAGAAAAATCGACTGTAATGGCTATATTTTTCTTGCCATAACTTTCTTTTGGCGTATAGACCAATTTTAAATGATGTGGAGAATGATTCTCGATATTTAACTTTATTCTAGTGACAAAAGGTTTGAAAATAATGTAAAGTAATAGAGCCAGAAATCCAAAAGCAAGCGGAACCACTGTCAACCAGAGTACGGTTGGGTTATCAGAGTTTTGCAGCCAGGAAGTGATTTCGTCATACACCAGCTTTGCATTCAGAGTTACGATAATCGAAGCAATAATCCATGCGGCTACCTGTGTCGTTCTTGAAATATGAAAACCTTTCATTTTGGTTTTATCGCTTACGAAATGAATCAGCGGAATAATCGCGAAACCAAGCTGTAAACTCAAAATAACCTGACTTAGAATCAATAATTTCCCTGTTACGCTTTCACCATAAATTAAAATCACCACAACGGCAGGTACAATAGCGATTAGTCGTGTTATAATTCTTCGTACCCAAGGCTGGATGCGTAAATTCAGGTAACCTTCCATTACAATCTGACCGGCTAAAGTTCCTGTTACAGTTGAGCTTTGCCCCGCAGCAATTAAAGCCACCGCAAATAAAATAGGCGCCCATTTAGTTCCCAGTAAAGGTTCGAGAAATTGATGCGCATCCTGAATTTCAGCCACTTCAAACATTCCGTTTTTGTAAAAGGTAGCAGCTGCAAGGATTAGAATGGCAGCATTTACAAAAAAGGCCAGGTTTAAGGCGATAGTCGAATCTATAAAGTTGTATTTCAATGCCTGCTTGATTCCGGCCGGAGTTCTGTCGAATTTTCGGGTTTGTACAAGTGATGAATGTAAATACAAATTGTGAGGCATCACCGTGGCACCAATAATTCCGATGGCAATGTACAAAGCGGCAGAACTTGGAATTGAAGGAACCAGACCGTAAATAACTTTATCCAGTTCAGGTTCTGCAAAAATCATTTCAAATATAAAGGAGAATCCAATGATAGCCACCAATACAATAATAAAAGCCTCCATTTTTCGAATTCCTTTGTTAATCAGGAATAACAATAAGAAAGTATCCAATACGGTAATTAAAACCCCCTCGATTAACGGTATGTCAAATAAAAGATTAATTCCGATCGCCATTCCCAGAACTTCGGCAAGGTCACAGGCGGCAATAGCAATTTCGGCTAAAAAGTATAAAATGTAATTGATAGATCTGGAGTAAGTTTCCCGCGATGCCTGCGCCAAATCACGTTGAGTCACAATTCCAAGCCTTGCACTTAAGCTCTGAAGCAGCAACGCCATCAAATTACTCATTAGTAAAACCCAAAGTAAAGAATACCCAAACTGACTTCCGCCGGCAATATCTGTTGCCCAGTTTCCTGGGTCCATATAACCGACACTTACCAGGTAGGCCGGTCCTAAAAAGGCTAATATTTTTCTAAATCCTGTTTTTTTATGTTGTGTCGCAACCGATTGGTGTACTTCTTCTAAAGATTTGGTCATTGTAAAAATGTTGTTTGAACAAATATAGGGATAAATTACATCTGCACAACAATATTTTTAGACAAGTCTAAATCTTAATTGTTTGAATTCAAACAATTCGGACACAATCCTGACAAGGTGAAGTTTATCTCATTTACTTTATAATTGTGCGGAATAATATAGCTCGGTTTTACATTTTCCAGACAAGTGACTTCGAGACATTTTTCACAGCTAAAATGAGCGTGATTGTGAATGTGTACTCTTTGTGCATGATGATGGCATTTGGCATACTTTACGGTACCGTCAAGATTCACAATTTTATGAACGATATCTTCATTTACTAACCGGTCTAATATTCTGTAAACGGTCACACGATCGCACAAATCATCAATCTGTTTGTGAATTTCGGTATGAGACAAGGCTGTTTTAGATTTGTCAAAAATCTCTAAAACCGCTGTCTTTGCTGCTGTATTTCTTGTTGTTTTCATCTTTAGAGCATTAAAAAAAATTAATGCAACAATGTTGCATTAAAAATAAAATTCTATATTTGCAACATAATTGCATTAAGCAAATGTACTGAAAATGAAGAAAACAACGACGCCTTTTTTCGATATATTAGGAATCTCAAGTGCTGCCATTTGTCTGGTTCATTGTCTGATATTTCCGCTACTTACTATTTTGCCTTTGGGCATTAGTCATAATCCGTTTATCGATTTGACCTTTGCTTCAATAGGTTTAATTGCAATTGTCAAAATTATTAAAAAATCAAGTCTTTTGGTCGCTATAACTTTGATTTTATCGATATCTCTGATTTGGATCAGTATTCTGAGTGAAATGATACTGGATGTTCATTTGGATCTGATTTTTATTGGCGGTATCGGAATGATTATCGGACATCTTCTAAATTATAAAAACCACAAACACCTTTAGTAATGAAAAAACTACCCGTAACCGTTTTAAGCGGATTTCTTGGCGCAGGAAAAACAACACTTCTTAATCATATTCTTCACAACAAAGAAAACCTCAAAGTTGCCGTTATCGTAAATGACATGAGTGAAGTTAATATAGACGCGCAGCTCGTGAAGAAGGAGTATACCTTGTCCAGAACGGAAGAAAAACTGGTCGAAATGACCAATGGCTGTATTTGCTGCACCTTGCGGGAAGATTTAATGCTTGAAGTTGAAAAACTGGCCAAAGAAAGCAGGTTTGATTATTTGCTTATCGAAAGTACAGGTATCAGCGAACCCATTCCGGTAGCGCAGACTTTCTCTTTTGTGAACGAAGAGGAAAATATTGACTTGTCCAGATTTAGTTACATCGATACTATGGTGACCGTTGTGGATAGTTTTAACTTTTTTAAAGATTTTGGTTCGGCCAAAACGCTGCGGGAGCAAAACTTATCCGATCTTGAAAATGACAATCGAACAATAGTCAATCTTCTGGTAGATCAGGTAGAATTTGCTAATGTTATCATTTTGAATAAAACAGATCTCGTTAGTATCAGATCATTAGAATTTTTGAGAGCTTCTATTCAAAAGTTGAATCCTGTGGCGAAAATAATCACTTCGGTTTCAGGCAAAGTCGATCCAAACGAAATTATGAACACGGGATTGTTCAATTACGAAGAAGCCGAGAATTCAGCGGGCTGGATTCGGGAATTAGAAGGTATTCATACACCTGAAACAGAAGAATACGGAATTAGTTCTTTTGTATTTCGGGATCCCAGGCCTTTTCATCCCAATCGGTTATGGAATTTTTTCACATCCGATTTTCCCGCCAACATCATTCGAAGTAAAGGACTGCTGTGGATGGCATCCCGACCGGAGCAAGCGATAAACTGGAGTCAGGCCGGTGGATCAATGAAAGCCGAAGGGGCCGGAGTCTGGTGGGCAAGCATGCCATTAAGTGAACGAATGACCTTTAATAATTTTGTTGAATTTCAGGATATTATAGAAGAACGGTGGACTTCTAATTTCGGCGACAGACTCAATGAACTTGTTTTTATTGGTCAGAAAATAAAAGAAACAGAAATTCTGGAAGAGCTTGAAAAGTGCCTTTGTACACCAGATGAGATTGTAGATTATCAGGATGGATTTTTCCCGAAGAAAGATCTTTTTCCCATACCAAGAACTTCTTAAAAATAATATATAGTGATACAGAACAATAAATACGATGTTATAATTATTGGCGGTAGTTATAGCGGGCTTTCGGCAGCAATGAGTCTGGGGCGTTCTTTGCGACAGGTTTTGGTGATAGACAGTGGTTTGCCTTGTAACCGACAAACGCCATATTCACATAATTTCATCACACAGGATGGTGAAAGACCCGAAGTTATTTCGGCGAAAGCCTTAATTCAGGTCGATTTTTACGATACCGTTCATTTTTATAACGGATTAGCAATTCAGGCAATGAAAACAAAAGAAGGATTTGAAATCAAAACAGAATCCGGAAAAGTGTTCATTTCTAAAAAGTTATTATTTGCAACCGGAATAAAAGATTTACTACCCAAAATTGACGGTTTTAGTGAATGCTGGGGAATTTCAATATTGCATTGTCCGTATTGTCACGGCTATGAAGTCAAAAACGAAAAAACAGCGATTATCGCTAATGGTGATATGGGGTTCGAATATGCAAAACTAATTTCGAACTGGACGAAGGATTTAAGAATATTAACGAACGGAAAATCAACTTTTACCGTAGCGCAATCTCAAATTTTACAGCAACATAAAATTAAGGTTATAGAAGATGAGATTGCTGACGTAAAACAGGAAAACGGAAATATTCAGCAGCTTATTTTCAAAAGTCAAGCGACAATTGAAGTAAAAGCTATTTATTTCAGAGCACCTTTTGTGCAGCATTGCCCACTTCCGGAAGCTTTAGGCTGCGAATTGACAGAACAAGGTTTGTTGAAAGTAGATGCGTTTCAAAAAACAACAATTCCCGGAGTTTTTGCCAGTGGTGATTGTCATATTCAGGCGCGATCTGTTGCTATGGCTGTTTCTTCCGGATCTTTTGCCGGGGCTTCGATGAATAAAGAACTGATTGATGAATCATTTTTAGGTTAAATCGGATAACCTTTTCATGTGATTAAAATAACTGCAAAACCTTGAATTGAAGTTAGATTAAAGTTTTTTGCGTCAGGAACACTATTTGTCAAATTTAATTTTTAGTTTTGTCTAAATTTAATTTTATAATAATGAAAAAACTATTTTTGATGCTGCTTTTCTTTTGTTTGCAGTTTTCATTTGCTCAGGAAACCAATTCTGTTTCCGGAATTATTTCAGGTGATGGCCATCAATTGCAGTTGGCAAACGTACATTTATTGGGAACAAAATACAGATCGGTTACGGATAGTTTAGGATATTATAATTTCGAAAATGTACCGGTTGGAAATTATACGCTTCAGGTTTCATTGGTAGGTTTTCAGACTTCAAAAAAGAAAATCGATGTAAGGAAGGACGCTGTTCAAACGTATGATTTTGAATTGGACGATACAGACAATCAATTGAATGAAGTAGTAGTTTCGGGAACTTTAAAAGCAGTTAAACGTTTGGAAAGTGCTGTTCCGGTTGAGGTTTATTCCCCTGTTTTTTTTAAGAAGAATCCAACACCGAGTATTTACGATGCGCTTCAAAACATAAATGGCGTTCGGCCACAGTTAAATTGTGGTGTTTGTAATACGGGAGACATTCATATAAATGGTCTCGAAGGCCCGTATACTTTGGTTCTGATCGACGGAATGCCAATTGTCAGCAGCCTTTCAACGGTTTATGGTTTGTCCGGAATTCCGAATTCTCTGGTAGAAAGAATAGAAATTGTAAAGGGTCCGGCTTCTTCCCTTTACGGAAGTGAAGCTGTTGGGGGATTAATCAATATTATTACCAAGAACCCAACAAACGCTCCGGTTTTTTCGGCAGATTATTTTACCACAACGTATCTAGAAAACAATCTCGATCTGGGAATGAAATTTAATGCCGGAAAAAAGGCCACTTCACTTTTAGGAGTTAACTATTTCAATTACGATCAGGTTATCGATAAAGACAACGATAATTTCACCGATGTGACACTTTCTAAAAGGATTTCGGTTTTTAATAAATGGAGTTTTCATCGAAACGACAACCGTCTTTTTACAATAGCAGCACGTGGTATGTATGAAGACCGTTGGGGAGGAGATGTTCGTTGGGAAAGAAAATATCGCGGAGGTGATGAAATTTACGGTGAAAGTATTTATACGAAAAGAGGAGAATTAATTGGAAGTTACCAACTGCCTTTTGAAGAAAAACTGATGCTGTCGTTTTCGGGGAATGTACATTATCAGGACAGCCGTTACGGAACGACATCGTATATTGCGAATCAAAAAATAGGCTTCCTACAATTAACCTGGGATAAAAAGATAGGCAGTAATGATTTCCTTGCCGGAATAGCAAGCCGATATTCCTATTACGACGACAATACGCCGGCAACAAAAATTGCCGAAAAAACCTGGTTGCCGGGAATTTTTGTTCAGGACGAAATAACGTTTTCTCCAAAGAGTCAGGTTTTGTTAGGGGCGCGATACGATTATAATTCTATTCATGGTTCTATTTTTACACCCCGATTTGCGTATCGTTTTAAGGCAAATGAAAATACGATTTTCAGGTTAAATGCCGGAACAGGATTCAGAGTGGTGAATTTGTTTACCGAAGATCATGCAGCGCTTACGGGATCACGAGATGTGGTGCTTAAAAGTGATTTAAAACCGGAAAAATCAGTAAACGTTAATTTGAATTATATTCAGAAAATAAACTTTGAGAGCGGAGTTTTTGTCGGAATCGAAACAACGGCTTTTTATACACGTTTCAGTAATAAAATCATTTCAGACTACGAAACCGATCCCAATAAGATCATTTACGACAATATCGATGGATATGCTCTCAGTCAGGGAATCAGTACGAATGTTGATGTTAATTTCACCAATGGTTTAAAGTTTATTTTAGGGGCAACCGTTTTAGACAATAAAAATGTTCAGGACAAAATTTCACAGCGACCGTTCTTAACCGAAAGATTTACCGGAACCTGGAGTGTCTCGTATAAAATAAACCCTTGGAATTTAGTGCTTGATTACACCGGAAATGTTTACAGTCCGATGAAATTGCCATTGTTGAATGAGTACGATCCGAGAAATCCAAATTCACCTTGGTACAGCATTCAGAACATTCAGTTTACGTTTACAGGCTGGAAGAATTTTGAACTTTACGGGGGAATCAAGAATTTGCTGAATTTTACTCCAAAACAGAATAATCCGTTTTTGATTTCGAGAACGAATGATCCTTTTGACAAAAATGTACAGTACGATTCGGCGGGAAAAGTATTGGTTACACCGGATAATCCATATGGTTTAACTTTTGACACCACTTATGTTTACGGACAAAACCAGACCATTCGAGGATTCTTAGGATTGCGATACAATTTTAGATAAATTGATAAGCCACAGATTAATAAAAGTTTTTTTATTCGCCACGAATTCATGAATTGCCACCTTTTTCAGATATAGGTTTACAATTTAATTCGTGAATTCGTGGCAAAAGAGCAATCCTTTAAAATCTGTTGAAAAAAAACAAAACAATGAAAAAGCTATTTCTACTTATTTTTTTCTTAGGAATAACTTCAAGCGGTTTCTGCCAGTTAAAAAGCAGAACTTTTGAGGAGGTGGATAGCTTGGCACAATTTCAAAAACGAAAAATCATTGTTTTCATTCATACCGATTGGTGTCAGTATTGCCAGAGAATGAAAAATACGACGTTTAAAAATCAGGAAGTGAGTGAAAAACTCAATTCCGATTTCTATTTCATTGATTTTAATGCCGAAGAAAAGAGAGCGATTACGTTTAATAAAAACACCTTCAAATACAAACCTTCAGGAAACAATGTTGGGGTTCATGAACTGGCTTTGCAGCTTGGCACCATAAACGGACAGCTTGTTTATCCGGTTTTATGTGTTTTGAATGAAGAGTATGAAATTATTGCTCAGTATAACAGTTACTTGAATCCAAAGGATTTTAACCTGCTTTTAGAAAAGCTGCAAAAATAAAATTCCTTATTTTTGAAGATGCAATCCTCACAAATCAAACACTTCGATTACATTTTTACCGGAACGGGTTTAGCAGCTCTGATGACCGTTTACAAAATGGTATTGTCAGGGAATTTTGCCCATAAATCGATCCTATTACTGGATCAGGGCGTGAAAAAGACCAATGACCGAACCTGGTGTTTTTGGGAGAAAGAAGATTCCGTCTGGAGTTCGATTGTTCTTAAAAAATGGGATTCTGCTTTGTTTGCCAACGAAAATTTCAAACGTGATTTAAACCTGAAACCTTATCAGTACCATCAAATTCGGGGATTGGACTTTTATGATTTTGTTTTTAAAGAGCTGTCAAAACATTCCAATGTCACTTTTTCAAACGAGAAAGTAACTGATATCAACGAACTTGAAACCCATGTTTTTGTAGGTTCAGAAGAGAATAGGTATACTTGTCATTATTTGCTGAATAGTATTTATACCTCATCAACTGCATTAAGTCAAACCAAATATCCCGTTCTGCAACAGCATTTTGTAGGTTGGTATTTGAAATCTGAAAAGGAAGTCTTCAACCCGGAACAGGCTACTTTCATGGATTTTTCGGTAGAACAAAAAGGGAACACAAGATTCATGTATGTACTGCCGGTTTCTAAAACCGAAGCTTTGGTTGAATATACCTTATTTTCGGAGAAATTGCTTTCAACGGCGGAGTATGAAAACGAGATTCAGATCTATTTAGAAAAACGAGGTATTGAGCAGTATGATATTGTAGAGAAGGAGCAGGGAAGCATCCCGATGACTTGTTATCCGTTCTGGAAGAAGAATACCAAAAGAGTTTTGAATATTGGAACCGCCGGAGGGTGGACCAAAGCCAGTACAGGTTATACTTTTAAAAGTGCCGATAAAAAATCAGCTGATTTGGTGAAGTTTCTCTATTCTTCGACTTCAATTAAGATGACTGCCTTTCATAAAAGAAGCCGATTCTGGTTTTACGATTTACTGCTTTTGGACATTCTGTATCGTCATAACGAATTGGGAAGCGGTATTTTTTCGTCATTATTCAAAAAAGGAAATCCACAATTAATTTTTAAATTCTTAGACGAAGAAACTACTTTGATCGAGGATGTTAAAGTTATTTTAAAGTGTCCTAAAGTGCCATTTATAAAAGCGTTATTTAGAGTGATTTTTCTTTCAAATAAATTTAACTTAAACCAATAACCTTTGAAAAACATTATTTTAGGATTCAGTTTGTTTTTTTCGATTATCTCTTTTGCACAAGTATCCAAAAATAAAGCTCAGGATGCTATTCAGGTCAAATACTTAGACAGTTGTGCCTATAAGTACAATTATACTTTTCAAATGTCAGAATGGCAAAATTGCATCGACGAAGGTCTAAAAAAAGATAGCACAATAGCTTATCTGTGGCAACAAAAAGCAATGCCGTATTTTAAATGCAAGAAATACGAAGTCGGAATGCCTTTTCTGGATAAAGCCGTTCGTTATAATAAACAAGAATGGCTTCCGTACCGGGCTTTTATAAAATGTATTTTTGCGAAAACGTATAAAAGTGCGATTGTTGATTTTGAAGAATGCATTAAACTTTACGGAAACAGTTATGTCATGGATCATACCTATAGTTTTTATATAGGGCTTTGTTATTTGCAATTGAATGAATACGATAAAGCCGAAAAGCTGTTTGACGATTATGTAAATGACATTTATAAAAACAGACAACAATTAGAACATCCTACAGCGTATTTTTATCAGGGAATTGCCAAATACGAGCTCAAAAAATGGGACGAAGCACTTGTTATTTTTGATAAAGCGCTCAAAGTATATCCTGAATTTTCAGATGCAAAGTATTACAAAGCGGTTTGCTGGTTGAAGCAAGGGAAACCAAGAGAAGAAGTCGTCGCTCTGGTTGGTGTGGCAAGAGATGATGCTGCTAAAGGGTTTTCTCTTAATGAAGACAATACGGTTTACGAGACTTATCCATATCAGAAGAAATTCACCAAACAATAGATTGTTTTAAGTGTTTGTTTTTTATGACTTTACAGCTTTCGACTAAATCAATTGAACTATAACAAAACTTTATACCACAAATTAAGTAGTTGCGGGTAAACTTCGTAACTTTGCAAATCAAAAGTAAAATTTAAAAATAAGAAATATGTATCCACAAGAAATGGTAAAACCGATGGAGGCTGAATTAACAGCAGCTGGTTTTCAAGATTTACATAGTGCAGAAGCAGTAGATAATGCTATCAAAGCTGAAGGTACCACTTTAGTTGTTGTAAACTCTGTTTGTGGTTGTGCTGCAAGAAATGCACGTCCGGGAGCAAAAATGAGTTTAGAAGGCGCTAAAAAACCAGATCACTTAATTACAGTTTTCGCTGGTGTTGACAAAGAAGCTGTTGATGCTGCAAGACAACATATGTTTCCTTTTCCTCCATCATCGCCATCTATGGCTTTGTTCAAAAACGGAGAATTAGTTCACATGTTAGAGCGTCACCACATCGAAGGTCGTCCGGCTGAATTAATCGCTGAGAATTTGAAAGACGCTTTTAACGAGTTTTGTTAATTCTTTAAGCTACTAAGGTTCTGAGTTGCTGAGGTTCTAAGGTTTTAGGCTCAAAGTGACAGAGGTACAAAGACACAAAGGTTATAAAAAAAAAGCACTATGAAAATAGTGCTTTTTTGTTTTTATAAAATCTTAGTACCTCAGAACCTTAGCAGCTCAGTACCTTTGAACCTTTGCGACTTTGTACCTCTGCACCTTTACGGACTCCATCCCCCGCCAAGGGCTTTGTACAATTGAACCATTGAACTTAATTGTCTTTCAGATAATTGTGATAGACTTAATTGCGCCTGAAACAAGTTGCTTTCGACATCTAAAACTTCCAGATACGAAACATAACCGCTGTCATATCTTTCGTAGGACAGTTTATAGTTTATTAAAGCCGCCTTAACCTGTCGGTTTCGGGCGCTCCATTCTTCTTTATAGGTTTTGATGTTCTGAATAGATTGTTCTACTTCATTAACAGCAGAAATATACGTTTTTTGATAGGTAAACTTGAGTTCTTCAGCCTGTTGTCTGTATATTTCTACTCTGCGTTTGTTTCTTCCAAAAGCAAATATGGGGCCGGTAACTCCTGCAGAGGCATTTTGTGAATAAGAACTTCCTAAAAACAAATTGCTTAAGTCGGCGCTGGCGAATCCGGCAATTGCTGCGAGGTTAAAAGAAGGAAAGCGCATCGCCTGGGCGGTTCCGATTCTTTCATTGGAAGCTTTGTATTTTAATTCTGCCGCTTTCACATCAGGTCTGTTTTCTAATAGAGAGGACGGAATTGATAACGGTATTTCGCTTACAATTCGCAATTCGGTGTTGGATTTTCCTCTGGGAATTTGCGATGGAAGCTGACCGGTAAGTAGAGAAATAATATTTTCCTGAACGGTTATTTGTCTTTTAATGTTTGGAATAGTTGCTTCGGCGATCGCAACTTGTTGTTCGATTTGTGCTTTGTCTACTTCAGAGATATACCCGCTTTTGAATCTTTGATTTATAATTTCATAATATTTTTCGCGGGTAGAAAGGGTATGTTGTGCAATCTCTAACTGATCGTCGAAATTTCGCAGCTGAAAATAAGCTGTCGCAATATCACTCACAATATTTGAAAGTACAACTTTACGGGCTTCCTCAGTAGCCAGAAGTTCATTTTGTACCGCTTTATTTTCATGACGGTATCTTCCCCAAAAATCAATTTCCCAGGACATGTTTGCACCGACATTTGAAGGCGTCAGATTTTTTTCGTTGCTGTTTATAGTTGCTCCGTATTGAAAGGAAGGTAATAGATTTGTTTTAGAGTATCCTAGTTGTGCCCTAAGCTGATCAATTCTGGTAATCGCAATTTTTAAATCATAATTATTCTGAAGCCCCTTTGTAATCAAGTTTTTTAAAACATCATCATTAAATAAATCAAACCATTTTAAGTTGACGACCGAGGCGAGACTGTCTAAATTTCGCTCGTGTTGATAAGAATCAGACTTTAGCTGTTCCGGCTTTTTATACTTAGGCCCCACCATACAGCCTACAGGCAATAAGGAGAGTAGAAGGATAATGGCTATTATTTTATATTTCTTAATCATCATGGCCAGTGGTATTAGAGTCCTTATTATTTTCCGTCGTTTCGTTGGTATCCTCTTTCTTTTTTCCAATGTTTTCAATCATCACAAACAAGCCGGGTACAATTAATACACCCAAAACAGTGGCGATTAGCATACCGCTAAATACTGCCATTCCCATTACAATACGTGCCTGAGAGCCCGCACCCGTAGCCGTTAAAAGTGGAACAACACCAAGAATAAAAGCAAAGGCCGTCATGAGAATTGGACGGAAACGAAGTTTTGCTGCTACCATAGCCGATTCGTACAACGGTTTCCCTTTTTCGTATTCTTCTTTGGCAAACTCCACAATAAGGATCGCATTTTTTGCTACTAATCCGATTAAGAGCACTAACCCAATTTGAGCAAAAACATTGTTGACGTAAGCATCGCTACCAATTCTGGCTAATAGAAGTCCCAAAAAGGCTCCAAAAACGGCAAACGGTGCACCAAGTAATACACTGAAAGGCAATTTCCAGCTTTCGTATTGTGCGGCAAGAATGAGGAACACAAATACCAGCGCCATGATAAATACCGAGCTTCCCCCTGGAGAATGTTTTTCCTGATACGAAAGGTTGATATAATCGTAACCCATATCTGCCGGTAGGGTTTGTTTAGCTACTTCTTCTAAAGCTTCTAAAGCTTGCGCGCTACTGTAACCGTCATTCGGACTTCCACCAATTTCGGCCGATCGGAACAGATTGAGACGATTGGTAAAATCGGGACCCATAACTTTTGTAGCGGTTACCAATGTGGAAATAGGAAGCATATCACCATCATTATTTCTGATATAAATCAGGTTTAAATCTTCGGGTTTTACTCTATTGACGGCTTCACCTTGTATGAAAACCTTGTATTGACGTCCAAAACGATTAAAGTCATTTACATAACTTCCTCCTAAAAAGGCACCTAAAGCTTCGGTAACTTTCGAGACCGGAACACCGAGTTTCATGGCTTTGTCGTTATCAATATCCAATTTGATTTGTGGAGAACCGGCATTAAAAGTGGTATAGATTCGTTTTATTTCCGGACGTTGTTGAGCGGCGGCTATAAAAGTCTGAGTCTGTTCCGCCAGGTACTGTGGAGTATTACCACCTTTGTCCTGCAGCATTAAACTAAAACCTGCGGAAGCACCCAGACCCTGAATGGCCGGAGGGCCAAATCCGAATACGGAAGCAGTAGTGATTTGAGTCGCAAATTTTTTGTTTAAGCGGTCCACAAATTGCTTAGAAGTTTCGTCTCTTTCTTCCCAGGGTTTTAATGAGATGAAAATAAAAGCGCTGTTCGGCTGGTAAGAATTGGTAAGCATACTAAACCCGTTGATGGTGGTATACGATAATATGGATTTTTCTTCTTTTAAAAAACGGTCCACTTTTCGCGATATTTCATCTGTACGCTGTAAGGAAGAGGCTGGGGGTAATGACATATTGACCAATACATAACCCTGATCTTCTTCGGGAATAAAACCTAACGGAATTTTTTTGCCTAATACTACAACGGCAGCCATAATGACGGCCAGTAAGACTATAATTCGCATTGATTTTTTGGCAAAGAAGGTGGCTCCTGTTAGATATCTTCCGGTAACTTTTTCGAAAATTCGGTTAAATCCGGCGAAAAATTTGGCCAGCCATCCGGTTTGTTCTTCGATTGGTTTGGTCGGTTTTAATAACATGGCACATAAAGCAGGACTTAAAGACAATGCACTAATGGCTGAGAACGCTACCGATACCGCAATGGTGATGGCAAACTGCTGATAAAAGCGACCTGTGATTCCCGGAGTCATGGCAACCGGTACAAAAACAGCAATCAAAATTAAGGCAATTGCGATTACCGGACCTGATACTTCTTTCATTGCCTGAATGGTAGCTTCCCGCGGACTTTTGCCTTTTTCGATATGGTGAATAACGGCTTCTACCACAACAATAGCATCATCGACTACGATACCAATGGCTAATACCAATCCTAAGAGTGAAAGTGTGTTTATCGAAAATCCTAATAATGGAAAAACGGCAATGGTCCCCACTAAGGAAACAGGAACCGTTATTAGAGGAATTAAGGTAGCACGCCAGTTTTGCAGAAAGATAAACACCACCAGAATTACCAGTATAACCGCTTCAAAGAGGGTGTGAACAATATCTTCGACTCCGGCAGTAATAGCAAGCGTTGTATCAAGTGACTCCTGATATTCGATATCTTTTGGGAATTTTCCAGAAAGGTCTTTCATGGCTTTTTTTGCCAGTTCAGCTACTTCAAGCGCATTACTTCCGGGCATTTGATAAACCGCCATTACCGCACTTGGTGAACTGTTTCGGCGTGCAGATGAACTGTAGTTTTCAGTTCCCAGCTCAATTCGGGAAATATCGCTGAGTAACACCTGTGCACCGTCTTTTTTACTTCGAACAACGATTTCTCCAAATTGTTTCTCCGTTACCAGACGATCCTGAAGCGTAACACCATAAGTAAACTCAGTACCCGGAGGCGCAGGTTCAGCCCCAAATTTTCCTCCGGGACTAATCATGTTCTGGGCGTTCAGGGCATTTTTTACATCATCAACCGTAACCCCCAGTTTGCTCATGACATCGGCCTTTAACCAGATACGCATCGAATAGTCACTGCCCCCAAAAAGAGCAACCTCTCCAATACCTTTTATACGAGCCAGCTGATCTACAATATTGATGCTGGCATAATTGTTTAGAAATTTAGCATCGTATTTCGGATTGTTTGAGGTAACAGTAAACAGCATCATCGGGAAGGATAAGGACTTTTTTACCACAACCCCTTGCTGTTTTACACTGGAAGGCATAAAAGGCGAAGATTGATTTTGCCTGTTTTGAGTAAGCATATTGGCATTATCTAAATTAGTACCCACATCAAAAGTTACCTCAATGGTACAGGCACCATCAGAAGTATTGGTAGATTTCATGTACAGCATATTTTCCACACCATTTACTTTTTGTTCAATAGGTGTAGCAACTGCTTGTTCAACATTCAGCGCATTGGCACCTGTAAAACTTGTATTGATTTTAACAACAGGCGGGTTAATGTCGGGATATTGCGAAATAGGTGTTTTTTGTAATGCCAGCAATCCGAGTATCACAATAATAATACTCATTACAATAGCAACAATTGGTCTTCGAACGAAAAATTCTCCCATGATACGTGGTGTATAAGTTATTTAGTTGCCGCAGCTTGTGTCTGACCCAATTGCCATTGAACTACTTTTGGTGTAATAACACTTCCATTTTTTAATAATGAAGTACCTCCCATGGCTATTTTGTCTCCGGGTTTTAAGCCGTCTTCTATTACGTAACCATCTTTTACAGCCGGCCCGGGTTTTACGATTTGCATGCTGACTTTATTGTCTTTGCCTAATACATAAACCTGATAAATACCCTGTACTTCAATAACAGCACGTTGCGGAATCACGATAGCATCTTTACGAATGTCTGTAAGCAATCCGATTTTTACATATTGTCCCGGTCGTAATAATTTATCAGGATTTGAAAATGCCGCTTCAAATGTTATCGCGCCCGTAGAGGGATCAATCTGTCTGTCGGCGAAACTGACTTTACCCGTTTCAGGATAAGTTGAACCGTCGGATAATTTCAGAGAAACCACAGCGCCGGAACCTTTTAAAGAAGAATTAGGTTTGTTGAATTCTCTAAACAAACGAAGAAATTCCTGTTCGCTCATGGTAAATCGAACCCTGACATCACCTAAATCGGAGATTGTATTTAGAACTGATGCCGCACCAGGTCTCACATAATCGCCTACTCTTACTTTTGATATTCCGATTAAACCTGAAATTGGTGCGATAATACGGCAATAACCCAGTTCGATTTTTGAATTTTCCAGAGAAGCCTGAGACGCTTTAATTTTAGCCTGAGACGCACTGTAAGCTGACTTAGCCGAAATTAACTCTCTTTGACTAACCGCATTTATCTTCGCTAATGGCGCTATCATGTCTAAATCGGCTTTGGTTTTTGCCAAACCGGCTTGCGATTCTGCCAGTGTCCCTGCGGCTTCGTCCATTTTGGTTTTATAAGGAAGAGGGTCAATAGTGTACAACAATTGTCCTTTGGTAACAAAACCACCTTCTTTAAAATTCTGACTCAAAATAATACCGTCAACACGAGGATTTATCTGAATGTCTGACTGACCATAAGTCTGTCCGGTGTATTCCGATTCTACATTTACATCCTGATTTAAAACAGTAAGAACTGAAATTTCAAGTGGTTTGGGTGGTGGCGGAGTTTCTTTTTTACAGGTTGAAAGAAAGAAAAGGAGTAGGATTGCAGAAGGATAAAATTTGTTCATTTTTAATTTATATTAAGATGTATTAATATTCAACTAACTAGAAACCAAATATGTGCATTGCTAAGTTAACATTTTTTTAGCAAAAAGTAAAAAAAGAATCTCCGTAGCTGTTCTGTTTAGTTACAACGGTATTTGAATTTACCTTTTGCAGAAACAGGACAGACTTTTGAATGATAAAATAACAAGCATCTATAAATTTGGGACTTTTTTCTGAGATGAAAAAATGAGATGAAATGTTAATAGAATTTTTAATCTAAAAATAAATGGTACTTTTGCACCAGATTTATAAAAATCAAACTTATTCTTAACTTAAAACTGTTTATAGCATGCAACTGTATAACACTTTGAGCGCAGAAGAAAGAGCCATCATGATCGATGATGCCGGTAAACAACGACTAACGTTGTCTTTCTATGCGTATGCCAAAATTGAAGATCCCAAAAAATTTCGCGACGATTTATTTATTGCCTGGAACAAGCTTGATGCTTTAGGTCGAATCTATGTGGCTAACGAAGGTATTAATGCTCAAATGAGTATTCCTGCCGAAAATTTGGAGGCTTTTAGAGCAACTCTGGAAGTATACGATTTCATGAAAGGCATTCGTTTGAATGAAGCCGTAGAACATGATGATCATTCCTTTTTAAAACTAACGATCAAAGTTCGACACAAGATTGTTGCTGATGGTTTGAATGACGAAACTTTTGATGTAACCAATATTGGTGTTCACCTGAAAGCCAAAGAGTTTAATGCCATTCTTGACGATCCTGATACAATTGTGGTTGATTTTAGAAATCACTACGAAAGTGAAGTAGGGCACTTTAAAAATGCAATTACTCCCGATGTTGAAACTTTTAGAGAAAGTTTACCAATCATCAACGAACAGCTTCAAAATCATAAAGAAGATAAAAACCTTGTGATGTATTGCACCGGAGGAATTCGTTGCGAAAAAGCAAGTGCCTATTTTAAGCACCAGGGTTTTAAAAATGTCTATCAATTAGAAGGCGGTATCATCAATTACGCCAAACAAATTGAGGAAGAAGGTCTGGAAAGCAAATTCATCGGAAAAAACTTTGTGTTTGATAATCGTTTAGGGGAAAGAATTACAGAAGATATTATTTCGCAATGTCACCAATGTGGAAAACCTTGTGACAATCATACCAATTGTGAAAACGATGGCTGCCATTTATTATTTATTCAGTGTGATGAATGTAAATCGGCAATGGAAAACTGTTGTTCAACAGAATGTCTGGAAATTATCCACATGCCTTTAGTAGATCAGGTTCGATTGAGAACCGGAAAACAAGTTGGAAACAAAGTTTTCAGAAAAGGGAAATCGGAAAATTTGAAATTTAAACATTCAGGTGATTTACCCAATACAGCTTTGGCTGCAGCAGAAAAACCGGTTGATATTCGTCAGAAAGTAAAAGTAAAAAAAGTACTTCTTGGAAAAGCAGAACATTATTATGTGAAAGCACAGGTGGCACAGTTTACAATTGAAAATCAAGAATTAAACAACGGTGATAAAATCTTAATTTCAGGACCAACAACCGGTAATCAGGAATTGGTTTTAGAAAGACTGATTGTGAACGGAGCCGAAACTTCAACGGCTAAAATTGGCGATAAAGTTACTTTTGAAGTTCCTTTCAGAATCAGATTGTCTGATAAATTATATAAGATTATAAACTAACAGTAAATAAATATCTGTAAAATTAAAGCAGATTTAAATTATCGTTTTTTAAAATAACAAAACCCTATTTTGTGTAATAAACGAAATAGGGTTTTAAATTATAATTTAGTAGGTGTTTACCAGTAAACATCGTTTTCTTCTCCTTGGTATTTATCGGTAAAGAGTAAAATGACCATGAAGTCTTTTATTGTCTTTTGGGGCATTTAGAATTATTTCGTACCAATAATCACCGGAAGGCAGTTCAGCACCATTGTATCTTCCGTCCCATTTCTGATCGTAATTGTTGGTTGTAATGGTGCGCCCGTATCGGTCAAAAATAATATAAGTTAGGTTTTTGTTGTTGCCTAAGCAGCCCGGAGCCCATTCGTCGTTTATGCCGTCACCGTTTGGGGTGAAATAATTGAGGATGCAAATATCATTTTTAATAGCGTATTCAAAATATTTCGAAGTGGAGGCAGTACATCCATTTTCATCAGTAACGGTAACGGTATAGAGGCCGGATTCGGTAATGATAAATCTGTTGGATTGACCACTGGGACTTCCATTTAAAGAATATTCATATTTTGAAGTTCCTCCACTTGCTATAGCTACAATTTCATTTTGTTCGCCTTCTGTTAAGGTTAAAGTTAGTGGATTTGCCAGATTGTCTATTTTGACAGTAACATTTACAAAATTGCTTTCACAATTAGAAATAGTATCTTTTTCTTTCAGCTTATAATTTGTATCAGTTGTCAGGACAGGAGTCGTAAATACGGACCCTTCAAAAAGCAGATTTGTTCCTGTAGCATCATACCAGTAGAAAATGGCATTAGGAATTCCAGTTGCTGTAAGTGTGGTAGCTGTTCCGTTACATATTGTTTGGTCAGTTGCAGAGGGAGGAGCAATAGAGGCGGTAAAATTTACAGCATCCAGAAAATTACCAATGGTTGGGTCTCCGGTTGAAGTTGATATCACTTCGAAAATAAAGCGAATTTTGGTCAGACCTTTCGGAATCTGATAAGTGCCGGTATATAATTTCCATGCCGTACCTGTTGAGGCTGTCATAATAGTAGTATAAGGACCTCCCGGAGGTCCTGCTTTTAGTGCCATTTTATCAACACCACGTCTGCCCATGTGAGCAAACGAGTAATTAAAATAAGTTGTGGTTGAGGTATCATAGTCTTGATACAGCCCTGAAAACTGATAGGCGTTAAGTTCTACAAATTGTCTTCCACTGTAGGCGTATTTCCCTTCATTGCCATTAGCCCAAAACTCTAAGATGTCATCAGTAGCCGTCGTTCTCCAACCAAGCAAAGAAGTAGGAAGTTGGTTTTGGTTGATAAATTCAAGACCTTGAGCGAAAGCAGGGTATTCAAAATCTGCGTTTATGGTTTGAACCGTACATTGACCATTTACTAAATAAGACAGCATAATTAGAGCAAAAACTACAATCGTTTCTACAAAATTAACCTTCTTTGTTGAATCCGTTTTTCGTTTTAGTAAATGGAATCCGTTGATAGAGGTATAAAAAGACATTTTTACCATAGAGTGAATTAGAAGGGAGTAAAATGTTCTTTTTTGCTTATTCCTAAAAGCTTTATAATTAGGCAAAAAGATTTACAAATTCCTGAATACAAACGGTTACGTTTTACTATCCTTGCATTTTTATGATTGAACAACTAGTGAAAATCTATTCAAAATTATTAAGATTCAATCGTAGATTTGATGTACAATCAATACTTGGTAAACTTAAAGTAATAGTTGGAAGAGTTCTATTACATTTTGGACAATACGAATATGATAGTAGTCAATTTTAGAAATGACTACGGGAGTGAAGTAGGATATTTTAAAAATGTAAATACTCTCAAGTAGAATATTTTAGGGAAAGTTTTTCAGCAGGAAGGGGAGAGAGAGCTGTAATGATATCAAACAAGTCTCTGAGGTTCTTCTTTGTATTCGTTTGTCTGATGAAATAAATAAAATTGTAAAAAATTAAAGAGGCTTAAAGCCAACATTAAAAAAGTTCTGTTACTTACACTGGTAATAACAGAACTTTTTAATGCGTTAAAGTGACTAATGGTATATATAATCTGAAACTTCATCGACAATTTGCCATTTGCCCTTTATTTTCTCCATGATTATAGTTTTGTTTTCATGAATGAGACCTTCTATATCACCAGTTGATCCACGCGAAAAGTAAAACAAAACATATTTTTTGTTTTTATAAAAAACAGGGTCAGATATTGAGAATACAAGTCCTGGTTTACTTTCATATTTATCCAGAAATTTTGTGTTCCACATTCCCAATCTATTTTCAAAAATAAAATCAAATCCAAGAAAATCTTTTGGTTTCCAGTATTTTTTAATTGTGTCATTGGAATAAGCTTCAAGCATAATGTCATAACTTTTTTGATCAAATAACGAACTTCTGTAGTTTTTCTGGACTTCAGCAGTTTTGTCCCCACCATAAAATATGCGTAAAGCATTGCGAAGATCTGCTTTTTCTTTTATGATAATTATGCTTTCATTATTTGTAATTTTTGTTTTAAGGAAAGTATTAATTGATTCGTACCTGTTATGGTTAATAGAGGAGCATGAAAGTAGTAATGCCTGAAATACTATTAAAATTAAGATCTTTCTTTTCATAATTGTTTTCTAATTACATGGTTTTCCTTGGGGATTTTGGTTTCCTCTGGATTTGTTTCTGGCTTCTACCGTTTTACGTTGCGCAATTCTGTCCTTATCAGCAGCTGATAGTTTAGCGTTATAAATTGGAGTGCCTTGCAAGCTACTCCATGCTAAGTCTTTGTACATTTGTTGAGCTGCGCCTGAGGCAACAGGTGTTCCGGTGTTAAATTCCTGTAAGGCAGAAGCCATTATGTCAACATAGCGATTTGCAATTTCAGCATGATGTGCATCAGCCATGTCATTTGACGGAGATCCGGGATTAGTGCTTCGTACATAAGCTTCAAATAAAGTTGGAAAATCGGATAACGAAGAATTTCCGGTTGATTTTTGTTGATCGATAATACTTAAAAAATAAGCATGTATTATTTCGTGAATTAGTGTTGTTGCTACCGATAAATCCGTTGGAGGTGAGTTTGGTTCTGAATCTATAACTCCATTTAGATAATCCTGATTAATTGTAATTTGATAATTGTTATCAGACAATTTGATGGTTTGCCCAAAAACAGATGGGCCTCCTAATACTGGTCCTTTTTGCATAGTAACATCATAAGGAGAGATTGGACCTCCAAAACGTTGTAACATCTTGGTAATGTCATTTTGTTTTAAATTTTTTAGTTTTTCAAGAGCCGATTTTCCGCAAGGATCCAGATTGTTGTCTTTAATTTGTTCTACCCTGTTCCAATTTGCCGATCCGCCACTAGAACCACCACCAATTGGTACTATTGGAGGATTTACAGGATTTGTAATAGGATTAGGCCATGGATTACCGCCGGGACCAGTTACAACTACTTCGTTTAGTTTGATCGCGCCTTCATCTCCATGGCAGTTATTGCAAACACCCGCTCCACTTGATTTCGAAAAAAGATTATTACCATTGGCTATCCCTTGTTTATAATTATCTTTTCTCGTTTCCATGGTCTCTAAGTTAGTAATTCTTACTTCACCGGTAAACGATTCCAATATTTTGTGTGTGGCTATTTTTTGCAGATCCTCTATTTCTTGAGAGTCTTTAAAATCAAAGCTCCATAATTTTCCCGTAATATTATAATCATTGATTTCCAGAATAATTTTTTGCAAAAGAAAAGAGTTGGAAGATTTTACTGGAATTATAGCAACAAAAGAAGTTTCGGTGCTTTGCTGATAAAGGGTAGCGGAGTTCCAAAGTACATCTTTTTCATTGATAATGTGTTTTGAGCTTAACCATTCTTTTGAGCGGATAAGTAATGCTGATTCCCGTTTTTCAATACTGGTGTAATCATTTTCAGGAGAACAGCTGAAGATTAGTAAGCATAATAGAACAATCGTTAACAGATTGTAAAGGTGTTTTTTCATGAGGTTATTTTTATTAAAACTGAATAAATTTAGAGCAAAAATATCTAGAAGATTTTTTATAAGAAAAAATATATGATTTGATATTTAAAGAATAAAATTGTACGGAAAAGCCTCTAAAAACGACATGGGATGAGTTAGAAAAGATGGATTTAAGAGACCAAAAAATGCGTTTTTGATTAAAAATGAGACATTTGTTCATTTAACATCCCTTTAGTTTTAATGGATAAAAAGCTAACTAAAAAAATACTATCTTTACCGATCAAACGTTTATGAACTTAAGTCGCGTTTTTGCGACACTACATATATAATTATGGCATGTACAAGTTGTTCAACCTCAGATGGTGGCGCACCAAAAGGTTGTAAAAATAATGGGACTTGCGGCACCGATAGCTGCAATAAATTGACGGTTTTTGACTGGCTCGCAAACATGAGTCCGTCCAATGGAGAGGCGATTTTTGATTGTGTTGAGGTTCGTTTTAAAAACGGACGCAAAGAATTCTTTAGAAATTCAGAAAAATTAACGTTAAGTATTGGTGATATTGTAGCAACTGTTGCTTCACCAGGACATGATATTGGAATTGTAACTCTGACAGGCGAATTGGTAAAAATTCAAATGAAGAAAAAAGGAGTAAATCCTGAAAGTAATGAAGTTCCTAAAATTTACAGAAAAGCGTCTCAGAAAGATATTGATATCTGGTCTGTAGCACGTGATCGTGAAGAACCAATGAAAGTTCGTGCACGTGAATTGGCCATTCAGCATAAACTGGAAATGAAAATTTCTGACATTGAATTTCAGGGAGACGGGTCGAAAGCTACATTTTATTACACCGCAAATGACAGAGTCGATTTCAGACTTTTAATTAAAGATTTTGCTAAAGAATTCAGTACCAGAGTCGAAATGAAACAGGTTGGTTTCCGTCAGGAGGCAGCCCGTTTGGGAGGAATTGGTTCTTGTGGACGTGAACTCTGCTGTTCAACCTGGTTAACCGATTTTAGAAGTGTGAATACTTCGGCAGCGCGATACCAACAGCTTTCACTCAATCCTCAAAAGTTGGCAGGACAATGCGGAAAACTAAAATGCTGTCTGAACTATGAGTTAGATACTTACATGGATGCGCTAAAAGACTTTCCGGATTACGATACCAAATTGGTAACCGAAAAAGGAGATGCTATTTGCCAGAAACAGGATATTTTTAAAGGCCTGATGTGGTTTGCGTATACCAATAATTTTGCCAACTGGCATGTTTTAAAAATCGATCAGGTAAAAGAAATTATTGCCGAAAACAAACAAAAAAACAAAGTTTCTTCACTGGAAGATTTTGCTATTGAGGTAACTTCTGAACCTGAAAAAGACTTTAACAATGCAATGGGGCAGGAGAGTTTAACCCGTTTCGATCAGCCAAAAAGAAAGAAAAAGCCAAGTCGTAAACGCAAGCCAAATGCTGAGAATGCAGTTGTAGCCGCTCCGAACAAACCGCAGCAAACCAATAATAATACAAACAAGCCGGCTGGTGGCAATCCGAATAAATCGAATAAACCACAAAACAAACAAAATCAATCGAACAAGCCCAAAAATTCGAACGATAAAAAGCCAGCCGAGCCAAGAAAACCTATAATTATTACTAAAAATGAGAATAAAAAGTAGTGGAATTCTTCTTTTGTCGGCAATACTCCTTTTTTCCTGCGATAAAAAAAGAGTATTTGACGAATACAAATCTGTTGGAAGTGCCTGGAACAAAGACAGTATTGTAACCTTTGATCTGCCGGTTTTAGATTCTACCAAAAGATACAACCTGTTTGTAAATTTGAGAGACAACAACAATTATCCGTTCAATAATTTGTTTTTGATTGTAGCTATCGAAACACCAAGCGGTTTTACAAAAGTGGATACTTTAGAATATCAAATGGCAAATCCTGATGGTAGCCTGATGGGGAATGGCTTTACAGACATTAAAGAAAGTAAACTGTTTTACAAAGAAAACGTAAAGTTTAGAGGAAAATACAAAGTACATATCAAACAAGCAGTCAGAGAATCAGGAAAAATTCCGGGAGTTCAGACTTTAGAAGGTATTACAGATGTTGGTTTTAGAATAGAACAAAAAGATTAGAAAAATAGTTATGGCTGCTAAGAAAAACAATCAATCCAATAGCGTTAAAGATATTAATTACTACAAAAAGAAGTTCTGGAGAATTTTTGCCTATAGTTTATTAGGAGTTCTTGCCTTCTTTTTATTTGCCTCATGGGGGTTATTCGGTTCAATGCCTTCTTTTGAAGATTTGGAGAATCCGGATTCTAATTTGGCCACCGAAATCATTTCGTCTGATGGAGTGGTAATCGGTAAATATTTCAAAACCAACAGGTCACAGCTTAAATATTCTGACTTGCCAAAAAATCTGGTAGATGCTTTGGTGGCAACTGAAGATGCTCGTTTTTATGAGCATTCCGGAATTGATGGACGTGGGACTTTACGTGCTGCTTTCTCTTTGGGGACAAATGGAGGAGCCAGTACCATAACACAGCAATTGGCCAAACAGTTATTTCATCGTGGTGGATCTAGCTTTTTACCCTTTAGGATAGTACAAAAAATAAAAGAATGGATTATTGCCATTCGTCTGGAAAGACAATATACCAAAAATGAGATTTTAGCGATGTACTGCAACGTTTATGATTTCGGAAATTATGCTGTTGGGGTAAGTTCGGCGGCTCAGACGTATTTTTCCAAAGATCCTAAAGACTTAACTATTGACGAATCGGCAATTTTAGTTGGAATGTTTAACAATTCATCTCTTTATAATCCTTTGCGTAACCCTGTTGGGGTAAAAAACCGTCGTGATGTTGTACTGGGACAAATGGTAAAAGCCAAGATGATAACCAAATCTGAAAAAGAGAAATATCAGGCATTGCCAATCGCTTTAAAATTCAAATTGGAAAGTCACCGTGAAGGAACCGCTACTTATTTCAGAGAATACCTGCGTGATTATATGAAAAAATGGGTGGCAGAAAATAAAAAACCGGACGGTTCAGATTATGATATTTACAAAGATGGTTTGAAAATTTACACCACTATCGATTCAAGAATGCAATTGCATGCAGAAGAAGCGGTTTCGGAACACATGAAAAACTTGCAACAGCAATTTTTTATTGAAATGAAAACCAATAAAAATGCGCCGTTTGTAAACATTACACAAGCAGAAACAGACCGTATCATCATGCAGGCGATGAAGAATTCGACGCGTTGGGCTCTGATGAAAGAGATGGATAAAAGTGATGAAGACATTATTGCTTCGTTTAAAGTGAAGACCAAAATGCGTGTATTTACCTGGAAAGGAGAACGTGATACCGTGATGACACCACTTGATTCTATTCGTTATTTCAAACACTTCCTGCAATCTGGTTTAATGGCGATGGAACCTCAAACCGGAAACATTAAAGCATGGGTAGGTGGAATTAATTATAAATATTTCCAATACGACCACGTAGGACAGGGAGCAAGACAGGTAGGATCTACGTTCAAACCGTTTGTGTATGCAACCGCTATTGAGCAATTAAACATGTCTCCTTGTGATTCTATCTTGGACGGACCTTTTATGATTCACAAAGGACGTCATAATGTTACTGCTGACTGGGAACCAAGAAACTCTGATAACAGATACCGCGGAATGGTAACTTTAAAACAAGGTCTTGCCAATTCGATTAATACCGTATCGGCAAAGTTAATCGACAGAACAGGTCCTGAAGCTGTAGTAGAGTTAACACACAAATTAGGTGTAAAAACCGAAATCCCTGCCCAGCCTTCTATTGCACTTGGTGCTGTAGATATTACGGTTGAAGATATGGTGGCTGCCTACAGTACATTTGCCAATCAGGGTGTATATGTAAAACCGCAGTTTTTAAGCCGTATAGAGAACAAAAGCGGTGAGGTGATCTATGAGCCAATTCCGGAATCTCATGACGTTTTAAACAAAGATATTGCCTTTGCAGTAATTAAATTATTAGAAGGAGTTACCGAAACAGGTTCAGGTGCACGTTTGCGTACAGAAGGCGGAGGAAGCGGTGACAATCGTTGGACTGGATACCCGTACATGTTCAGAAACCCGATTGCAGGTAAAACCGGAACCACTCAAAATCAATCAGACGGTTGGTTTATGGGGATGGTACCAAATCTGGTAACCGGAGTCTGGGTAGGTTGTGAAGACCGTTCAGCCCGTTTTAAAAGTTTGACTTACGGACAAGGAGCTACAGCGGCCTTACCAATTTGGGGGTATTTCATGAAATTATGTTATGCCGACCCGGGATTACAGGTCTCAAAATCCGAGTTCGAGCGTCCGGCAAACCTTTCTATAAAGGTAGATTGCTACAGCAGACCGGCAGTGGTAAAAGATACGACACAGACTGACCAAAATACAGACGAATTCGAACTGTAGGTTTGATTCTCATAGAATAATAAATCCTTTTGTGATCTTCTACAGGAAGAATACAAAAGGATTTCTTTTTATAATGATGTAGTCTGTCACTCAACAGGTATGTGAGCAGTTCGTTTTCAAAGAATAAAATCGGTCATTTTATTTTTTACGAAATCGTTATAATTTAATCTAAAAATCTTATTTTTATCAAAAATATACAGTAATAAAGACAGTTTGTTATGATTACAAAAAAAGTAAATAACGTTCAGGAAGCTATCGAAGGAATTGAAAGTGGAATGACTATAATGTTCGGAGGTTTCGGTTTATGCGGAATTCCTGAAAATACAATTGCAGCACTGGTAAATACTTCCATTTCAGATTTAACCTGTATTTCGAATAATGCGGGAGTGGATGATTTTGGTTTGGGATTGCTGTTGCAAAAGAAGCAAATTAAAAAAATGATTTCCTCTTATGTGGGGGAGAATGCCGAGTTTGAACGTCAGATGCTTTCAGGAGAACTGGAAGTCGAATTGACTCCGCAAGGTACTTTAGCCGAACGCTGTCGTGCGGCTCAAGCCGGAATTCCCGCGTTCTTTACACCTGCAGGTTACGGAACTGAAGTTGCCGAAGGCAAAGAAGTACGTGAGTTCAATGGAAAGATGCACATCATGGAACAAGCTTTCAAAGCGGAGTTCGCAATTGTTAAAGCCTGGAAAGGTGACGAAGCAGGAAACCTGATTTTTAAAGGAACAGCCAGAAATTTCAACGCCTGTATGGCAGGTGCGGGTAAAATTACCATCGCCGAAGTGGAAGAATTAGTTCCGGTAGGAACATTAGATCCAAATCAAATACACATTCCGGGAATTATGGTGCAACGCATCTTTCAGGGAGAGAAGTTTGAGAAAAGAATCGAGCAGAGAACGGTAAGACAACGAGCATAATTAGAAAATTAGAAAATGTGATAATTAGATAATTATTTGGATTGCGTAAATTTTTTACATTGTCTAATTATCTAATTTCCAAATTGACACATTAGAACTATGTTGACAAAAGAAGATATTGCAAGACGTATTGCAAAAGAAGTAAAAGACCGCTATTTTGTGAACCTTGGAATTGGTATTCCAACTTTGGTAGCAAATTATGTGAGAGAAGATATTGCTGTGGAGTTTCAAAGTGAGAACGGTGTTCTCGGCATGGGACCTTTCCCTTTCGCCGGAGAAGAAGATGCAGATATTATCAATGCCGGAAAGCAAACTATCACAACACTTCCGGGAGCCAGTTTCTTTGATTCGGCTTTTAGTTTTGGAATGATCCGAAGCCAAAAGGTAGATTTGACCATTTTAGGAGCTATGGAGGTTTCTGAAAATGGTGATATTGCCAATTGGAAAATTCCGGGTAAGATGGTAAAAGGAATGGGCGGTGCAATGGATTTGGTAGCTTCTGCCGAAAACATTATTGTTGCCATGATGCACGTTAATAAAGCAGGTGAATCGAAAATACTGAAAAAATGCTCTTTACCCTTAACTGGCGTAGGCTGCGTTAAAAAAGTAGTCACCGAGCTTGCGGTTCTGGAAGTGACTGATAAAGGGTTTAAGCTACTAGAAAGAGCACCGGGTGTTTCTGTTGAGCACATCATCGCATCAACCGAAGCCGATTTGATCATTGAAGGTGAAATTCCGGAAATGGATATAAGATAATTCTGTATTTAAGATAAATTCACATGAAGGCTAGCTTTTAAAAGGGCTGGCCTTTTTTGTAGGAAAAAATTAAAGAAAAGTCACCGGGTTTGTTTTTTTCTAAAAGCCTTGTATTTACTGACTTTTTTGGGTTAATGTATTAATTATCAATAGAATAATTATTTTTTGGGCCTGTTTTTTGTGAATTCATCACAGTTTGTTAAATAAAAGTAAATTTAAAGTAAAAAAGATTGTATTTAATCGATTAACGGCAAATTTCATCGATTATATAACATAAATAAAATACTTTTATGTTAAAATAGAGTATTTACTTACGTTTAATATTTTATTTGTAATCCATTTAACCAAACTAAATACCACATTATTATGGACAGAAAATTACCAAAAATCATGGCATCAGCCGTTGTTATTCTTACATTTTCAGTATCAGGATTTGCTCAAAACACAGACAAACGGGTAAGTCAGAAAAATGTATCCGAAAATGGGCAACCAAGCTTAATCACTTTTAGTGATAAATCTACTTACAGAGGAACAGATTACAACACTGTTTTTAAAGAACAATTGGGTTTAAAAGACAATCAGTCCTTTTCTAAAATTAAGATCGAATCTGACAGAGAAGGTTTTACACATGAAAAATTTCAATTGTACGAACAAGGCATTAAAGTAGAATTTGCCAATTACACCCTACATTCCAAAGAAGGAAAATTAGTTTCCATGAACGGAGAGTTTTATGCCCTTCAAAATGTAAAAACAACCCCAAAATTATCCAGTAAAGCGGCTTTCGACAGAGCGGTTGCTTATACAGGAGCAAAACAATACCTGTGGGAAAACCCGCAAGATGCTGCAGCAATGAACTATGAGAAGCCAAAAGGCGAATTGGTTTTATTGCCGGCAATGGAAGAACAGGGTGAAACCAGAAAGTCAGATAAGGTGAGACTGGCTTATAAATTTGACATTTATGCCACCAATCCGGTAAGCCGCGGAGATCTTTATATCGATGCAGAAACCGGAAAAGTTCTGTTTTATAACGCTACCATAAAACACCTTGGTGAATACAGCCACGGTAATAAAGTAAAAACCGCCAAAGCATTAAATCAAAAAGAGAGCGCAACTACTAAAAAAGCTTTTGTTGCGGCCAATGCGGCGACACGTTACAGCGGAACGCAGGTGATACAAACCACCTTAAGCGGAGCATCATATATACTTGCTGATGCGACAAGAGGTTTGGGAATCAACACCTACAATATGAAAAAGGGAACCAGTTATACAGCAGCCGTAAATTTTACGGATGCCGATAATAACTGGACCGCTGCTGAGTATAACAATGCGAACAAAGACAATGGAGCTTTGGATGCACATTGGGGAGCTGAAAAAACATACGATTATTGGTCAACAGTGCATGGCAGAAACAGCTTTGATAACGCAGGAGCAATTATAAAAAGCTACGTACATTACAGCAATGCGTACGATAACGCTTACTGGAACGGTAGTGTAATGACTTACGGTGACGGAAGCGGAACTTATTTCGATATCCTGACTGCTATTGATGTTGCAGGACACGAAATAGGACATGCTGTTTGTACTTACACAGCGAACCTGGCGTATCAAAAAGAATCCGGAGCGATGAACGAGGCGTTCTCTGATATTTGGGGAGCCTGTATTGAATATGCAGCAGCACCAACAAAATCGATCTGGTTAATTGGTGAAGATATCGAAAGAAGATCAGGGCACCTTTCTTTGCGTTCGATGAGTGATCCAAATTCTGAAGGTCAGCCGGATACTTATGGCGGAACCTATTGGATCAATCCAAATTGTACACCAACAAGCAGTAACGATTATTGCGGTGTACATACCAACTCCGGTGTATTAAACCATTGGTTTTACATTTTGTCTGTGGGTAAATCAGGTACAAATGATATTGGAAATGCCTATAACGTAACAGGGATTACAATTGATAAAGCGGCAAAAATTGCGTATCGTCTGGAAAGCGTGTATTTAACAGCAAATTCTACTTTTGCCAATGCAAGAACTTCAGGAATACAATCGGCTATTGATTTGTATGGTGCCGGTTCACCGGAAGTTATTGCTACCACCAATGCATTTTATGCTGTAGGTGTTGGAGCTGCGTATGTGGACTCAAATGATACAACTGCGCCAACAGCGCCAACAAATCTTGCTGCTTCCGGAACAACGGGGTCAACAACTAATTTAACATGGACTGCTTCAACAGATAATGTAGGGGTTACGGGGTATGATATTTACCAGGGAACAACTCTAAAAGGTTCGTCTACTACAACCAATTATACCGTAACAGGTTTAACAGCATTGACAGCGTATAGCTTTAGCGTGAAAGCCAAAGACGGAGCAGGAAATGTTTCAACAGCAAGTAATGTGGTAAATGTTACGACTACAGCGGCATCTTTAAACTACTGTAACTCTCAGGGGAACAGTACTGTAGACGAGAGAATTGGAAAAGTAGTATTCGGTACCATCAACAACACTTCAACAGGAACAACCGGTTATGAAAACTATACCGCTATCTCTACTAATGCTGCCAGAGGAACAGCTTATACGATAACAATCACTCCGGTTTGGACTTCTACTGTTTACAGCGAAGGATATGCAGTTTTTATCGATTACAACCAAGATGGGGATTTTGCAGATGCAGGTGAAACCGTTTGGACGAAAGCAACCTCTACAGCGGCTACAGCTACAGGAACTATTACAATTCCGGCTACAGCAACACTTGGTACAACAAGACTTAGAGTTTCTATGAAATATAACGGAATACCAACTTCTTGTGAGTCATTTTCTTATGGACAAGTAGAAGATTATTCGATCAATATCACAGCTTCAGGAGCTATTGTAAATCAGGAAATTGCAGCAGGATTAGTTGAAACTAATGAAACGGCAAGATTTGCATTGTATCCAAATCCGGTTGTTGATGAATTAAATGTTTCATTAGCAGATAATACAGGATATACTTTCAGAATTACAAATACATTGGGTCAGCAAGTGAGCTCAGGAGCCCTTTCAGGAAATCCTATTGATGTGAGAACTTTAAAAACAGGACTTTATGTTATCGAGTTGAATAATGGGGCTAAAAGAATCGTTAAGAAATTCGCCAAAAAATAAAATTGTTAGTTTAAAAAACGAAAAGCCTCGCAATTTGCGGGGCTTTTTTATGGAGTTCCCGAATGTAATTTTTGTATGTCATAGTAAGACCGCTTTTTGTAAGTTTGTTTAGTAATCCTAAAAAAGATCATGATGAAATTGTACTTATTGCTTTTTTTGTATGCCCTTAGTTTTAGTAGTTTTTCTCAGAATAACGTGCTGGTTTTTCAATCTGATTTTGGGTTGAAAGATGGGGCGGTATCAGCAATGAAAGGAGTGGCAATGGGAGTTTCAACAGATTTGAAGATATTTGATCTGACGCATGAAATTCCGGCATTTAATATTTGGGAGGCTGCTTATCGCCTGTCACAAACCGCACAGTACTATCCTGCAGGAACTGTATTTGTATCCGTTTGTGATCCGGGAGTGGGAACCGCAAGACATTCTGTAGTTTTACGCACCAAATCAGGACATTATTTTGTGACTCCCGATAATGGAACCTTGACTTTAATTGCAGAACAATTAGGAATTCAGGAAATTCGCGAAATTGATGAAGTAAAAAACCGTCGACAAAACTCAAATGAATCGTATACTTTTCATGGACGCGATGTATATGCTTTTACCGGAGCACGATTAGCCTCAAAAACGATTGCATTTGAAGAAGTAGGGCCTAAGCTGCCTAATGAAGTGGTGAAAATTGATTATCAGAAACCGGTTTTAGAAAATGGAGTTATTAAAGGAGGTATTCCGGTTTTGGATATTCAGTATGGCAATGTATGGACAAATATCGATAAAAAGACCGCTGAAAAATTAGGCTTGAAAGCGGGAGATGTCGTGAGAGTTCAGGTTTTTGATGGTGCTAAAAAAGTATACGAAGGAAAACTGAAATTAGTAAATACATTTGGTGAGGCTGAAATAGGGACTGATGTTTGTTACTTCAACAGTCTTTTAAATTTCTCGCTTGCAGTCAATCAGGGGAATTTTTCAGAAAAGTATAAAGTGTATAGCGGAGCCCATTGGAGTATTTTGCTAAGCAGATAAAATAAAAAACCGCCCAGCTAGGCGGTTTTTGACTTTATAAATTTCGCTGTCGGACAATTTCAGAGGAAATACGGTTTTAAATAAAACTTATATTTTCTTATCCGTTGCGCTTATTGTAAATTGAATGAGGCTCCTAAACTAAAAGTTGCCTGATTGTTTAAATGATCAAATACATCGTTGTTGTTTCCGTATTTTGCAATTGGAAATCCAATCTCTGTGAAAACACCAAATCCGTCTGTAAAGAAATAACGTCCGCCAACATGACCTCCAAAGTTACGCAACCCTAAACTTAAACCAGGATAAACATCCAATTGTTTAACCCCAATAACACTGCTTAGATTAGCATTAATTCTGGCTTTAGCATCAAAACGATCACTAAACTTCGGTTTTAAATCAGTGTATGGCGTTGGATTGTTATGGTAGAAACCATTAAAGTTGTCTACTCCTAATAAATAATTGGCTACAAAGCCAAAAGAGAAATTTTCTCCAAGACCAAAATCTACCGAACCCTGAATTCCGGAACCACCATTTTGTATGTTAGCACCAACATTCACTCTAATGTCTCCTTTTCCTTTAAAAGCCTCTTGTGCTTGTGTGAATCCAAATGATACTAAAAACAAAAGTGTAATTACCTTTTTCATAAATATAAATTTTAATTATTTTTTTAAGTGCAAAAATAGCCATTTTAGGAGTTAATTCCTGCCTTTTTCAGAAGAATACAGTTCATTTAGCGGTTCACTCTGCCAGAATTCCTTAGTGTCGATGTTTAAAATAGTCAACGGGCCTTTAAAAGCGGCACCAGTATCAACGTTCCATACATTTGCTTTTTGTACAGGTGTTGTTTCGCCAATTCGGGTCACAGGAGTATGTCCGATATAGATTTCTTTATACAACGTAAAACGCTTAGGATAAAGTGCATCACCGATTTTTAAATTAGGATCTAGCGAAAGAGCTGTCTCCCAAAGCGTTCTGTCCCAGTAGAATAATTTTGGAAAATATTCATATTTGACGCCATTCAGATTGGTAAAACCTGCATGAACAAATAATCGGTTTTGATCGTCAAGGTAATAATCCTCCAATGATTCGAGGAAAGCGATATGTGTCTGTTTTTCTTCCGCACTCAGTTTTTCGTAAGCCAGAACAGTCGCTTCACCACCATGTTTGAACCATAAAGTTTCGTCAACATCTTCTGTTTTGCTTTTAAACCAGGACAAAAGCAGTTCATCATGATTTCCTCTGATGCAAATGCAATTTTGCTTACTTTTTAAGTCCATTAAATATTCAATTACTTGCGGAGATTGGCTCCATCCGTCAACATAATCGCCTAAAAAAATAAGAGTATCTTGTGTAGTAACTTTGGCTTTTTTCATCACTTGTTCAAGCGCGAGTAATCCGCCGTGTATGTCGCCTATAACAAATGTTCGCATTTTAATTCTTTAATGTAGAAATACAAAAATAACGAAAAGGATTCGTTTGAGACTAGTAACTTGAGAATCTTTACAAAGGGTGTGATTTGAATTGTTATATGTAAAATGTAAAAGGTGAAATTTGGAATTTGGAATTTGGAATTTGAGATTTGAAATTTGGAATGAACTTGGGGTGATTGGAGAGATTATTTTTATGATTATTTTCGATACTTTTTGTGCCTTTCCTCTTTAAATTTGTAGTATGTCCGAAACCCCAACATATCGAAAAATCATTCATATTGATATGGATGCTTTTTATGCTTCGGTAGAGCAGATGGATAATCCCGCTTTGCGTGGAAAACCTGTTGCTGTTGGCGGATCAGAGAATAGAGGCGTAGTCTCGGCTGCAAGTTACGAAGCGCGAAAATTTGGTGTACGAAGTGCCATAAGTGGTGTTCTGGCCAAAAAATATTGTCCGGAAATTATTTTCGTTCGTCCGCGATTTGATCGTTACAAAGAGATCTCGAATAAAATTCATAAAATATTTCATGACTATACAGATCAGGTTGAGCCTCTTTCGCTGGACGAAGCTTATCTTGATGTGACACAAAATAAGAAAGGCAACCCAAGCGCGAGTTTGCTTGCACAGGAAATCAGACTCCGAATTCTGAATGAGGTTGGGCTCACGGCTTCTGCGGGAATTTCGATTAATAAGTTTGTAGCGAAAATTGCATCGGATGTTAACAAACCAAATGGACAGAAAACGGTTAATCCGGACGAGGTTTTAAGTTTTTTGGAAGAATTGCCCATTCGGAAGTTTTACGGTGTTGGAAAAGTGACCACCGAAAAAATGTACCAATTGGGAATTTTCACAGGAGCAGATCTTAAGAGCAAAGACGTAGCGTTTTTGGAGAAACATTTCGGAAAATCGGGGGCCTTTTATTACAATGTGGTTCGCGGAATTCATAATAGTGAAGTAAAAGCGTCTCGTGTAACGAAATCAGTTGCGGCCGAGCACACCTTCGATGTCAACTTATCCTCTGAAATTTTTATGCTCGAACAGCTTGAAAAGATTGCGGTATCTTTAGAAAAAAGATTAAAAAAATATAACATCTCGGGCAAGACCGTGACACTTAAAATCAAATACAGCGATTTTACGCAACAAACACGCAGTAAAACGCTGCCATACTTTATTTCTGATAAAAGTTTGATTCTAGAGACCGTAGAGGAGCTTCTGTATCAGGAACGAATGAAAGATTCTGTTCGATTGCTTGGCATTTCGTTGAACAACCTAAATACAGAAGAAAAAAAGGCAGTAGTAGTCCAACTTAAATTTTCCTTCTAATTGCATTAAGGAATAATTAAATCATGTAATTTGTTCTTTTATGATGAATTTTCTTTCTACCTTTGAGAGTAACAGTACATTAACATTGAATCATTCGCAATGAAAACGAATAAATTTGAAGAAGTTTCTCATCGTAATTCAGTCCCTATTATGGCTTGGGATTTTCATTGTGAACATTTAAAAGAATTAAAAGCGATTCTTACTGATGTAAAGAAAGTGAATAAAATTTCGAGTCAGTTTATCTGGGACGCCAAAAATCTGGAAATTGAAGAACGAATAAAAAATGAAGTAGTTCTGGTTACCGATTTGGATTTGAAGATCATTTTTGCTTCAAATGGAATCAGAAAAATGACAGGTTATAAAGAAGAAGAGGTTTTGGGTAAAACTCCGAAAATGTTTCAGGGACCGGCTACTTCAAAAGTTGTGCTTAAAGAAATAAAAGAAGCCATTCAGCAACGAATTCCTTTTGAAAAAACAATTGAAAACTACAGAAAAGACGGCAGAACCTATAAATGTAAAATCAATGCACATCCTGTTTTTAATTTAAAAGGACAGTTGTCTCATTTCATTGCTTTCGAAAGTGAAGAATTAGAGGGATAATAGGTTCATAGGTGCAGAGAGGCAAAGGTTCAAAGGATATACATAGTAAAAAAGAAAACCGCCATAAGGGCGGTTTCTTTTTTATGTAGAATCAATCTCTGAACCTTTGCAACTTTGTGCCTTTGCACCTAAAAAAAGCTACAGATTTTCAAAAAAATCATTTCCTTTATCATCCGTAATAATAAAAGCCGGGAAATCTTTAACGGTAATTTTACGAACCGCTTCCATTCCTAATTCTTCGAAATCTACGACTTCAACTTTTAGGATATTGTCTTGTGCTAAAATAGCAGCAGGACCTCCAATAGAACCCAGATAGAATCCGCCATATTTTTTACAGGCATCTGTTACCTGTTTGGTACGGTTTCCTTTGGCCAGCATGACCATACTGCCTCCATGTTTTTGAAACTCATCTACATAAACGTCCATACGTCCTGCAGTTGTCGGTCCAAAACTTCCTGAAGCCATTCCTTCCGGAGTTTTTGCAGGCCCGGCATAATAAACAGGGTGATTTTTAAAGTATTCCGGCATCGGTTTACCTGCTTCCAATAATTCCATGATTTTGGCATGTGCAATATCACGGGCAACAATTACAGTTCCGTTAAGTTTTAAACGGGTTTTAATTGGATATTGAGATAATTTGGCCAGAATATCGGCCATCGGCTGATCTAAATCAATTTCAACAGGCGCTTCTAAGTGCGGAGCTGTTTCCGGTAAAAATTGCTTTGGATTTACTTCCAATTGCTCCACGAAGATTCCGTCTTTGGTAATTTTTCCTTTAATATTTCTGTCGGCTGAACAAGAAACTCCCAATCCAACCGGACAAGAAGCCGCGTGACGAGGCAAACGAATTACACGAACGTCATGTGTGAAATATTTTCCACCAAACTGAGCACCAATCTCACTCTCCTGACAGATTTTCTGAACACGCTCTTCCCATTCTAAATCACGAAACGCCTGACCGGCCATATTTCCTGAAGTTGGAAGGTGGTCATAATAACCCGCAGATGCTTTTTTTACAGCACTTAGATTCGCTTCCGCAGAAGTTCCTCCAATTACTAAAGCCAGGTGATACGGAGGACAAGCCGATGTTCCTAAATCTTTAATTTTCGTACGGATGAAAGCATCCATCGATTTATCATTTAATAAAGATTTTGTTTGTTGGTACAAGTAGGTTTTATTAGCAGATCCACCACCTTTTGCCATGAATAAAAACTCGTAAGAAGCTCCTTTTTTGGCATAGATATCAATTTGTGCCGGAAGATTTGACCCTGAATTTTTTTCTTCAAACATCGAAATCGGAACAATTTGAGAATAACGAAGGTTGCGCTTTTGATACGTATTGAAAATTCCTTTGCTTAACCATTCAGCATCATCAACACCTGTAAAAATGCTTTCTCCTTTTTTTGCCATTACAATAGCCGTTCCCGTATCCTGACAGCTAGGTAATTGACCTTCGGCAGCAACAGATGCATTTTGTAATAAGTTGTAAGCAACAAAACGATCGTTATCTGTAGCTTCCGGATCGTCAAGAATGTTTCTTAGTTTTTGTAAATGGGTCGTTCGTAACATGAACGAAACATCGGTAAGGGCTTCTTCCGCCAATAATTCTAATCCTTTTGGGTCAACGGTCAAAACTTCACGTTGTCCAAATTGCTCTACTTTTACAAAATCAGAGGTGATTTTGCGGTATTGCGTATCATCCTTCAAAATAGGATAAGGGTCCTGGTATATAAAATCAATCATTGTTTTGTTTTTTACAAAGTTAGAAATTATTTACCTAAGAAAGAATTTGAATAAGGTGCGTTTTCTATCCTTTATTTTTGACTGTGGAAGTCATCAAAACTCATTTTTTTCTCAAAATAGGTTTGGTCTTCCTTGGTAAGCAGCTGCTTTTTCCACTGATTTCCAATCAAGCGAAAAACCATTGAATCGGAGTATTTAACTGTTCCCATATTCTCGTCATTGTCATCGGGTTCAAAGAAAACAGTTTTGCAGTAAAAGGAATCCGGATTGACTTTTGCAGAAGGATTTACAAATTCAACCCATCCGCCCCAGCCACTATCGGACATGCTTGACCATTCATGAACCAATTGTACGGTTTTATTTTTCAGATAGTATAAATAGTTGTTCTGATTATAACCGCAAGCAGGATATCCAAAACTAATATGAATGAACGGAGAGTTTTTAGTCGTGGCTGAAGTCAATCCAAGAGAAGCTCCCCATTCTGAACCTTTTTCGATTCCTTTAATAGAGATTCTTGAAGAAACAGTTTTGGTTTTATTTTGGTAAAAATCAAGTTGGTAATTTCCGGTTACGATACTGTCTTTATCTGCCTTTTGGCTGATAAGATGTGCAAGAATATACTTGTTTGCTGGGGTTTCGCCCTCATCGTTAAGAGTTATTGTATCCGTTTTCAAGAATTTCTCTTTAGCGGGAATTGTGTTTTCAACTTTGTTTTCAGGATTGATACTTATTATCTGCGATTCGGATTTTGGTTTTTGACAGGCGATTACAAACGATAGAAGGAAAAGGTATTGTGGTTTCATGGTTTGTTATTTTTTAGGCTTTGATTAAATGGTTCTTATTTTAATATGGTTTTTTTATTGATCAACGGATTGAAATCCGTTGCTACAAAAGAGGTCATTTCTACGGAATTTGTAATCTTTGAGAAAGAGCCTTCGGCTCGACCAATATTGTAGGGTCGGATTTTAATCCGGTTTAAAAATATTCGACAACAGGGTTTAAAGATTCATCGGATCGGTTTATATTTTTAGGTTTTGTAAAAGATCGTATTTAATATGTTTCGTTCCTATGGAACTTTTTGAATTATGGTTGTTTCATTGATCAACGGATTAAAATCCGTTGCTACAAAAGAGGCCATTCCTACGGAATTTGTAATCTTTAAGAAAGAGCCTTCGGCTCGACCAATATTGTAGGGCCGGATTTTAATCCGGTTTAAAGATATTCGACAACGGGTTTTAAAGATCCATCGGATCGGTTTATATTTTTAGGTTTTGTAAAATATAGCATTTTAATATGTTTTGTTCCTACGGAACTTTTTTAAACATGGTTGTTTTTATTAATCAACGGATTAAAATCCGTTGCTACAAAAGAGGTCATTCCTGCGGAATTTGTAATCTTTGAGAAAGAGTCTTCGGCTCGACCAATATTGTAGGGCCGGATTTTAATCCGGTTTAAAAAATATGCGACAATGGGATTTAAAGATCCATCGGATCGGTTCATATAAGATCATTAAATAGATATTTTTCATCATAAGAAACCTGAAATCTCTCTAAAAATGTAAAATACTCTTCTTTGAAAGATTGCTTTTTGTGGTGTTCTTCCTGATTTTGAATATATTTATACACCGCATCAACATGTGATTGGCTGTATGAGAAAACACCGTAACCTTCCTGCCATTCGAATCTGGATTTTGTCAGCTTATGGTCATTGATATATTTTGATGATTTTGCTTTTATGGTTTTCATTAGTTCAGAAATTGAAACATTTGGTTTTAAACCCAAAAAGCAATGAACGTGATTTTCGGTACCATTTACAATTATGGTTTTGCATCCCGTTTCGTTTATCAGATGACCAAGAATGCTTAATAATTTCGATTTCCATTCGCTACTAATAAGTGCTTCTCTGTATTTTACAGCAAAAACGGCCTGTATATAAACTTGATGATAGGTGTTTGCCATTTTGAGTATTTTGCATTATACAAGCAACAATAATACAAAATATTTCTATGCGTCATTAATAAAAAATAAGAAAAATACTATTTTTTACTAAGCTTTAAAAAAACCAACTTGCCACAAAAATCGCAGCGATTACACAAATAAAATCAACGAGTAACATAGTGGTAAGCGCGTATCGGGTGTTTTTAATGTTTACCGATCCAAAGTAAACCGCAATCACATAAAAAGTAGTTTCGGCACTACATTGGAAAATACTGCTCAAACGTCCGGTAAGGGAATCTGCTCCGAAAGTACTCATCGAATCCAGTAAGAATCCTCTGGAACCTCCTGAGCTAAAAGGTCTAAGTAATGCAACCGGTAACGCATTTATGATTTCGGAACTTACGCCGATACTGCTAAAGAGAAATCCAATTCCATTGCTTATAATTTCAAACAATCCGCTATTTCTAAAAAGAGAGATGGCAACCAACATTCCTAAAACATAAGGAAATATTTTAACTCCGGTTTTTAAACCATTGTTAGCACCTTCTACGAAAGTATCGAACATTGTAGTGTCCTGTGCTACAAATTTCTTCTCATGAATGAAGGAGAAAATGAGTGTAATTCCAATGATTCCAACCAACATCAATCCTGAAAGATTAGAAGTAAAATAGTTTTTTCCGATTAAATCTAAATGATTGACATAGAACAATAATCCTATGATCGCAGCAATAATAGCCATTAAAGCAAGTACCAATGAAGCACTTTTGAAATTTATTTTTTGTCTGATTCCCACAATCAGGAATGCTGCGACAGTTCCAATTAGCGAAGTAATGATACATGGAAGCATAACATCCGCCGGATTGGCGGCATTTGCTGCGGCGCGATATCCAATAATTGAAGTTGGAATTAAAGTCAGACCAGATGCATGAAGACACATAAACATGATTTGAGCATCACTTGCCTTGTCTTTTTCTACATTCAGTTCCTGTAAGCTCTCCATTGCTTTTAGTCCAAATGGAGTGGCAGCAGAATCTAAACCAAGGAAGTTTGCTGCAAAATTTAAGGTCATATAGGATATCGAAGGATGATTTTTAGGAACCGTAGGGAACACTTTGGTAAACATCGGACTTAGGAATCTTGCCAATTTTTCGGAAGCTCCGGAAACGATTAAAAGTTCCATTAATCCGCAGAAAAAGGCTAAGTAGGCAATTAATGGAATGATAATGTCGATCAAAGTACTTTTACAGGTTGGTAGTAAACCGTCTGATTTTTGTACACCACTGTAAATTTTTACCGTTTTGTTTTTGTAAACATAAGTAGTATCAGGATTTGTTAAATCCCTGTTTACAATCATGGTTTTATCTTCTTTTAAGTCGATACTGTCTCTCACAAAAGCAGGAATCTGCTCCAGATATTTTTCAGATACCAGAATTGGGTCATCTTTTTGTCCGTTCAAAATAAAATCAAGCGTATAACTGTTGCCGGTAAACAAACTCACTACGACAAATAAAATTGAAGACACAAAAATAGCTAACCAAAATCTGCTCAATACCATAATTATATTTTTTTGTAAATGTAATTATTTAACCCTAAAACGCGCAAGGATTTTAAAGAGGAAACAGGAAGTATTTCATTGAAAGCAATTCGGTTTTGTGAAAATTCAAATTATTCGATTTGAATTTTGGTTCCTAAATAGTTTTCAAAAGGCTTAATGCCTTCAAAAAGAATTGCCTTTTTATGATTTTCTGTCTCGTTAAAAAATTGAGTTTCTATTTTGGCATGATCTTTTTTGATGGTGCGTTTCCAGGTTCCGATGACTTTGCTGTTTTCCAGAATTATAGGTTTGAAAATACCGTTGTTGGTAAAAGCCTTTGGTTGATGTTCTGGTAAAATGGATGCTTCTCGGGATTTATACGAAATTAATATTTCATCAAAAGCCGGAAGAAAATGAATGCTTTCGCGGAAGTCATCTTCGGTAGAAATATTATTTTTGAACCAATACTTCTGATCTTCAATAGTAATAGAGTTTAATTGTAATTCGATTGCATTAATGATGTTTTTACAGCTGGTAGGGGAGAAACCTGACCACCAGGAAAAGTCGAGAAGAGTAGCAGGGCCATGACTTTCAAAGTATCGAAGGGCTAATTTTATCAAGCCTTCCTCTTGGGTTAGTCTGCCTTGTGTTTTCGGAACTCTTTCTTCAAGTAAAGCATACGTCATTTGTTTTCCCTTCATTTTTCCGTTACAAACCAAACCATCGAGCTCGGCATACATCATAATGGGGCCGCTTAAATGATCAGGACTAGGAGTTTTAGTAATGCTAAGTTCCTGCATGATTTCTTCACGGGTGAGATGATTGTTTCCTGCGAGTATTTTTTGAATAGCGGCATTAGTCTGATCTAGTTTCTTAGCATCATAACCGTATTTTTTTACGTAAGAGGTTACAATGCGTTTGACTTGTGGGCCTGAAAGATCCAGCATCCAGTAAATATCATCGGCAGAAACAAAATGCCAGGTAGGTCGTAAAATATGAGTTCGGATAATTTGTGCCGAGTTGATAGCTTCTTCAATCGCTTTTTCTGAAGCATCGCAACGGGAGCCAACTGCCCATTTTGCCATTGCATAGTCCTGAGCCTGCATTGCACCTAAATGCTGCACAATTTCTTGTGGAGTACTGTGAGTCGTTTTATGAAGTTTTTGAGAGATGAGCCTGAGCTGTGCTATTTTTGAATCCATTGTTTAAAGCGGTATTACACATGAATGATTTCATCGTCAATTAATAAATCTTCACGACGCAGGCGAAGAAAAATCTGAGCTACTGCTATGGTGTCTTTCTCACAATAGGTTACAATTCGGTCAATGTCTTTTTCGACATAAAAAACATGTGCGACCTGACTGCCATCGATATCGCCTTTTGGAGAGGGAACTCCCAGAATTTTGGTCAAAAGTTTTAAAGAGGTAAAGTGCTTGTAATCGCCAAACTTCCATAATTCTAAAGTGTCTAAATGAGCTATTTCCCAGGGTTTTTTGCCAAATAAATTGAGCTTTTCCGGAATTGCAATCTGGTTGATGATCATACGTCGTGCAATGAACGGAATATCAAATTCTTTGGCATTGTGTCCGCACAGCAGGTGCTGTGGTTTATTGAAATGATTGTTGAGGAGATTGTTGAAGTCGCGCAGGATTTTCTTTTCATCTCCAAAAAAAGAGGTTACCCTAAAATTTCTAACATCACCTTTGATGGTAAAATAGCCAACCGAAATACACACAATCTTACCAAATTCTGCCCAGATTCCGGCACGTTCATAAAATTCTTCGGGAGTAAAATCGTCTTTACGCTGGTATTGTGTCTTCTGATCCCAAAGAGACTGCATTTCTTCGTCAAGCGAATTGAAATTTTCCTCTTCCGGTACCGTTTCAATATCAAGGAAAAGAATGTTGTTAAGGTTAATTTTTTCAATCATTATGGAGACGTCTTATATTTTTAGGCATTTAGATTTATAAAAGTACGCAAATGATTTTAAAAATAAGAAATAGCTTATATTTTTAAGACTTCGATACTTTTTTACCTTCAGCTTTCGTAAAGGTATGTCTTGTTCAGAAACTAAAATAAACGCTGTTGCGTACTGGGATTCTCATGTTCCAGGAGCCATTTTTTGCGGGAAAGACCACCTGCATAACCTGTTAAAGAACCATTTGTACCAATAACACGATGGCAGGGAACCACAATCCACAGTGGATTTTTACCATTTGCTGATGCAACAGCGCGAATAGCTTTTATATCTCCCAGTTTTTTGGTCTGATCCATATAGCTGATGGTTTTTCCGTATGGAATTTCTAAAAGTGATTTCCATACTTTTTGCTGGAAGTCCGTTCCTTTTGGGTTTAGTTTTAAATCGAAGTCGGTTCTTTTACCATCAAAATACTCCTGAAGCTGTGAAACGGCCTCTTCCAGAACTTTAGGAATGGTTTGCGAAATGTCATTGTCGCCAACATCAGAAACAGAGACAATAGCAATGCCGTCTTCATCTCCAACGATCTTAGTGATTCCTAATGGTGAATTGACATAAACTGTTTCCATAGTTTTAAACGTAAAGTTTTTACCGCGAAGGAGTAAAGATTTATCGCAAAGTTCGCAAAGTTTTTTTTAAATGATACAAGTTAGGGAGGTAATTTAAGTTTTTTATGTTTGGGCAAACGATTGTTGTCCTGAGTGAAGTGGCAGGCTTATAAGTAGGTTTCGACTTCGCTCAACCGGATACGAGGCTTTTAGTAATGGTCCCGTCTAAATTGATAATTTAAAACCGATTCAATTTTCTTACTTGAAATGACCTTTTGAATGTTTGACTTTTCAGCTCTGAATTTCGGTGGATTCAGATTGTGTTCTTTTGCTTTTTGGGTATAGTATTCTTCTCTCGTTGGATGAAAAGGTGCTACGGCATTGAAAACTTCGTTCCATTTAGACTGATTTAGGATTGCCTCGATGATGGCAATACAATCGTTTTGATGAATCAGATTTACCGGAGCATCAGGGTTTTCAAGGTTTTCTTTTCCGGCCAGAAATTTTACCGGATGTCGATCTTCTCCAATTAGACCGCCAAAACGCAATATGGTGGTTGCAAAGTTTTGATTTTTTTGAAGCAAAGTCTCCGTTAAAAGCAATTGTTTAGCACTTTCGGTTTCCGGATTTGGGGGCGTATCTTCTGTGATCGTTGTGTTGTCGTTTCCGTAAACTGCGGTAGAACTTACAAAAAGTACTTTTTTTACCGTTGATTTTTCTATAAACGGAATTAGATTCTCCATTTTTCGAACAAATACCATTTCAGTAGAAGTGGCAACATTGGTTTTACTTTCTCTTAATTTGGGTGGAATATCGATAATTAAGATTTCACTTTCGGTTAAAAAATCAGTTATGGTATTGGAAATACTTTCGCTTTCAAGTGTAACCAGAAAAGGATTTATGCCTAATTCTTTTAAAATAGTAAGTTTACTTTCAGAAGTTGTCGATCCGTTGACCAGATGTCCTTTTGCGGTTAGTTTTTTAGCCAGAGGTAACCCCAGCCAGCCACAGCCTAGAATACTTATTTGTGTCATTTTGTGTTTAAAGCTGTAAAGCTATAAGAATTAAAATTTACCGATTTTTTGTATCGATAAATTATCGTCTTTACGATTCGATTAAAGTTTTTAAAGCTTGTAAAATTGGGTTTTCTTCACCCTGAGGTTTTTCCTGAACTGCTCCGGGGCGATTGTCTTCCTGAACAATTTCGAGTTTTGTTTTCTTATTTTCTTCTGTTAAGACATAACTCATTACGAAGTAATTCTCGGGTTTGTCCTCTAATTCCGGTCTGGGGAAGAATAAGGAATATTTGATTTTCTGATTGGGGATAATCTCCAAAACAGTTCCCCATTGCTCAAAAACCTGACCCTCCCATTCGTTTCTAAATCTGATTTCATTACCAATTTTCCAGTCCGTGATTAAGTCACTGCCGTATTGCCATTGTTTGACCAACTCAGGTTGAGTGAGTGTATTCCAGACTTTTTCAGATGGAGCATTTAAAAGAACTGTAGAGATATTTGTTGCCATAATAAGTGTTTTTATTGTGGTTTTACAATTGGCTTTGCAATAGGTTTTAAGCTGTCTTTTTTTAGGACTGTACTGTCTTTCACTATTGCTGTAGGTGCAGGAACAGTTGCGGGTGTTGTGTAGCGTTTTATTTTTTGCTGAATGAGTACTGCATCATTGAGTACAAAAGGTGTTGGCATCATCCAATTACTTCTTGGTTTTACTTTAAGTAGCGGATTGGTCATCAAATCGAAAGAACTTTCAATTAACTCCATATCCAGAGCCGTTAATTTGTTGGTATAAAATTCCATGACAAGAGGTTCATTACCTACCACATAGTAACATAAGATTTTCATGCCATTGCGTTCAAGACGATTTCCTTTTTGTCCTGAAGTTGCAACTCCATTAGCTTTGAAATTGAAAAAAGTCATTTTTGGATTGGCATAAATGTCATAACGATTTACCTTTCTGTTTGGGGTGATTTTTATTTTTAAATACCTGTTATTGCCAACCACACTGTCTTTTAAAAATGCAATGGTTGGTTTCGGTATGTCGACTACAGGAGCAATCGCACTATATGTAAAGCCCGAATTGTATTTACTAGCTATTGGTAATGTATTTAAGCCAACAGCGCTCTGGTTTTTTTGCCCTAAATAAGTTTTGGTCCAATCGTCAAGGTTAACATCATAAGTGGCCCAAAGAGCAGAGTTGGTATTGGCATTGTAAACGTACAGTAAACTGTTTGATTTTGCTTTTCCTGGTTCGTAATCGGAGTGGTATCCCGCATAGACAAAAAAGCCAATTGAAACAGCAAAGAAAAAGATTGTCCAGATCCCTTTTTTAGCAAACGTGCCAAATATCGGTAATACCAATGTAAAAAGTAATACAGTTAGAATAGCGCTTACAAAGAGTATTTTTAATCCTAAACCAACCGGAAACATCACAATAAAGGGAGCGATGATAACAAATGCCGGAATACTAAACAGTAGATTGAGTCCGAGACTATAATGTTGAGTAAGAACAAAAATTCCGAACAGGAATATGCCGAAGTATACCGGTATGATCAGAAAACCGGCACCTGCCAGACTATTAGCTACAAATGCATTTATGATGATCCAGAGCAGCAATGGCGCTACAAAATGATTCATGGTGATTTTAGCTTCTGAAAAATGATGGTAGAAGGCAAATGAAATGGCGATACTTAGTGTTACAAACGCACCGATATAAGCATGACCGTTGTAGGTGAATCCATTCAATAAATCAGAATATTGCGGATAAATCTGTAAAACAATTTTCCATCCTAAAAAGGTTACCACACCAGCTATGATAAGAGATCCCAATAAAGGAACAAATCCTTTGAATATTTCTCTGAAAGTGATAACACGTTTTGCTTTTCCTATAAAGATGAAAATAATCAACAATCCTAAAGCAATAATTGTCATTGGCCATACCCATGAAAAAGGATAATTAATGAAGGAGAACGGAGCGGTAAAGTACACATCATCCTCTGTTGAAGTTGTAGTATTTAAATCTACATTGGAAAAATATTTTAATAAAGGCATTAAATAAGTTCCTTGATGAGCCAGAGTCGTTTTGTTCAGGTGCTGAACATCATCTTGTTGTGTGTGATAATTGTAGTGACCGTCTATAAAAGCAAAGTTGAATCCCTGTATGTTTCCTTGTTCTCTGAAAACCGTTAAGTCGGTATCATTGGGAAGCATTTTGTAGATGCTGTACATAAGTGAATTGGAAACCGGATAAGTAGTTTTTGCATTAGAAAATTCTTTTACCAATGCTTTGTTTCCTTTATTGGTTTCCATTAACATATAACTTGGACCTGAGGATCCTCTGGCCTCAAAATTAAGAACCAAACCTACATCTTTTGCCCATGGATGGCTGTTTACAAAAAGAGCCGCACCATTTAATCCCAGTTCTTCAGCATCCGAAAAAAGAATGATAATGTCATTTTTATGCGGTTGTTTTGCATATAAAAAAGCACGAATTCCTTCGAGAATAGTGGCAACACCTGAAGCGTCGTCACTTGCCCCTTTTGAAAAAGAATGTGGAGCACTGTCGTAATGGGAAAGAAGTAAAAGCGCCTTGGTATTGTTGGTACCCTTTATGCGGGCAAGAATGTTTTTTGATTTTACAAGAAGTCCTCTATCATTTAAAGTAAAGCCTTCCTGAACACTGGTTTCCAAACCAATTTGGTTCAGTTCAAGTTTAAGATAATTGGCTACCAGTTCATGATTGAGAGAACCCACATAGTGCGGTTTCTGCGCAATAATTTTAACTTGATTTAAAGCTCTGTCCGTAGAAAACTCAGCAAGAGCCTCATCTCCTTTAGAGATTACCTGCGGCATCATTGTGGCGTATATAATACCAAGAATGGCAAGAATGCAAACTATGGCTAGAATTGAGGTCTGGTTTTTTTTCATGGTAGATAGGTACTATATTTCTTTTTTAACAAGCATAAAATAATCATTATCCAAAGAGCGATATCCTTGGTCATACAGAAAATAGTAGGTGTTTCCTGTTTTGGTCTGCAAGATATTGGTAAAGAAATCGAAATCAAAACCTTTGTTTGTCATTTTATCCCTTGTTGCTTTAGATTTCCCGTTAGGGTTTAGTTCGCTCAAAATTCGGTAATTTTTTCGTAATTTATTGTTTACATTACGCATGAAATTTGTACTGTCTTTATTTATTTTATTATTGTAAGCATTTCGACAGCTGTCTGAGCAGAATTTCTTGTCTTCCCTACCTACAATTTTTTCAGAGCATTCGAGGCATGTTTTCATGAATCTATCTTTTTAACTTCGTACAAATCGGTTCTTCGATCTTTTAACGTGCGTACACTTCCATGTTCGTGTAGCTGTTTCAGCAGGTTCAGATCAACATCAACTATAAGAGTCATTTCTGTATTTGGAGTTGCTTCGGCCTTTATTCCATTACTCGGAAAAGCAAAATCTGAAGGTGTAAAAACAGAGGCCTGAGCATATTGAATATCCATATTGTTTACTTTCGGGAGATTGCCCACGCAGCCGGCAATAGCGACATAACATTCATTTTCGATGGCACGTGCCTGCGAACAGTGTTTTACTCTGGTGTAGGCGTTTTGAGTATCGGTTAAAAATGGCACGAACAAAATGTTCATTCCCTCATTGGCCATAATTCTAGAAAGCTCCGGAAATTCAACATCATAGCAAATCAGAATACCGATTTTTCCACAATCAGTATCAAAAGTTTTAAACTGAGAGCCGCCTTTCATTCCCCAATGCTGCACTTCATTTGGAGTTACATGGATTTTAGTATAGATTTCCGAAGTTCCGTCTCTTTTGCAAAGAAAACCAACATTGTAAAGGTTTCCATTGTCCAGATAAGGCATGCTTCCGGTAATGATATTGATATTGTACGAAATGGCAAATTCCTGAAAACGCTTACGGATAGGATCTGAATATCGGGCCAGTTCACGAATGGCTTCGGCTTCCGATAAATGATTGTAATCGGCCATTAAAGGTGCTATAAAAAGCTCGGGAAACAAAGCAAAATCACTTCCATAACCCGAAACGACATCGATAAAAAATTCGGCCTGCTCAAAAAATTCTTCAATATTGTTAAGCGGGCGCATTTGCCATTGAATCAGTCCCAAACGAATAACACTTTTTTCGAGGTTAATTAATTTTGGACTTTCGTCGTAATACACATTGTTCCATTCTAAAAGTACCGCAAATTCTTTCGATTCTTCGTCGCCTTCAAGGTAATTTTTAATGATTCGCAATACATGAAAGTCATTACTTAACTGAAACGAAAGTACCGGATCGTGTAATTCTTTATGTTTTACCTTGTCGATATAATTTTTTGGAGTAAGCTTTTTGGAATGCTGGGCATAGTTTGGAATTCTGCCGGCAAAAACGATTGCTTTTAGATTTAACTGTTCGCAAAGTTCTTTTCGGGCATCGTATAAACGTCGGCCTAAACGTAAACCGCGATAATTAGGGTGAATAAAAACATCGATTCCGTAGAGGATCTCTGCATTTTTATTATGGGTCGAAAAAGTATGGTTTCCTGTTGCTTGTTTGTAATTATGTCTTTTGTCGATTAGCTTTTCATCGACAATTAAGGATAAAGCCGATCCTACGACTTTTCCATCTGCCAGTATAACAAGCTGTCCTTCTGGAAAAATAGAAAGTAGTCTTTTAATATCGTCCTCTTTCCAGTACGAATCTGCCATTTCGGGATAGGATTCTACCATAGAATCTTTTAGCTGCTTATAGTCATCGAATTCCAAATTTCGCAATTCGACTTTATTGATTTTTGTCTGCATATCGTAAGGTTTCTCTCAAATATACAAAATAAATTCCATTTACAAACGGTTACAAATAGTTACAACCGAAAGTAAATAGTTGTCTACCGGATAATTGCTTGCGTTCGTCAGATCTTTGTCCTGTTGAATTTGATGAACGAATTCATTTTATACTAACATTTAAATATTATACGCCATGAATGCAATGAAAAACAGAGTACAGTTAATTGGGAACGTAGGAAACGATCCGGAAATTAAAACATTAGAAAACGGTAGAAAATTAGCACATTTGAGTATCGCTACCAATGAAAAGTATACCAATGACAAAGGAGAGAAAGTCGAACAAACCGAGTGGCACCGAATTACAGCCTGGGGTAAAACGGCCGAAATAATCGAAAAGTTTGTCGTAAAAGGGAAAGAAATTGCTGTTGAAGGCAAACTGACTCACAGAAGCTACGACGACAAAAACGGAGAGAAAAAGTTTATTACTGAGGTAGTCGTAAATGAAATTTTACTATTGAAGTAAATAGTATTGACGGTCGATAATCTAAACCGGACAGGTTTCAAAAACCTGTCCGGTTTGTATTTTATAAAATGGAAGCACCATTAATATCTGTTGTTAATATTTCACTCATATAATCAAAAAAGGGCCTCATGTTTTTAAAAGTCGTGAGAGCCTGTTCCAGAAAAAGAGGACTCAGCACCTCCTCATCAGTAAAACGCCTGATAAGCAGAAACGATTTGTAACGGAGTAAATCTATAGCTTCATGGTTTATGTCGTAGCCTTTGGGAGCCGTTTTAAGTTGCTCTCCCTGCAAAGTCCCAAAAGTGCTGATAAAAGATTCTGACTGTACTATTTTCTGCATAGCTTGAGAATCGTGACCAAATTCGGCTCGGATGCGTTTGAGATCTGCCGCGTTTGGCCCCCAAAAACCGCCGGCCAGAAAACTATTTCCTTTTTCGAGATGAAAATAATAACCGCCGCGTTTTTCTTTTGTTGCTCTGGTATAACTGCCTCCCCAGAAGGTTTTAAAAGGAGTTTTGTCTTTAGAAAAGCGAATATCACGATAAATTCTATAAACGCTTTTTTTGCCCGAAGCTGTTTCCAGAACATCTGTTTTCGAAAGTTCTAGCAGCAAAGCGCCTGCAAAGGTTTCAATATGATTTAATTCGATTAGATATTCCTGCTTATGTATCTCAAACCAGGGCTTGTTATTGTTTTCTTTAAGCAGAGATAAAAAATCAAGACTGGATTTGGGTATCGTAATGTCGTTTTTCATAGATGAACTGAATGAATCGTAAAAAATTTGAGATTAATTTTAACCGCAAGGAACGCAATGGAGAAAAGCAAAGTTACGCAAAGATTTGATTATTAAAGATCTCGTTTTTACAAAGTAAAGATTACTAACGATTTCAATCGTTGCAAGACATCACAATAGATTAATTCACGTTGCAGCTGCAGCTTATAATTATTGTTCTGAGGGTGGTCAGGGCATTAAACTAAAAAACCCACCGGTTGGTGGGTTTGTATATTTCGTTAAGCAGTTTTTTTGAATAAATCAAACATAGGACAACGTGAGCAACGTTTCTTTTCGCTTTTTTTGTATTTCTCACAACAAGAAGATTTACAGTTTTCCAACTTCTTAATGTTCTCAAGGATAGCAGCTTTGTTCTTCTTTTTCTTCTTATCCTTTTTTTTGTCCTTGTCTTTTTCTTTCTTGCTCAATTTTCCTCTGTATTATAAAAACAGAGACAAATATAAAAGAAAAAAGTTATTTTTAAATGTTCTAAATAAACTTTAACTTTTTTTATTTTGGGTTGATAGCGATCGAACTTGTAACCGTTAATTGTTGAATATCACGGTCGAACAAGTATAGTCCGCCTTTGTCATCTCCAATTAAGTTAATTTTATCTAAGATTGACTTAGCTGTCGCTTCTTCTTCGATTTGTTCAGAAACATACCATTGTAAGAAATTATGTGTTGCATAATCTTTTTCTTCAAAAGTAATGTGTACCAATTCGTTGATTGATTTTGAAACAAAAAGTTCGTGGTTGTAAAGTTCCTCAAACATTTCTTTGAAAGTCGAATAAGATGTTTTAGGTGCTTTTAGATCAGTAATATGAGCGTGACCTCCGCGTTCGTTTACATACTTTATTAACTTTAGCATGTGCGCGCGCTCTTCGTCTGACTGTGTGTACATAAATTGCGCAATTCCTTCCAGTCCGTGTACTTCAGCCCAACAAGCCATAGAAAGGTAGGTTTGCGAAGATTCTGCCTCTATGCGGATTTGCTTGTTTAAAGCTGTTTCGATATTTTTTGATAACATAATATTTCTCTTTTATGTAAAGTTAGAGAAAATAATCCATTCCCTTTTTTTTCAAACCTGAAAACATAAGACATTTGGATTAATTCTCAATAAAATTAAGGCCTTTCAAATGAAAATGGTTTCGAAAAAACAGCCTTATCGATGATCGGGTTTTGTGTTTCATTTTCCGGGAATCCATCGGTAAATTTTCGCATCTGATATTGTTTTAAAGCAGTATCGTAGTATCCTAAAATATAATAATCATCAAATCTAAAAATGTTATCCAGAATCGCTTTTCTATTGTTGTTTAAAAAGTAATACAAGTTGTCAAGCGCCATTGGTGCCGGATCTTTGGCAACAAATTCTGATTTTTGGTTTAAAGCAGTTTCAAAAAATACGGTTTCGTCATTTACAACCGGCAAATAATCCCAGGTAAAAGTATCGTTCATGACGGTGTAATAAGCTCCGCCAACACGTGGCGTTCCGCCGAGTGTCATAGAAGTATTAATTCCATTGTTATAAAGAGATAAACCTATTTCTAATGCAGCCAGATGTTGTAGAAAACGTTTTGTGTTCTTCAATTCCCGTGGTTTTCTTTCACCGCCTTGCTGAACAAGGAAGGGAGAGGTCTTAAATCGAATCGTATCTTCCTTTGTAACTCTGATATTTTTTATAAGTTCGCCCGAATCATAATTTTTAATGTCAAGAACCAGTTCATCCTCATTAGCATTGATTTGATAAAGCTTCCTTTCATGATAGAATGAGTTGCTTATTTTGCGAGGTGTTTTAATCTCAGACTGCGTAATTTTCTTTTCAATAACATCCTGATTCTCCAGATTGAGATCAAAAAGCTGTGTTTCTTTCGGATTATGATCCAGCGTCAGGATAAGATGATTGTCTTCGAGATAAATTTTACTTTTTTTAGAAGCTTTGTCTAAAGGGGTATAATCTTCCGGATCAATTTTTATAATCGGATTCTCTTTGATGAGCTGTGAAAAGTTTACAGACTGACCTCTTTTGTTTTGAAAGGTAAAAGCAGAGAAATCAAATATCCGCTCTTCTACAATTCCGTTTTTAAAAACATAGGCTGTTAAAGTATGACTTGTGAGTTCTTTAGATAACAGGTAGAGTAGATTATTGCTTTGGAATTTAGCAACGATGTATTCACTCGAAGAAGGATATTGAAATTTTAAAATCTTATATGTTTTGGTTTCTAAATAATACTTAACAACCAAAATTTCCGAGGAATCTTCGGAAGCCCAATAAAGTGTAGGGTTTCCGTCTTCACTAAAACTATAACCCAATATCGATTTGTTTTCAAGATTGGCACGTGATACTGTAAATTCGTCCTTTAAAAATAAAGCGTTATTGTATTTTAAAATGGTAAGATTCTGAGTATTTGTGGCAAAAACAAATACATCGTGCGTTGCCTTATTTTCGACATTAACGATTGTATTGTTCTGATCGTACCTTTTTAAATCTAAAGGATAAGATGCCAACACTGTCTGACTCAACAGCGTTGACTGATAGGTTACTAACAAGAAAAGGAGTAGTTTTTTCATATGCTTTTATCGACAAAATTATTCCAAATTTAAACCTCTTGTGTGCGAATTACTGATTCATTAATTCCTGAAAATAGTCTACAAATTGTCCCATGTGTAATCCGTCCATTAAGGCGTGATGCACATGAACAGACATTGCGATGGTTCTTTTTCCGGTTGGTGAAACCATCATTTTTCCGAAAGAAACCTTTGGACAGCTGTCCGGAAAGGTAAAACTGCGGGCATGTGAAAGTGACGTAAAATTCAACCACGGAATTGCCGAGAAGTGAATTAAATTATCATTTTCAAAAGACCTTGTAAAAAGTCCCGTGGTATTCTGTATGCGTTCTATTTCCTGTAAAGCTGTTTTTTCGAAGGTTTTAAAATCAGGGTGGTATTCTATAAATGAAAATCCGAAAGTACCGTTTTCACGTCCGATGGTTGCTGAGGCATCGATTTGGTCATTGATGTAAATCTGATCTCCCGAAATTCGGTATCTAAAATTTTCGATTGCATTTACGGCAACCAGTGTTTTATGCAAATAATAAATAAAAAAGGATGATTCGAGACTTTTGGCCGTTTCGTAGGCCTGCGTACAATCAATCTCGACGGTAGCCCCAAAAAAGGGTTCTTCCATTTGAATGAAGTGTGCAAAGTGCTCTTTTCTATTCCAGTTTTCTAAGTCTAAAAGTGTTTTCATTACAATAAGTTCTGAAGGATTTCAGTGATTTTTTCAAACGAACTAAAATGTTCGTGTTCTATTTTGTGACTGATTTTTTCATGCTCCCAAGTGGTGTGAAACGGAATATGTACAGCATAACCGCCAATTCCTAAAACCGGAAGTACATCTGATTTTAGAGAGTTCCCGATCATTAGGAATTCCTCTGCCTGAATCTCTAAACGTCCTAATAATTTCGTATAATCAATTTCCTGTTTGTCTGACATTACTTCGATATGGTGAAAATAATGACCAAGTCCTGAGCGATGTAATTTGCTGTGCTGGTCTTTCAGATCGCCTTTTGTGGCTACAACCAGTTTGTACTTTCCGTGTAGTGTTTTTAGAGTTTCTTCGACGCCATCAAGCAATTCAATTGGTTTTTCGAGTAATTCTTTTCCATACTGGATGATTTTTTCGATAACCTCAATCGGAATAGTGTTGTTGGATATTGTCATTGCAGCTTCGATCATCGACAAAATATAGCCTTTGATTCCGTAACCGTACAGTGACAGGTTCTCAATTTCGATTTTGAATAGTTCCTGCGAAATTCCCTGATGCGAAAGATAATCTTCCATCAAAGCGCAAAATTTATGTTCGGTTTCCTGAAAGTAAGGTTCGTTTACGAATAAAGTATCATCGGCATCGAATGCGATTACTTTTAAATTGGGTATTTTGTTTTTATGTAACATAATGTTTTTGTTTCAGGTTTGAAGTTTTTCTTGTTTCAGGTTTTTTCGCCACGAATTCACGAATTTTATTGCTACAGTTTAAAATGATCTCAAAGCTTCTAAAATAATCTGCCAGATCTGCTAAATCTGCGTGAAACCTTTTTATTACGAATTCACGAATTTAATGATTCAGATGAATAAATAATCTGCGAAAATCTGTAAAACCAGCGTCATCCGCGGGCCAATGACTTAGAAAAGCTTTTTTAATGAAATCGTTTTATCATAGAACGTAATTCTAATTCCGAGCAGCAGAATGATTCCGCCAAAAACCATTTGTAAAGTTATTTGTTCTTCCAAAAACAACCAAGCTAATATCGAAGTAATTACGGCCTGACTCAATAAACTTAACGAAACCCTTGTGGCGCGCATGTGCTGGGTAGCATAACTGATGGAAAGCCAGGCACACAATTGACAAATCACAGCCTGAAGTGCCAGTACAAACCAACCCGTATTCGAGAAACCTGCAAAAGGCTGATCCAAGGCATAACATAGAATTCCTAAATAAATACTCGAGGCAATTAAGCTGATGGTCATAAAAGATAAAACATCGATTTCTGAGAGTGCTTTTTTGCTTACCAATAGATAAATCGAATAAAGAATACCCGATAAAACCGCAAACAAAAAGGCTTGATCAAAATTCAAATCCATGAAAAACTCAAATCCCACCAACGTGACCATTCCGAATAAGGAAACGACAGTTCCGATCCAGAAATTGGTGGCAGGTCGTATTTTTAGAAAGAAAAAAGAACCAATCCCAACCCAAAGCGGTGATAAATTAGTTAGCAAAGATGCCTGAGTCGCACTTGAATCCTGAATAGCAATATTCCAAACCGCAACGTCCGAAGAGAATAGAATTCCGCAAAGCACTGCTAATAATATGAATTTGGTTTTCGGAAGCTTAAAGCTTTTAGTAACCAGTACATAAGGCAAAAGCAGGAGTACCGCAAAAAACATTCTGTAAAAAGCCGAGATTAATCCCGGAGCCAGTTTTAGTTTGACTAATATTGGAAAAATCGAAATACAAAGTATTCCACCAATCAGGGCTAATCTTGGTTTTGTGAGTTTCATTGATTCTAAGTTTATGAATCTTGTAAAAGTTTATTAATCTTTTAATGTTTGAGGTTTAATAACTACTTTATTTACTGCTGAATAACTTAAGAGCTCTTGAATTAAAAGATACACTTTTGTTGATTTTATTACAGGGAAATAGTTTTCCTTGTCTAGGTCTGAGATTTCGGATCTTTTAATAGCGTCATTTATAAGATTTATATTCATAAAACAGAATGGATAAATTCCAGTTTGAATTGTTCCTAGTTCTGTCTTGATTTCTCCAGATTTGGTTGATTCTATTTTATCTAAATCCTTTATATGAGCCCAAAGCCAAACTTCAAAACAATAATTACTTACAAATAGTTTTGCATCATTTAGTTTATCACAAAAATTTTTAACTTCAATTATTTGCTCGGGAGGATGTTTGTCTACATCTAAAACAAGTCTATATTTATCTTCAATTGTAGGGGTTATTTTAATATCTTTCGGCGGTTTTTTTATAAATGACTCAACTCGCTCTTTTAGTTTTAAGGGAGTGTTCCCAATTACTCCAGTATTGTTTTCTAAAATATGATGTATATAAGCTGTTTTTCTGTCTAGAAAAGTCTCGTTAAAAGCTTCGAAATAATTGGGCTCTTTTACATTTCCTTCGTAAACAATAAAAAACTTTGTAGCATCCTCATCTCCTTGCTTTTTGTTATAATCTTCAAGTGAATATTTTTTTCTATTCATTGCAGTTATTTTTCATTAATTAATTTAGAAAAATCCCCCAAAAATGGGATTCCACCATATCTTCCTTCTAAATAACCCCTTTCTAAAACTTTATCCCCTCTTGGATTAAAGTTACTTAAAGGATAAAATTCAGTGCTTCCATCCGATTTTTTTTCAGTAAACCATATTTCATCTCTTCGTAATAATTCATCATCTAATAAATGACTCTCGTGAGTGGTGAAAATTAATTGACTGTTGTTCTTTGAATTTTCAGAAAAAAGCCGTAGCATTTCTTTTGCTAATATTGGATGCATGCTTCTCTCTAGCTCATCAATAAAATAGATTGAATTATTTACTTCCAATAATTCTTCAAAAGCAGGGATTAATTCAAATAATCGATTTGTACCGTCAGATTCTTCATTAAAATCGAATAAGCTTTCTGAAGAGAAATGTTTTGTTTTAAGAATAGTGACAAAGTACTTTTTTTTAATTTTTTTAATATATGTAAATTATTATTAAGTCGAAAAGGAATGTAGTTTTCAGTTGATATTTCTATTTCATTTTCTAATGCATCAATTAATCTTTCTTTTTGATCACTATCTTCATAGCTGAAAAAGTTGTCTATATCTATTTCTTCAACTTTTATCTTTTCAATTCCGGTATTACTATTGCTTAATAAACCTTCTACAAATTCGCGTGATTTCTTATTTGTAGATAATGATTGCATAAATTCAAAACTTTTACTCTCAGGATCTACAATTCTCATTAATAGAAATGAAAGATATATGTCGTCAAATAAATTTGTACCTTCTACACGATGTCTCAATAATTTTAAAACGGGAACATTATCGTCAAGTTCATTTTTTAAAAATTCTTTGATATAGGCTAGATTGTTTTTTTTTAACATTTTAAACTCTCCAAAATTAACAACGTTGTTTTTTCTTTCAAAGATTAATGTTTCGGTTGTTTTTTTTACGGAATTTATTACATATAGCCACTCTTGTGTGATTTTTCCTTTTTTTAGCTCAATTGCATAATCATAGTGTATGTTGTTATAATCGCATTCTATTCTAAAAGTTGAGGGCTTAGATTTGTAGCTATTGTCTAATCTAAAACGCTGACTTGGGGTAACTGAAGGAGTATAATATTCATCTGTAATTAATTCTTTTAGAAATTCTATAGCTTTTATTAGGTTACTTTTACCTGCCGCATTTGCACCATAAATCGCTGCCGTTTTTAAAACTTCAACGCCAGATTTGGTTTTTTTTATATGATTAGTGAGTTGACGAGAGCCATTTCCTTTTGCGGGAAGCATATTGAATTCTGTCTCATCTTTGAAAGACATAAAGTTACTGACAACAAAACGGATTAGCATGATTTTACGATTTTTTCGTTAAAAGGTGTGTTTTTGGTGTAAAATAACGAATATTATAAACTTAAAAAAAATTATTAACCGTTTTTTTCGTAGAATTTAACTGAAAAGAAAGGCTGTTTAAAAGAAACGCGTTAATCGATTACCAATTTCACGCGTTTAAGAAAGTGTTTAAGCTGTAGCAATTTCACTGCAGGCCTTTGCTATTTGTTGATCCGAGAAGGGATCAAGTGCCTGGGTCAGCATTTTAATGGTTTTCATACAGCTTATCATTTTAGTGCGCAGCTCCTGGTTGTCACCAATCTCTGTTTCCAGAATTGCCTCGAAAATCTCGGACAAATATTCCGGTTGTTCTCTAAACTCGCCTTCCATCCAAAGAAAGGAAAGAAATTTTGCCACCGCTGGCAGTACATCTTGTTGTGCTGGTTTTTGATTTTCTATTTTCATAGGGTTGTTTTTATAACTTATGAATAAGTTGTTAGAAATTTCCCCTGGATATTTTTGCAGTAGTAAACTTATGAAAAAAAAGTAATCGAAACCTTGATCAGTATTAAATTTCGTACAAATTTATATTGAAAGAATTTTAACCTGCTGTCTTTTTATTAACAAACCCGACAGGTTTTTAAAACCTGTCGGGTTTATAAATTTCTAAATTTAGAAAATTAGCACATTATCAAATTGCCACATTTTCTAATTAAAATAATTAGTTTACCGTTTCCCCATTTGGAGCATCGGCATCCGGATTGATGAAAACCAGTTTTCCTTCGGCATTGGTTGTCATCAGGATCATTCCCTGACTTTCTACACCACGTAAGGCTCTTGGCGCTAAGTTGGCTAAAACCGAAACACGTTTTCCGATAATTTCTTCCGGTGAAAAGCTTTCGGCAATTCCTGAGACGATTGTACGAACGTCAATTCCGGTATCCACTTTAAGTACTAAAAGTTTATTGGCTTTAGGCATTTTTTCGGCTTCCAGAATAGTTCCAACACGAATGTCCATTTTGGCGAAATCTTCAAACTGAATAAGATCTTTTTGTGGTTCAGGTTGTTTGCTTTCGGCAAGATTTGCGGTTTTTGTCGCTTCCAATTTGTCTATTTGTTTTTGTATTTCTTCGTCTTCTATTTTTGCAAAAAGTAATTCGGCTTCACCAATTTGATGTCCGTCAGGAATTAATTCTGGATTTTCAGTAACATCATTCCATTGCAATTTGCCTTCATTTTTCAGGATTCGGGATAATTTAGCGGCAGTAAAAGGTAAAAACGGTTCCGCCAAAATGCTTAATGCAGCAGCAATTTGAAGTGCTACATACATTTGAGTTTTTACGCGCTCCGGATTGTCTTTCATTACTTTCCAAGGCTCTTCGTCGGCTAAGTATTTATTTCCTAAACGAGCCACGTTCATCAACTCACCCAAAGCTTCACGGAATCTGTATCGCTCTACCGAACTTGAAATTACAGCCGGATATGCTTTTAGTTCAGCCAAAGTAGCTTCGTCAACTTCAGATAATTCGTTTGGTTTCGGAATAAATCCGTTGTAATATTTATTGGTTAAAACCACCACACGGTTGATGAAGTTTCCGAAAATAGCAACTAATTCGTTGTTGTTTCTTGCCTGGAAATCTTTCCATGTAAAATCGTTGTCTTTGGTTTCCGGTGCATTCGAAGTTAAAGCATAACGTAAAACGTCTTGTTTCTCCGGAAATTCTTCTAAATATTCGTGCAGCCAAACCGCCCAGTTTTTAGAAGTCGAAAGTTTGTTTCCTTCCAGATTCAAAAACTCATTTGCAGGAACGTTGTCCGGTAAAATATAGTTTCCTTCGGCTTTAAGCATCGCCGGGAAAATGATACAGTGAAAAACAATATTGTCTTTACCAATAAAATGAACCAGTTTAGTGTCTTCGTCTTTCCAGTAAGGTTGCCAGTCTTTTCCTTCGCGGGCTGCCCATTCTTTAGTAGACGAAATATAACCGATAGGAGCATCAAACCAAACGTATAATTTTTTTCCTTCGGCACCTTCAACCGGAACGTCAATTCCCCAGTCAAGGTCACGCGTTACGGCACGAGGCTCAAGCCCGCCGTCAACCCATGATTTTACTTGTCCGTAAACATTCGGTTTCCAGTCGTTTTTATGTCCAACCAAAATCCATTCGGTTAAAAACTCAGTATATCGATCTAAAGGTAAAAACCAGTGTTTTGTTTCTTTTAAAATTGGCGTTTCTCCGGTAATTGTCGATTTTGGATTAATCAAATCGGTAGCATTCAATGTCGATCCGCATTTTTCACACTGATCTCCATAGGCTTCAGGATTGTCACATTTAGGGCAGGTTCCTACCACAAAACGATCCGCCAGAAACTGATTGGCTTTGGCATCGTACAATTGTTCGGTTACTTCTTCAATAAAATCGCCTTTATCGTACAAGGTTCTAAAGAATTCAGAAGCCGTATCATGATGAACTTTAGCCGAAGTTCTGGAATAATTGTCAAACGAAATTCCAAAATCAGCAAATGATTTTCTAATAATTCCGTCGTATTTATCGATAACTTCTTGTGGTGTAACTCCTTCTTTTTTGGCTTTCATCGAAATTGCAACACCATGTTCATCGCTTCCACAAATAAATGCAACGTCTTTTCCTTGTAAACGTAAATATCTCGAATAAATATCTGCAGGCACGTAAACCCCCGCCAAATGCCCAATATGTATAGGTCCGTTGGTGTAAGGTAAGGCTGCCGTGATAGTATATCTCTTTGGATTCTGTATCATAACTCAATTTTATTGAGTGCAAAAATAAGCAATAGAATTGAGATTTTGTTATTGCGTGGAGTTTCACAGAGAAAAAGCACAGAGATTCACCGAGTTTTTTCTCATTTCGATCGAAGGGAGACCCGAGTGATGAGGTGTTTTATTGTCCGGCTGAGCGAAGTCGAAGCCAGACAATACAATTGAACTTAACGAATCTCTGCGAAAACTTTCGAGTAACTCTGTGTAACACCCCATAAAATAGAACCAGTTTAAACTAGCATACCTGCTGAAATCTTCACGATTTATTTCGCAACCTTTGTGCTCAAAAAAAGAACAAAAAAGCAATTTTATGAGCAAGACAAAACTTATCATCAATAAAAACGGATCGATTAAAATAGAAGGTGACTTCGAAATCATGGATTCTGAAGGAGTTGTTTACGGATTACAAGGAAGATCGGCATTAGGTCTTTGTCGTTGTGGATTGTCGGCAAACAAGCCTTTTTGCGATGGCGGACACCGTAATAATTTCGAACACGAGTCTAAAGCATTCGATTTACCACCAATGAAAACAAACTAAGAACTTCGGTTCTGGTTATTTTTTATAAGGAAGCTGCATCTTAACTGATGTGGCTTTTTTTGTTTTCATTTTTAGATGATTTACTAAATATGATCAGTTATTTCCTTAAAAAAGTGTGTTATATTTACCTAAATTTTTAAAACTATAAAGAATGAAAAAATTGGTGACCCCATTGTTGCTTTTATGTTTTGTTTTGGCAAGTGCCCAGACGCAAAAGACGGTTTCGAGTGATTGGACCTCTTTCAATCAAACGATAGAAATTCAGTCTCCTGTTAAAAAGAAGTTTAAAGTAATCGCATCGGTAAAAGTAGAAAGTACCGAACCTCAGGCCTGGGCAGGAGTTTGGGCAAGAGTTGATACGAAGAATGAAGAGGAAGGTTTTTTTGATAACATGAGAGACAGACCAATTAAATCAAACGAATGGAAATCTTATACCGTAGAAGGAACTATCGATAAGAACAGTAAATCACTTAGTTTTGGAGGTTTGTGTTTGTATAACGGTAAATTCTATTTTGATAAATTTGAATTGCTGATCGAGAATGACAAAGGTGTTTTTGAACCGTTGGCGGTTTTAAATTCAAGTTTTGAAACCCCTTTGAAAAATGGTGAAATTCCGAAATGGGGTTTAGGCATTTCAAAAGAGGCAAGTGTAAAAGTAAAAGAGTACAAAATTACGCAGGACAAATCCAGTGCTGACGGAAAAAACAGTTTGCTACTGGAAGGAAGCGGGATTAAACCGCGAGCAGAAGCGAAGATTGGAAATGTGGAAGGAGCATCACCAAAAATTGGAGATATGATCTCAATGCTTGAAGATCTAAAGTCCCGTGTAGAAAGAACTGTGAAGAACATGAATCAGTACGAAATTGATTATTTGCATGACGCAGAAGCCAACCGAATTGGAGCACTGGTGATGCATTTGGCTGCAGCCGAAAAGTACTATCAGGTTTTTACCTTCGAAAACAGAGATTTTAATGAAGAGGAAAAGAAACAGTGGAATGCCGCTTTAAACCTCGATCAGGGTGGACGAGATGAATTTAAAGGACATGATATTCAATATTATTTAGACATCTACAATGAAGTAAGAGCCAAAACAATTTCGGAGCTAAAAAAGAGAGACGATGCCTGGTTTGCCGAAGTTCAAACAAAGTATGACATGAGTAATCAATATTGCTGGTTTCATGTTATGGAACATCAGTCGAGTCATTTAGGGCAGATTTTGTTTTTGAAGAAACGTATTCCGCCTCAGCAAAAACCAACTTTACCAAAAGAAATCAAAAAGTAATAGTTTCGATTTATAAAAAAAGCTGCATCATGTGCAGCTTTTTTTTATAAGTAAAGTTCTCCGCGCATCGTTATGGTAGAAGAACCTCCAACCAGAATATCTTCTTCGCGATTCATTACTTCAATCATTGAGGGCTGTTTTAATCGTACACCCTGAAGAATTTTGTATTCTTTGTCGGATTTAGTGAATTTCTTTTGCGTTAAAAAGCCAATTAAAGGACCTGCTGCCGTTCCTGTAGCAGGATCTTCATTTATTCCGATAATGGGGTTGAAAAATCTCGTTTCGACGATATGCTCCTCATTTTCATCAGCGATGGTGAAACAATAAAAACCTTCGAATTTATATTCTTTCGAAATTTCGATTAAAAGCTGGTTGTCTGGAACAAAGCTATTGAGTATCTGACTGCTTTTTATGGGAACCATGGCATGGGCAACTTCTGTATTGACTATGGTAGGAACAAAAGCATTTACATCTAAATCTTCAATTTTTAAACCAAGTGCAACTGCAATTTTATAAGTTGGAATTTCTTGCTTGATGACCGCCGATTTTTGATGCATTTGAACAAGAGGATATAAAGTAACCGGATCTAAAGTAACGGTTAACGGAATGGCGGAATGTTTCATAATTACAAAAAGCTCACTTTCGTTTTGCTCATCAAAAATTGGCATTCCTTTTAAGAGAGCACCGCAAACAGCACCCAGTAAATTATGTCCTGCTCCGTCGATCTCGATTCCTGTTGGGGTAAACGAACGAACCATCAGTGCTTTTTCTCTTGTGGAATAATAAACAAAAGAGGTTTCGGAGTAACCAAATTCTTTAGAAATATCCTGATACGTTTCCAGTTTTAAATTACCATCGGTAAAAACAACAGAAAGCGGATTTCCTTTATAACTTTCGTTTGAGAATACATCTAAAACGTAATATTCTAGTGTTTTTCTTCCCTCCATTCTTTATTTCTTTTTAGCTGAGACTTTTTTAGACGGATTAAAGTTAATATTTATCGTTTAGCAAAGCAATAGCTGTTACAACATTCGCTTTTGTTCGGCACTTATCTGTATTGCTTTTTCTAATCTCGAAAGTCTGGTTTTTTCCTGTTTTGCACTCATGATCAAATGAATCATTACCTTTTTGTACGAGGGTGCCTGATCGCTAAAATATTCCCAGGCTGTTTTGTTAGCTTTAAATTGTTTTTCAAATTCTGGGTCAAGAAGGTAAGCTTCTCTTTCATGTGAGTAGATTTTAGATCTTTCTTCAGATCTTAATTCGAAAGCCTTTAAGCCTGCGGGTAGCATGAGTCCGACCTTAGTGAGTTCTTCTACTTTTTTGATATTGATGGCACTCCAGATACTGGATTTTTTTCTGGGGGTAAACCGTATCGTATAACTTTCTTCATCTACAGCTCTTCGAACGCCATCGATCCAGCCAAAACAAAGCGCCTGATCCACAGATTCTGACCAGGTCATGCACGGTTTCTTGGTATTCACTTTATAAAAACCAACTAAAAGTTCGGTTTCTTCTTGATAATGTTTTTCTAACCATGCTCTGAATTTTTCTGGTGTTGAGAAGAAGGTTGGTGTCATTTTTTCGAAATAAAAATCAATTACAAATTTGCATTCGCTCTAATAAAATTATAAAGGTAAAATAAATAACAGAAAAGATTCCCGTGACAAAAAATAAGGTCAATTCTTTTGTTTTTGTTGTTTTTCGAACAGTTTATAAACTGTTTTAATTCTCAGCAAGGATATTGGTGTAACGATGATGTTGAAGAATAAGAATAGATCAAAAAATGATTCGCAGTGAATTATTTCTAATGTTATCGTAATTAAAAGTAGAATAAAAAAGAACAAATTGGTCCACATAATCAATGTTAGTGAAAAGATTTTAAGTTCAATTTTTAAGTTTTTTATAAATGAAAGTAATATGATCACTAATCCTAAGCCGGCAGAGATCCAACAAGAGTATATGAAAAAGCCAAGCGTTTTAAAGCCACTAAACATGCCTGGGCTTTCAAAAAAGTAAATAAAAAATGTAATTACACTCCAGCTATTAGTAAGAAGTAATGATAATATTAAACTCTTGTAGATTGTTTCTTTCATGGTTTTGATAGTTTTATAGGTTATGATAAGTTACAAAGTGTTATTTTGAGCTTTTGGTTTTTATAGACTATCAATCATTATTCCATGTTTTTTAATAGGGTATATTTTAATTATTTCTTACAACCGCTTTCTTATCTTTGTAAACGCAATTTAATAAAATGAAATCATGGCAAAAGGTCCCGAAAAAAACGGCAAAAACAAGGCTTTGCATACCAAATTGCTAAAACGCAAAAAAGCTAAAGTTCAGGAAGAGAAAAGAGAGCGTGCTTTAAAATTAAAGGCTTTAGTAGCAAAAATAAATCAGAAAAAAAACACGGATGAATCTGATGCTATTTAGATTGAAATATGTTTCTTTTTGGTTTTAATTTCATCGAAATTTGCAGAACAATCTCAAAACAAAAAACAAAATGGAAGAATTTGGCAGAATAATAGTTTCTGAAACGGCAATGAACAGTGAGAATCTGCAGGATGTGATTCACTCGAATATTTCGGTAATCAATTTAATGCGTGAAGAAGGGGTCGATGATGAGTTCATCCATGAAGATGCTTTGATGAGTTATTATTTAGATTTCTATTGGTCACAATATACAGAAGGGAATTTTGCTCAGTTTGTCTATAAATCAGGTTGGAACAAAGAATTAAACGAACTTATTGAAGAAGGTCTGACTTTAATTGGTGCCGAAAAACACTTGGAATTGTTTCAGCAGCAAAGCAAAAAAGTGAGATTGATGAGCAGCGTAAAACTCAATAAATTTTTAAGCGGAAAATTGGAAGGCGTAAACCCAATACGTGATTTACTGAACAACGATACCTTTTATGAATTAGAAGAAAACCTGGTGACGTTAAATGCCGATTTCTTAAAAAATCATCCCGATTTCGAAGTGCTTTCTGTCGATGATATGTTCGCGACTTTGGAGGAATTTGTGGGACATGAAATTAAGAGGGTTTAGATTTTAGAGGTTCAAAGAGGCAAAGATTCAGAGGTTTTAGCTGGATTTTTGTCACAGAGATTCGCGGAGTTTTTACAAAGCTTCACAAAGTTAACCGAAAAGAGTCTTTGGCTCGAGACATATTGTAGGGATGGATTTTAATCCGTCCTACAAAGTTTACCGAAAAGAGCCTTCGGCTCGGCCAATAGTGTTGGGATGGATTTTAATCCATCCTGAAATAAAACAAATAATTTTACCTGAAATTGTATTTTCCGTCTAATCAATAAAATCTTGAGAGAACAAATTTCCATTTGTAAAAAGGCAATTTTTGCCTTGCTGTTTCTGCCGGTAGTTTTATCCGGTCAGGTGAACAATACGAATACAACCGATAATGTTACCCGGTATTATTACGACGATCAGGTCGTTTCGGTGCAAATTTGGTACGGAGCAGATAAAAATCCGGACAGTACCAAAACGTATTATCCGAATGGAAAATTGAACGAAGTTTTTTATTACGACGAAAAAGGGCTAAAAGATTCCGATTGCTTTCAGTACAATCAGGAAGGCGAAAAGTTAGTCACCTGGAATTTTTCGCATGGGAAATTAGTTGGCAGAACCGACCATAAACTACCTTTCAGTAAAGACAAGGAAGAATCGGTAAAAAAAGCCCTCAAACTGCTTACTGAAATCAATGTCAAAACAAATTACAATCCGACTAAAGTTAATGATTTGTACAATCGTGGTGTGTTAAGCGTTAGTTTGGGCAATATTACACTGGCACTCGAAGATTTAAAAAAAGTCGAATACTCAATTGATAAAGATCCAAAAAATAAAAGTGTCGTTCTGGCCGATTCGTTAGAACAAAAGAAAGATTTGTTTCGAAGCAAGCTTTACGACAGATTAGCCTTTGTCTATGCATCACTCGAAATGGATAGTTTTGCGATCCAGTATTACCATAAAGCCATAAAAAGTGCTCCGGACGATTTACGCATCCTCTATAATTTTGCTTCATTGCTCCAGCGAAGAAAGATATACGATTTAGCGTGTTTTTATCTGGAGAAAATTGCAGCTGTAAAACCGGATCACGCATATGCAAGATGGAGCCTCGCGAAATTGTACAGCGATACAGGCAATTATGAGAAAGCAATGGAAAATGTTGCGAAAGCTTTTGCAACTGAAAAAACAATTGCAGGCAGAAATTCGGCTTACGGAGGCAGGGATTTAAGAACCATTCGGGGTTTAATCTATCACAAATTAGGAGAATCAAATAAAGGAATCGCCGATTTAAAAGCAGCATTAGAAACGGATAAAAACAATTCGTACGCGATGAAGAATCTGGGGATTATTTATTTAGAGCAGCATAAATACAAAAAAGCCTGTGAGTTGTTTCAAAAAGCAAAAGAACTCAATTATGCTCTGATTTATGATGAAACAGATTTATCAGCATGGTTAGAAAGTGCTTGTAATAATACTCCGCATGAAAATACAAATACGAAAAAACCATATGCTTTCCCGAATCCCGCAACAACTGTGATTTCTATAAAAGATCTTAATGCCGAAAACTTTGATTATGAGTTTTTTAATTTCGAATCGGTTTCTGTTTTAAAAGGAAAAAGTACAGATGGAAAGATAGACGTCTCAACCCTGTCTTCTGGTTTTTATGTGCTTAAAGTAACTACGGCAGATTCAACAGCAAGTTTTAGGGTGATTAAAGAGTAAAGATTAAAGAGTAAAGATTAAAGAGTAAAGATTAAAGAGTAAAGATTAAAGAGTAAAGAATAAAGAGTGAAGAATAATCTCTGCGTATCTCTGTGTTTTCTTTGCGTATCTCCGTGGTACAGCCCCGAAATAACTTTAGAACCAACTTTGTCATGATCTTAGGAAACATTTCCTTAAATTTGCTTCCATTATAAAAAAAATACAATAGTTATAAAAAACAAGCTATGTTACAAATCGCATTTATTAGAGAGAATCAGGAGAAAGTAATCAAGGCTTTAGCAAAACGAAATATCGATGCTAAAAGCGTTGTGGAAGAAGTGGTGCAATTAGACGAAAACCGTCGCGCAACACAAGTAGAATTAGACAACACTTTATCCGAATCTAATAAATTGTCCAAAGATATAGGGGAATTGATGAAAGCTGGCGAGAAATCGAAAGCTGCAATCTTGAAAGAAAAAACAGTTTCCTTAAAAGAAAAAAGCAAAGAATTGGGCGAAAAAGCAGAAGCTTTAGCCGCCGAATTAACCAATAAATTATACACTTTACCTAATCTTCCTGCTGATATTGTTCCTGAAGGAAAAACACCGGATGACAATCTGAACGTTTTTCAGGAAGGAGATATCCCGGTTCTGCACGAAGGAGCACAACCACACTGGGAGTTGGTGAAAAAGTATGATATCATCGATTTTGAATTGGGTGTAAAAATTACCGGAGCAGGATTTCCGGTTTATAAAGGAAAAGGAGCCCGTTTACAGCGCGCTTTGATCAATTACTTTTTAGACAAAAATACGGCTGCCGGATACAATGAAGTTCAGGTACCGCATTTGGTAAACGAAGCTTCAGGTTATGGAACAGGACAATTACCGGACAAAGAAGGGCAAATGTATCATTCAACTGTTGATGATTTGTATTTGATTCCAACCGCTGAGGTTCCGGTTACGAATTTGTTCCGTGATGTGATTTTAAACGAGAGCGATCTGCCGGTTTTGCATACCGCTTATACGCCATGTTTCCGTCGTGAGGCAGGTTCTTACGGAGCTCACGTACGTGGATTGAATCGTTTGCACCAGTTCGACAAAGTAGAAATTGTACGTGTGGAGCATCCGGATAAGTCTTATGAAGCATTAGACGGAATGGTTGAACACATAAAAGACATTTTGAAAGAATTAAAATTACCATATCGTGTTTTACGTTTGTGTGGTGGTGATATGGGCTTCACATCTTCTTTGACTTATGATTTTGAAGTGTTTTCAACGGCACAGGATCGTTGGTTAGAGATCAGCTCAGTTTCTAACTTCGAGACTTTTCAGGCCAATCGTTTGAAATTGCGTTTCAAAGACAAAGACGGAAAAAATCAATTGGCACATACTCTAAACGGAAGTTCATTGGCATTGCCAAGAGTTTTGGCCGGAATTTTAGAAAATTACCAAACTCCGGAAGGAATCGTAGTACCGGAAGTATTACGTCCATACTGTGGATTTGATATTATAAATTAAGATTGAGGTAAAGTTTACAGTCGCGGTCTCAGTTTCCAGTGAATTGCACTGAATATTGAGACTGCGACTGAATACTGTAAACCGAGACTGAATACTAAAAAAAGAGGAAGATGGGAGGGATTTTAAATTGGGACGCAGATCCCGTTATTTTTTGGATTACAGATAGTTTTCCATTAAAGTATTATGGTGCTTTTTTTGCCTGCGGATTACTGTTGGGCTATGCCATAGTACGTAATATTTACAAAAAAGAAAATCTTTCGCTGGATAATCTTGATAGTTTATTGGTTTATGTAATCGTCGGGACCATTTTGGGAGCGCGATTGGGACATTGTTTTTTTTACGAACCGTCCTATTTTTTGCAGCATCCGATAGAGATTCTTTTACCCATACAAAAAGTAGCAGGAGTTTATAAGTTTGTTGGATACCAAGGGCTTGCAAGCCACGGAGGTTCAATCGGAGTTTTAACCGCTATGGTTTTATATTGCCGAAAGTATAAAGTGAAATTCCTGTGGCTTTTAGATAAAATGGCAATTGGAGTTCCGGTTACGGGAGCTTTTATCAGGTTTGGAAATTTTATGAATTCTGAGATTTACGGGAAACCTACTAATGGAAACTGGGGTGTGGTTTTTCAGAGAGACGATTTAATTCCAAGACACCCGACACAGCTGTATGAAGCTTTTGCCTACCTGTTGATTTTTGTAATTTTACTGACGATGTACAAATCAGAGAAGATACGAAAAGCAGATGGTTTGATCTTTGGCTATTTCCTGATGTTACTGTTTCTGGCGCGATTCATAATTGAGTTTTTCAAAGAAAATCAGGAAGCTTTTGAAAATAGTATGCTCATTAACATGGGACAAATATTGAGTATTCCTTTTATTTTGATAGGTCTGGGACTGATTGTCTGGAAGTCTAAGAAGAATGTTTATATTTAGTTTTCAAATCGCGGTTCTCAGTCTCAGTCTCGTTGAATAATGCAAACTGTGACTATAAACTGTCACTGAATACTGAAAAAAAAGCTATAATATGAAAAACAGCATCATCTATATCGTTTTGTTCTGGTCTGCTTTTGCATTTTCACAGAATGAACAGCTTGCGCAGTACTATTACGATAAAGGTGATTTTGAAAAAGCTAAAATCAGTTACGAAGAACTTTTAAACAGTTCGCCGTCCAATACACAATATTTTTTAAGAACAATTGACTGTTATCAGCAGTTGCAGCAGTTTGAGACTGCACAGAAAGTAATTCAGGATCGTTACAACAAATATAAACAAGGCGTTTTTTTAGTAGAGTTAGGATATAATTTCCAACTGCAAAAAAACGATGCTAAAGCCAAAAGTTACTACGAACAGGCGATCGAAAAGATTAAAACCAATCCCAATGATGTTTACGGAGTTGGTAATTCTTTTGAGAAAAAAGTACTGCTTGAGTATGCATTACGAGCCTATCAGACCGCCATGTCAATTCAGCCGAATTATAACTTCAATTTTCAAATCGGAATGCTGTACGGACAGTTAGGGCAGACGGATCAGATGATTGATCTTTTGCTGACAGAATCGTACAAAAATCCACAGAACGCAAATTTAATACAGACACAGCTGTCTCGTTTCATGAACGGCGAAACGGATAATACCGCTTTTAAAGATGCGATGCGAAAAGCTTTGATTCTGAGAACACAAAAAGATCAGGATGTGTTTTGGAATCATTACCTGAGTTGGTTTTATGTACAGCAGAAAGAATTCGGTAAAGCCTTTATTCAGGAAAAGGCAATTTACAAACGCGACCCGGAATCACTCTCAAGTATTGTTAATCTGGGACAATTTGCGTTAAATGAAGAGGATACTAATACAGCAGAGGAAATTTTCAATTTTATTCTTCAGACGACTAAAGATCGTGATTTACTCATTCAGACAAATTCGTCCTTGATGCAGATAAAAATCGATAAAGCGCAGGAAAAAGAATATCCATTAATCAATTCCGAACTACAACAATTGCTCATAACCTATGAAATAACTCCTTTTACCTTATCTTTGCAAATAATTCAGGCACATTTCCTGGCTTTTAATCTTAAAAAGACAGAAGAAGGCAAGGATATTATTAAAAAAGCGCTGGAATTAAATCTGAATGCCTATCAGCAGGCAGATGCGAAAATGGAGCTGGCAGACATTCTGCTTTTAGAAGAGAAATTCAATCAGGCACTTATTTATTATTCTCAAATTCAGTTGGATTTGAAGAATGATGTAATGGCGCATGAAGCGAGTTTGAAAGCCGCCAAAACAAGTTATTACAAAGGTGATTTCGAGTGGGCTTTGAAACAGTTTAAAGAATTGAAGGCGGCTAATACGCAATTAATTGCCAATGATGCACTCGAGTATTTTTTACTGATCAACGACAATACAGTTGCCGATTCAACACAAACCGCTTTGAAGCAGTTTGCCAAAGGTGATTTTTTGATGTATCAGAATAAAAAGCAGGAAGCAATTGCTCAGTTTCAGGGGGTATTAAAAACGTTTAAAGGGCAGGAAATTGAAGCTGTTACAATGTTGCGTTTAGGTAAAATTTACGAAAGCCTGAAGGATTACACCTCAGCTTTGGCGCAGTATCAGCAGATTATTGACCATCATGGCGATGGAATTTATATAGACGAAGCATTGTTTTTCTCTGCAGAAATTTACAACGATGAATTGCATAATGCAGAAAAGGCGAAGCCTTTATATGAGAAGGTAATTTTTAATCATCAGGACAGTATTTACTTTGTTGATGCCAGAAAAAAATACCGGGAGTTAAGAGGAGACAAGAATTTATAATACAGATTATTGGATTTTTAGATTGCGGGATTATTCGAAAAGTCTAACAATCTAAGGAGTCTAAGAAGTCTAACAATCTAGGAAGAAGAATGATTATTTACAACGTTACTACCAATATACACGAGAGCGTCCAGGAGCAATGGTTAAAGTGGATGCAAGAGAAACACATACCGGAAATTCTGGCCACACAAAAGTTTTCTTCGGCAAGAATTGTCAGGGTGATGATTGAGGAAGAAATGGGTGGAATTACTTATTCCGTTCAATACGTTACAGACAGCAAAGAAACGTTAGAGCGTTATTATGTCGAAGACGAACCGGCATTTCATAGAGAAGCTTTGGAATTATTCGCTGATAAAATGCTTTCTTTCAGAACAGAGCTGGAAGTGATTTCGGAACATTAAAAGGAGGATAGTTAGATTATTAGATTTTTCGAATAGTCCAACAATCTAAACAGTCTAACAATCTAATAAAAGATGGAGATTCGGTTTCAAACAAAAGAAGAAAGCAACAAACAGCAACAGGAAGATTTTCTGAAGTTGTCTAAAACCGAAAGAGTTTACGCTTTTTTTCGTTTGATGGAACAGGTAAGCAGGTTTCCGATTAAGAATAAAGAGGATAAGAATAAAGATAATTTTCTCATTGTGATTAAACCAAAATAGGATGTCAAAATTGTGGAATCAAAACATTGATGAATTTATCACTGGAAGACCTGATTACAAGTAAGATTAAAGCGAACAGAGCTAAAGATTTACTCGATATTCAGCAGCTTCGTGAAATAAATAAGAAGTAGATGATTTGGTTGTTAGATTATTCGATAATCTAACAATCTAAGTAGTCTGACAATCTAAGAATCTAGAAAAGAGAATGGAAAAAGTAAAAGCTAAAAAACATTTAGGACAACACTTTTTAAAGGATGAAAGTATCGCCAAAGCAATTGCAGATACCTTAAGTCTGAACGGATATGATGAGGTTTTAGAAATAGGGCCGGGGATGGGTGTGTTGACTAAGTATTTGCTTGACAAACCAATTAATACACACGTGATCGAGATCGACACAGAATCGGTGGCGTATTTAGGTGAAAATTATCCAAAATTAAAAGATAACATTATTTCTCAGGATTTCCTGAAGTACAATATTAATGAGGTTTACGAGAACAAGCAATTCGCTATTATCGGAAACTTTCCTTATAATATTTCAACACAGATTGTTTTTAGAACTTTAGAATTTAAACATCAGATTCCGGAATTTTCGGGGATGTTTCAAAAAGAAGTGGCAGAACGAATCTGCGAGAAAAAAGGATCAAAGGCTTACGGAATCTTATCCGTTCTGGCTCAGGCTTTCTATACTACAGAGTACCTGTTTACAGTAGATGAAAATGTCTTTATTCCTCCGCCCAAGGTGAAGTCGGGTGTGATGAGAATGACCCGAAAGGAAGATTATAGTCTTCCATGCGGAGAAAAATTGTTTTTCACAGTGGTGAAAACGGCTTTTCAGCAAAGACGAAAAACATTACGTAACAGTTTGAAAACATTAAATTTAACTGATAAGTTGCGAGAAGACACTATCTTTGATAAACGTCCTGAACAGCTTAGCGTAGAAGAATTTATTGAACTGACTCAAAAAATAGAAGCCGATGGAGTTCAAAGTTAGCAAAGACTTAATCCAACAATTAGAAGAGCACATTGTTAAGAAAAATGACAAGGAACTTGAAATTTTACTTAATGATTTGCACCATGCTGATATAGCCGAAATTCTGGACGAGCTGGATTTCGATGATGCAACCTATATTTTTAAGGTTTTAGATAGTGATAAAACGGCCGAGATTCTTCTGGAATTAGAAGATGATCTTCGTGAAAACATCTTAAGCCGTCTGTCGCCTAAAGAGATTGCAGAAGAGCTTGATGAGCTTGAAACCAATGATGCGGCGGATATTATCGCCGAACTTTCGCAGGACATTAAAGCAGAGGTAATCTCTGAGTTAAATGACGTTGAACACGCAAAAGACATTGTCGAATTATTGCGTTACGACGAGAATACTGCCGGAGGTTTGATGGGGAAAGAGCTGGTGAAAGTTAATGAAAACTGGAACGTTCTTACCTGTGTAAAAGAAATGCGTATTCAGGCCGAGAATGTTTCCAGAGTACATTCAATTTATGTCGTTGACGATGAGAATCGTTTGAAAGGCAGACTGTCTCTTAAAGATTTATTGACCACTTCAACCAAAACACAGATCGGAGATATTTACATCAGAAAGTTAAATTTTGTAAATGTTGATACCGAAGATGTCGAAGTTGCCCGTATCATGCAGAAGTATGACTTAGAAGCAATTCCGGTGGTTGACGAGTTAGGCCGCTTGGCAGGAAGAATTACTATCGATGATATCGTAGACGTAATTAAGGACGAAGCCGATAAAGATTATCAGTTGGCAGCGGGTATTACACAAGACGTTGAATCAAACGATAGTGTTCTGGAGTTGACCAAGGCACGTTTGCCATGGCTTTTAATTGGAATGGTAATCGAAATTGTTGCATCATTTGTACTAAAGGGTAACGAAGCCACTTTTCAGAAATATTCAACTCTGATTATTTTTGTACCGTTGCTTTCGGCGACAGCAGGTAACATTGGAGTTCAGGCTTCGGCAATCGTTGTGCAGGGTTTGGCAAACGGAACACTAAAAGAATTTAGCAGAGGATATTTTAGCAAGGAGATAACCGTTTCGATGATTTCGGGAACTATTATTTCGTTGCTTTTACTGGGATATCATTCCATTATGTACCAACAGTACCTGGTAGGAATGGCCATTTCAATTTCGATGATTGTAGTAATTTTGTTTGCAGCGACTCTGGGAACTTTAGTGCCGTTGTTTTTACATAAAAATAAAATCGATCCTGCTATTGCAACAGGGCCTTTTATCACCACAACCAATGACGTATTTGGTATTATGCTCTACTTTGGAGTAGCCAAACTTATTCTTGGATTTTAAGTTTTTGCAACAAATTAATAGATAAGAGTGATTATTGATCTCTAAAATCGGCGTAATTTGTAACCGAATAATTCGCTATTAACCAGCCAAATAAAAGTAATGAAAGTACACATTATAGGAGGCGGAAACCTCGGGGTTTCTATTGCCTTGGGAATTGCTAAATTCTCTAAAAATAATCAGGTTATCGTTACAAGAAGAAACACCGCCAGTATTCAGTATTTATCAGAGTACGGAATTACGGTCTCATCAGATAATAAACATACTATTCAGGAAGCCGATGTGGTTATTTTAACCATAAAACCCTATCAGGTAGACGTTGTTTTAGCAGAGATTTTACCTGTTATTAAAGGAAAAACAATTGCCTCGGCCGTAAGCGGATTGTCTCTGGACATGCTTCAGTCTAAAACCAATAATGAGTTTGCAGTAGTTAGAATTATGCCCAATATTGCTGCGCAGTTTGGTGAATCGGCAACCTGTATTTCTTTTCCTGAACAAGACAGAGAAAAAGCATTACCAATTGTTGATTTATTTCAGGATTTGGGGACTGCTCCGGTAATTGACGAAAAATTAATGGATGCAGCAACCGTTCTTGGCGCATGCGGAACAGCCTATGCCTTACGATATATTCGCGCTTCTATGCAGGCCGGAATCGAAATTGGATTTGATTCTAATACCGCTTTGGCCATCGCTGCTCAAACGGTCAAAGGAGCTGCAAAAATGTTATTGGAGGAACAAGTACATCCGGAACAATTAATCGACCGTGTAACGACGCCTCAGGGCTGTACAATTGTAGGTTTGAATGAAATGGAGCACAATGGTTTCAGTTCGTCTTTAATAAAAGGAATCAAGACCTCTTTGAAGCAAATTAAGGGTTAGGATAAAGAAAATCCAATATTGAAAATTCCAAATTCCAATTTAGTAAAAGTTGGAATTTGGGATTTTTTATTTTGTAACGATTTCCTTTTAAAAGACTAAGCCTTTTTTTTCTTTGATAAAGTATATTTCAAATAAACTAATCCAAAAAGACCCGAAAGCACTGAGGCAATTAGAATAGCGATCTTGGAGAAAACAATAATTTCAGGATCTTTAAAAGCCAGAATAGTGATGAAGATAGACATGGTAAAACCAATTCCGCCCAGCATTCCGGCACCTAGTATATGAGCCCATTTTAAGTTTTTAGGCAAGCTGCACAATCCAAGACTTACACCAATAGCCGAGAAAAGTAAAATTCCTAAAGGTTTGCCTACTACAAGCCCAAGTACAATTCCAAATGTATTAGGGTGATTCAATCCTTCATGCCAATCGGATTGAATAGCGATACAGGTATTAGCAACAGCAAACAAAGGCAGAATGAAAAAGGCAACCGGTTTGTGCAGAAAATGCTGCAATTTATAAGAAACAGAATTTTCATCGCCATTTCCAAACGGAATTACAAAAGCCAGAATTACTCCTGTGATGGTAGCATGAACACCTGAGTTTAACATGAAATACCACATTACAACACCTCCGATAAGATAGGGGATAAGGTTGTGAACTTTCAAACGATTTAAAACAAACAAGAAAACCCAGATTCCCAACGCAATTGCAAGATTTACAAATGCGATTGAGGTTGTATAAAATATGGCAATAACGATTATGGCTCCCAAGTCATCTATAACAGCCAAGGCAGTTAAAAAAACTTTTAGCGACGAAGGAACTTTTTTCCCTAAAAGAGATAAGATTCCGATGGCAAAAGCGATGTCGGTTGCCATTGGGATTCCTGCTCCGTTTTGAGTTGCTGTTCCAAAATTTAAAATCAGAAAAATACCGGCAGGAACTAACATTCCGCCCAATGCAGCCATAATAGGTAAAGAGGCATTTTTAATATTGGACAATTCACCGTGGTAAATCTCTCTTTCTAATTCTAAGCCAATTAATAAAAAGAAAATAGCCATTAAACCATCATTAATCCAATGAGTGATCGAATGTCCGTTGAGATATTTTTCCCAGAAAGCAATATATTCCGTTTGATAAGATGAATTGGCAAGATAAAGCGATATGATGGTGACAAAAAGCAGGAGTAGTCCCCCTGATTTTTCATTGTTGAAGAAGGCTTTGAAAGTTTTTGTTAATTTCATTTTTATAAAAGTTCAGTGAATTTAGAAGGGATTTTTTGGAGGCATATATTTTCAAAGTTAAAAAAAAATGAACGAATAAAAAATTCAGGTGTATCGCGTTACGGGATGCGGTTGCGGTATTAAATAAAAAAACCGCTAATAATTAGCGGTTCGGAGTGTTTTTTAGAATGTAGCAGCTGCTTCTAAAATTAAGGCTGTCACTTCTTTGGGGTGTGATGCGAGCGAGGCATGTCCTGCGTCGAGGCGAATGATTTTTTTGGGGTTTATTCGCTCTGCCATTTCTTTTTCTGTTTCCGGTGGAATCATGTTATCGAAGTTGGAAATTTGATACCAGCTTGGTTTGTTTTTCCATGCCGGTTCACCTGCGATGTCTCCAAAACATTGTCCGTGTATTGGTTTTTGGGCCAGTGATAAGACCAGTGTTTCTTTATGGTCTAAATCCTGAGCAAATGCATCATGAAACTCATCGTACTTAATCCATAAAAAACCTTTTGGGTCAGGATAAATACTGGCTCCGCCCGATCCTGGCCTGCGGCCTAAAAGAGCTCCCAGACTATCTCCTGCATCAGGAGCAAATGCTGCAATGTAAACTAAGCCCACCACTTTATCATGATGTCCGGCACCCGAAATTACTGCTCCTCCATAAGAATGTCCTACCAGAAGTACTTTTCCTTCCTGAGCATCAATTAAATCCTGAGTTTTATTTATATCATCTTGTAAAGAAGTCAAAGGGTTTTGAACGCTTCGCACTTTATACCCTTCTTTTACGAGTCCCGGAATTACATGTTGCCAATGTGAACCATCTCCCCAAGCACCGTGAACTAAAATAATGGTTAAATCTTTTGTTGCCATAATTACTGTTGTTTAATTGATTAAAATAGAATCGTTAATTTAAAATTCAATATGTGATGTAGCAAAATGGGGCGAGTTGTCCTCTGAAGTAAAAATCTATGTATAAATGTATGAAATTAAACAACTCGTTAATGTTAAGATATAGAGAACTTTGTTTTGTAACTGTTTTGAATTCAGAGGTTAAGGTCCTTTCCGGGAAACCGGAAATCTACACAGTTAAATTTTTTAAGGCTATTTTTCTTTACACCTCGCTGAACTTCGAAGGCTAATAGTCGAAACAGAAAATTTAAATAAAGAATAAGCTGTATTTTTGTTTTATAAAAATAGCATACAATGAGTATAAGAATTCTTCATATTGATAGCAATCATCCGGTTTTATGGCAACAATTGGAAGATGCAGGTTTTGAAAACCACGCAGATTTTAAATCTTCTAAAGAAGAAATTGAAGCGAAAATTGCCAACTACAACGGAATTGTGATCCGAAGCCGTTTTAAAATTGACAAGACCTTTTTAGATCAGGCGACTAACTTAAAATTTATTGCTCGTGTAGGAGCTGGCCTGGAAAGTATTGACTGTGAGTATGCCGAAGCAAAAGGGATTCATTTAATTGCCGCGCCCGAAGGAAATCGCAATGCCGTTGCAGAACATTCGCTGGGAGTGATTTTGTCCTTGTTTAATAATCTCAATCAGGCAGATGCCGAGGTGAAATCAGGACATTGGAATCGGGAAAGTAACCGCGGTCATGAATTGGATGGTAAAACAGTGGGGATCATTGGTTACGGAAATATGGGAAAAGCATTTGCGAAAAAACTTCGTGGCTTCGAGACAGAAGTGTTGTGTTACGATATTCTGGATAATTTAGGAGATCAAAATGCGAGACAGGTGTCATTAGCTGAGCTACAGCAAAAAAGTGATGTTCTGAGTCTTCATCTTCCGTGGACTCCTGAAACGGATAAAATGGTGGATCAAAGTTTTATAAATGCTTTTTCAAAACCCTTTTGGATTATAAATACCTCACGCGGTAAAAACATTGTCACAGCAGATTTAGTAGAGGCGATGAAAACTAAAAAGGTTTTAGGCGCGGGCCTTGATGTTTTGGAGTATGAGAAATTATCTTTCGAAACCTTGTTTCAGGAAGAAAGTACACCGGAAGCCTTGCGATATTTAATGGAGTCTAAAAATGTTTTACTGACACCCCATATTGCCGGTTGGACATTTGAAAGTCATGAACGACTGGCTCAGGTGATAGCTGACAAGATTAAAGCGGTCTTTCATACCTAGTTTTATAGAGTGAGATTCAAATTTAACTTCCTTTTTACAATTAAATAACGAGTTTTTTCTGTAGAGTTTTTGGGTTATAATTAGTTTTTAAAGTTATTTTTTAATAATATTGTTTCTAAATAAGGAGTAACCGAAAATCCCAAGAGTAGGACATAACCAATTAATTTTAACTAGTAAAAAATGGAAAACGATTTTAAAGAAACGTCAAATAATTTTAATGACCAAATTCCGGTATTCAAAGTAGATCCAATAATGGTGTTGCTTTTTAGTTTTTTAACTTGCGGATTGTACTTGATTTATTGGAATATTAAAGTATCTGAGGTTTTTAATGCCGTAGCAGGAAAAGAGGTTATCTCTCAGCCAGTTGCAATCTTTGCAGGATGCTGTATGCCGGTAAATATTTATTTTTATTATTTAGCTGGTAAAGAAGCGTTGCCAAAAGTTTATCAAAGAACTGGAGAGCTTCAAAAAGACCAGTCAACTTTATTAATTGTTTTAGGGTTCTTTTTTCCTATGGCAGCAGCAATGATTGTACAAGGTGATATCAACAGATTATACAAATAATAGTAGAATAAAACGTAAAATTTACGGAATTATCGGTGCAGCAATTACACTGATAATTCCGTTTTTTTTAATGCTCGACAACCATAACGACCATCTGGAGACAGATCAGTCGTTTTGTCCTTTTAAAATGGTAACCGGTTTCCCTTGTCCGGGTTGCGGAATTACCAAGTCATTAGTTTATTTTTACGAAGGCGACATCTACAAATCGCTTAGTTACCATATTCTGGGCCCGTTTGTAATTGTATTTTGCTGGCTCACTATAATTATACTGACTACTGAAATTATTACTAAAAAAGAATATTTTTCAGGGCTACTGTACAATAGAAAATTAGCTTACAACATGGCTTATTTTTTAGGCTTTTATCATTTGATACGATTGGTTCTATTTATCAGAGAAAGCTCTTTTGATGATATTTTGCATCAGTCTATCTGGTTTTAAGTCTAAGGATTCCATCCACATAACGTTGAATTTAGAATAACTAAAAATCACTATAAAAATGGAAAACAGTAAAACAGAACATTGGAACAATCCTCCGGTTCATCGGGAGGAGAATAAAAAAGTAGTTGCGGGAATCCTGGCAATTTTATTAGGTGCGCTGGGTATTCATAAGTTTTATTTAGGATACAATAAAGAAGGCGTTATTCAGCTTATTCTCGGATTTATTTTCGGAATAGGAGGTATAATAGGTGTGATCGAAGGAATAATTTATCTCACCAGATCAGATGAAGAGTTTTATCAAACCTATCAGGTTGGACAGAAAGGCTGGTTTTAAGTCGTTTTAAAGCATAAAAAAATCCCATTTTAAGATGGGATTTTTTGTTTGTATGATGATGCAATTAATCTTCTTTCTCCGATAATTTGCGTTCTAATTCTATCTGAAATTCTTCAATAACAGGTTTCATGGTACTTTCAGGAATATCTGCTATTCTAATGTACATTAAACCGTCTACGGCATTATTGAACAAGGGATCAACATTAAAGGCGACTACACGGGCATTTTGCTTGATGTATTTTTTGATCAAAACAGGTAAACGTAAATTTCCTGGTTCCAGTTCATCAATAATCTTATCGAACTTGTTCAAGTCAGACTCGGCTTCGTCAAAGATAAAATCTTTATCAGCATCTTTAAGTTTTACTTTATAAGCCTTCTTAGGGTGAATATACTGTGCGATATACGGATCGTAATAGTTAGACTTCATGAACTCAATCATTAACGATTTAGAGAAGTCAGAAAACTGATTGCTGATACTTACACCACCAAGCAAATATTTATGTTCCGGATAACGTAAGGTGGTATGAATAATTCCTTTCCACAACAAGAACAAAGGCATTGGTTTTTGTTGATATTCTTTGATGATAAAAGCACGTCCCATTTCGATTGATTTATGCATCATATCATGCAATTCCGGTTCAAACCTGAAAAGATCAGTCAGATAAAAACCTTCAATACCATGTTTTGGATAGATTTCAGAACCTAATCCCATGCGATAAGCACCAGCTATTTTTTTGGTGTCATCATCCCACAAAAACATATGGTGATAATACTGGTCGTATTCGTCTAAGTCAATAGATTCGTTGGTTCCTTCACCCACTTCACGGAAAGTAATTTCACGTAAACGACCAATTTCATGTAAAATATTCGGAATTGATTTTGCACGAGCAAAAAATACTTCGTAGTTTTTACTCTGCAACAACCTGCAGTCACTGTTTCTTAACGCACAAACCTCGTCAATCATTTTTGACTCATTTGCCGGAGTTGCAATTTTTTTAGGTGCTTTCGGAATCTTTAAGCTTGCGGTGTCTAACAATTTGCTGTCTTTCTCAAAAGGATTAGCCAGCATATAGGTTTTCTTTCTTAAAAATTCTGAATATTCTTCAAATGATTCGATTTCATTTTGTTCGTTCACCGAGATTGGTTTTCCGATACGAACTTTAATCACACGGTCTTTTTGCGTAAGCAGCTCCGAAGGTAATTTTGCTGTACGTAAAGTATCGTCAATCTTAGATAGCCAATAAAACAACTTACTGTTTTTGGCATGGAAATAAATAGGGATTACCGGGACTTTGGCTTTTCGGATTAACTTCAAAGCACCTTCTTCCCAAGGTTTATCCACGACTAATTTTCCATCCTTGTAAGTCGAAACTTCCCCGGCAGGGAAAATTCCCAACGGTTTCCCGTCACTTAAATGGCGTAAGGTTTCTTTAATCCCCACCACACTTGATTTGGCATCCTTATGATTTTCAAAAGGATTAACAGGCATGATGTATTTTTTAAGCGGAACAATTCTATGTAGTAAAAAGTTGGCAATGATTTTAAAATTAGGCTCTCTTTCAAGCATTAATTTTAAAAGTAAAATACCATCAATTCCCCCAAGAGGGTGATTTGAAATGGTAATATAAGCACCATCTTTCGGTAAACGTTTTAAATCTTCTTCGGGAATTTCAAATTTGATTTCCATCTCATCCAAAATCCCGTTTAGAAATGCAACATCCTCTAAATGTTTATTGTGATCGTAAATTTTATTAGAGTAGATATTTTAAGGACTTTCATAAGAAGCCAGCCCGAAAAAGTACCCAAAACTCCGTACTTATCAACATTTATCGCTTTTGCAACTTCTTTCGCGGTAACTAAACCCATGTACTATTTTTAATTTATTAAGAGCAGCGAACAAAGATAACAAAAAACTCTACTTTTCGCTGTTTCAAATGCAAACTTTCCACTTTTTTATTACATTTGAAATCCTAAAAAAAACACTGATGAAAATTATTTCTTATAATGTAAACGGAATACGTGCCGCAATAACCAAAGGTTTTATTGAATGGCTGCAACAAGCTAATCCAGATGTGATTTGTCTTCAGGAAATAAAAGCTACAGAAGAGCAAATTCCGGTTGAGGATATCACCGCTGCCGGTTATCCCTATCAATATTATTATCCGGCAACTAAAAAAGGATATAGTGGCGTTGCTATCCTGTCTAAAACAAAACCTAATAATGTGGTTTACGGAACCGGAATTCAGCATATGGATTTTGAAGGGCGTAACCTTCGTGCCGATTTTGATGATTGTTCTGTAATGAGTTTGTACCTGCCTTCAGGAACTAATATTGAAAGACTGGATCATAAATTTATGTTTATGGACGATTTTCAAACTTATATTAACGAATTAAAATTAATGATTCCGAATTTGATTATTTGTGGTGATTACAACATTTGTCATGAAGCGATTGATATTCACGATCCGGTTCGAAATAAAACGGTTTCAGGATTTTTACCTGCAGAACGTGCCTGGCTTGACGCATTCATGAAATCAGGTTTTATTGACAGTTTCCGTCATTTTAATAAAGAACCGCATCATTATTCCTGGTGGAGTTACCGTGCAGGAGCCCGAGGAAACAACAAAGGCTGGCGTATCGATTACAATCTGGTGAGTAATGTTATGGAGCATAGGTTAAAAAGAGCAGTAATTCTTCCGGATGCCGTTCATTCAGACCATTGTCCTGTTTTAGTCGAAATAGAGTAAAAGTGGTATTGTTATTGTTGAATGAATTACCGTTTAAATTTAAACATTGACATTGTCATTGGTATAGAGTTTTTACATTATACGATTATTAATACCCTCCAAATAAAACAAAAAATGATTAAAAAGGCCTCTGTCGGATTACTGGTTGTAGCAATGTCTATGACCTCATGTGTATCCAAGAAAATTTACAACGATCTTGAAACCAAATATTCGGATCTGAAAAAAGAAAATCGATCTATTACGGATGAAAATGAGAGTTTACAAAAATCAAAAAATCAGTTAGAACTGGATCGTGACGCTTTAACAAAAGATCTAAATGCAACTAAAACGGATCTTGAAAAACAAAAAGCAGATCTGGCTGCTCAACAGAAAAAATACAAAGTACTTCAGGATTCGTATAATGCCTTAGAGAAAAACAGCAACGATGCTTTAGAAAGTAATATGGCTAAAAACCGTGAACTTTTGGCACAACTGGAAGCGAAATCTAAAAAATTGGCCGATGAACAGGCTCGTTTGGATAAAACAGCAAATCGTCTGAACGAACTAGAAGCAATGATTGCCGCGAAAGAAGAAGCAATGCGTAAATTGAAAGAGACACTGTCGAAAGCATTAAACGGTTTTGAAGGCAAAGGGCTGACGGTAGAACAGAAAAACGGAAAAGTATATGTTTCGATGGAAAACAAACTGCTCTTTAATTCAGGTAGCTGGGCCGTTGGTACCGAAGGTAGAAAAGCTGTAGTGGAGCTTGGAAAAGTGTTAGGGGATAATCCCGATCTTTCGGTTTTAATTGAAGGACATACTGATGATGATCCTTACGCAGGTTCAGGACCGATTGCCAACAACTGGGATTTGTCTACCAAAAGAGCCACTGCCATTGTGAACATTCTAAGTGAAAATACTAAAATCAATAAGCAAAAATTAACGGCAGCAGGCCGCAGCGAATTTTCTCCTCTGGCAAGCAATGCTACTCCGGAAGGAAAAGCAAAAAACCGTCGTATCGAGATCATTTTAACACCAAGATTGGACGAGATTGCGGAGATGCTTAATAGTATAAATTAAGATGCTAAGGTTCTAAGGGGCTAAGTCTCTAAGATTTTAAAAAAAAAGGTTCAAAGTTTTACTTTGAACCTTTTTTAATTGTTTACAATTTAGTTTTAATGTTTACGGCATAATCTTCGACCTGTCCATACTGAAAAGTTCCACAACCGGTTCCAAAAGGTGGGTCGGTAACAGGTGTACCGGGCAGAGATAATATACTTCTCATCTCAATCCTCATTCTGGTAGAACCTAGCGATGCTGTGGAAGGGATGGTAATTGTTCCGTTTACCGGATCGGTACCTTGTTTACTTTTCCAGACTGTTTCTCCCGGATCAGTGAAATCGCCATCTTGATTGTAATCGATGTAGACAAAAAATTGTACGCCAAAGCCATCTTTTCCATATTGACTGTAAAGACCAGGTGTAAGTGAAATAGTATTGCTTGAACCTAATGCGAAATTGCCAGATATGTTAGTGAAATCTTCATAACCTCCTTTGCCTGTTGAAGCATTGTTGATACTGCCAAAAACGACTTTGTCTAATCGCTCTTCACTGGTTATAATCCCTGCCGATTCACAATACTTAGGTGGTACTGATACTACCGGATCTTGTTTTATTTCTTCTTTTACTTCTTCTTTTACTTGTTCTGGAGGTGTTTTAGTGTTTTCTTCAGTTGAACAGGCAAAAACCGAGAAGGTCAGAATTCCCAGAATAATTTTTTTCATTTTGTTTGGGGTTTAAGGGGTTAAAAATTTATAAGACAATTGTTGTTCAGAGCAACTGTATGTTGCTGCGAGCAAGTAAATTTATAGAGACTATTCTTATACATTCTTTTAAAAGGAATGTCTGGTTTATGACTTGTAACAATTGGGGTGTTGCAGGTGGCAAAAGGTAAAATCCAACCTTATCTTTTTTTTAACTTTTGAGAGATTTTCATTTGAAGAATCGCTTCGTATCTTTGAGTTTTAATAGTTGGATGCTGAAAGCTTAAAATCTTAGCAACTCAGCTCCTTAGTAACTTAGAGCCTTAAGAAGAAATGAAATACACCACTTTACCCCATACCGACATAAAAGTTAGTAAAATAAATCTCGGAACGATGACTTTCGGGCAACAGAATACAGAAGCCGAAGGGCATCAGCAAATGGATTACGCATTGGAGAGAGGCGTTAATTTTTTTGACACAGCCGAAATGTATTCCGTTCCCGCACGTGAAGAAACTTACGGAAGTACAGAGAAAATTATAGGAACCTGGTTTAAGAAATCGGGAAATCGTGACAAAGTGGTATTGGCTACCAAAATTGCTGGTCCGAATCCTGCGTTCACGTACATGCGGGAAAAAGGTGATTTCTCACCAGCGAGCATCAAATATGCTTTAGAGAACAGTTTAAGACGTCTGCAAACCGATTATATCGATTTGTATCAGATGCATTGGCCGGAGCGAAAAACCAATTGTTTTGGACAACGTGCTTTTAACGGTCACGACGATGTTTGGGAAGACAACTTCAGAGAAGTACTAGAAACATTTGACGGCTTAATTAAAGAAGGTAAAATAAAACATATTGGAGTTTCGAATGAAAATGCCTGGGGAATGATGCGCTTTTTAGAAGAAAGCAAATACCAGAACCTTCCAAGAATTAAAACAGTTCAAAATCCGTACAGTTTGCTGAATCGTCTTTTTGAAGTAGGTTCTGCCGAAGTTTCAAAGTATGAAAATGTGGGATTGTTGGCTTATTCTCCTTTAGCCTTTGGAGTTTTGACGGGTAAATTTTTAACCGGAGAAGCGCATCCAAATGCCAGAATTAATCTTTTTCCGCAATATACACGTTACAACAGTGCACAAAGTACACAGGCCACAAAGTTATATCAGGAAATCGCGATTAAACATGGTTTAACCTTAACTCAATTAGCGATGGGATTTGTGTTACAGCAGCCATTTTTAACAAGCGCTATTATTGGTGCCACAACTATGGAGCAGCTAAAAGAAAATATTGATACGATCGATGTAGTGTTGTCAGAAGAAATTATAGCCGAAATTAATGCTGTTCAGGCCATAATTCCTGATCCGGCTCCTTAATTAGTACTACTAAATTAAACACAAATTCCACAAATTAACACGGATTGAACTCGTGTTAGTTTGTGGAATTTTTATGTAGAGGATAAGCGATTTCAAGCCTAAAATTAGTGCCAATCCGTGAAATCCGTGTTTTACAGGTCAAATTCGTCTTCAATCGCTAAAGAATCATTCTTTACCGCTGTAGAATCTGGAGCTTTAATTCTTATCAGCGAACGCGCATTTCCCGAAATGTAAACGGGTAATTGTCCAAGCGTATCTTCAGGAACCAACAAACCTCTTCGGAACATTAAATTCTTCAGGAATTTTTGATTTTTCAATGCATAATCCCTTAAATTGCCTTGATCATTAAATTGATACATGAATTTTCGGGGTTTCGGAATAATTGTCGCTAAGTACAGACATTCATCAACATTCAAATTAGCGGGGCTTTTCTGGAAGTAAAAATGACTTGCTTCCCCAATCCCGTACACATTAGGTCCCCATTCGATAATGTTGAAATAAACTTCCAGCATTCTTTCTTTGCTTACAACGCGATTGTTCTCTAAAATGTAAACCAGTAAAATTTCTTCAAGTTTGCGTGAAAGCGTTTTTTCTCTGGTCAGGAAAACATTTTTAATCAGCTGCATGCTAATGGTACTTGCACCGCGTGAGAATTTTTTGGTTCTGATGTTTTTTAAGATGGATTGTTTAAAAGCTTCATTGATAAAACCACGATGCGAAAAGAACGACGGATCCTCAGTCGTCAGAACACATTTTCGTAAATAAGGTGAAATTTGATCTAAAGGCGTATAATTAGGGTTTGCATTTCCAACCAAAACCGGGCGTTGCAGCACATTCTGAATAATAGCGCGATAAACAAACTCTCCATTCAGCTTGTTAAGATCTGCTTCGCCGTATTTCGTGATTTTCAAACCTTCTTTGTTGAGTTTACTATCAAAAACCAAAGCATTCGGTTTGTTTTTATTGAATTTAAAATCGAGCTTGTAGTCAAAACTTCCGGCAGCTTCCATCCCTTCAAAATGGGTAAACAAACCTTCCGGCAGAGAAACAATAAAATCTTGTGCCTGCATTTTCGGAATGTTTACTTTTAAAGTATAAACGGTATCCTTCTCAGTGTCATAAGAAACATAAGGATGCAGTTTGATTTTATTCAACTGCATGGTCGAAGTGCTGTCGATCGAAATAAAACTATCTCCCAGTAAGAAACGATAATCAAAACGGGCATTTTTGATCACAACATCTTTGCTGGCAATTTTCGGATGATTGATTTTTAAATTAGTAATAGACGTATAGCCGTCAAGATGTAATTCGCTGCCATCTTTTTCAATATTCTGAACATTCAGGCGAATTGAATCAAAGCTCGCTTTTAAGTTGTAGCGTTCGTCTAAGTACGGAACACGAATTGCTCCGGTATCCAGGTTAAAAAAACGAATGTCAGCTTTTTTATTTCTCGGATCGGCAAAGCCTTTGATGTTCCAGCGCTGATCAAAATCTTTGCTTTGAACATGAAGGTTGGTTTCGAGCTGTTTGTTGTCTAAAATCAGTTTGTTAATAGCTACAGACGTTTTTTTGCCATTGTCGTCGATTCTGAAATTTAAATTCTCAAGCTTCATATCGGTCGGAACCAGATTTAATAGTTTCGAAATGATGCGATAAGCAAAGGAAGCGTATTTTCGCTTTTCGTTTTTGTCTGAATCTGATTTGTCTTTTTTTAAGAAAGCATCAAAATTGCGAATACTTCCTTTTTTAACCAGTTGAATGTAGCCGTTGTTGACTTTTAAAGTTCCAATTTGAACATCACCAATCAATAAATTGGCAAGACTGATACTGGTTTCTATTTTTTGAATATGGCAAAGAGTATCGGCATTTTTAGGAACCAGAATCACGTTGGTCAGTTTTATACCGGACAAACCGTCAAATGAAGCTGATTTTACAGAAAATGTACTGTTGTATTCCGTATTCATTTTGTGGGTTACTTTAGCGATAGCTTGCTTCAGAAGTGAATCGCGAAAAAAGTAAAATCCTAAAAAAAGTACTATCAATACTGATGCAAGTATTAGGAGTCCTTTGTATATTTTTTGTTTTGGGAATTTCATAAAGTTAATTTCATAAAAATTGCGCTTATTCGCAAAATGAAAAGTTTTTTTGCCGCTGATTTCTCGAATTAGATTAACACGAACAAATTTGAATTTGCTATAAATTTAAATAAAAGTTCGTGTTTAATTAGTGTAGTTCGTGGCGAAAAAACGAATTATCCAAAAAGAATACTGGCCACATCTTCGATTTTAGCCACCAATTCAATTTTGATTCCTATATTTTTTAACGCAATTTTATTGTATTTGGATACAAAGATAGTGGTGAATCCAAGTTTTTCAGCTTCCTGAATACGCTGGTCAACACGATTTACCGGACGAATTTCACCTGAAAGCCCAACCTCTCCGGCAAAACAGAATCCTTTGGTTACCGGAATGTCTTCATTGGAAGATAAAATTGCAGCAACAACAGCTAAATCAATCGCAGGATCATCAACAGAAATTCCACCTGTAACATTTAAAAAGACATCTTTGGCCCCTAAACGAAATCCGGCTCTTTTTTCGAGAACCGCCAGAATCATGTTCAGTCTTTTGGCATTGTAACCCGTTGTGCTTCGTTGCGGAGTTCCGTAAACTGCGGTACTAACTAAGGATTGTATTTCGATCATCAAAGGACGCATGCCTTCAAGTGTGGTCGCAATTGCTGTTCCTGATAATTCTTCGTCTTTATGGGAGATTAAAATTTCGGAAGGATTGGATACTTCGCGTAAACCACTGCCCAGCATTTCGTAAATTCCAAGTTCGGCAGTGGAGCCAAAACGGTTTTTTAACGAACGTAAAATTCGGTACACATGATTGCGATCGCCTTCAAACTGTAAAACCGTATCGACCATATGTTCGAGGATCTTAGGTCCGGCAATATTTCCGTCTTTGGTGATATGTCCGATCAGGATAACCGGAATATTAGTTTCTTTTGCAAATTTGATGAGTTCCGCAGTGGTTTCCCGGATTTGAGAAATACTTCCTGCAGTAGATTCAATATAATCGGTATGTAAAGTCTGAATCGAATCGATAATTACAATTTCAGGCTGTATGGCTTCAATTTGTTTGAAGATATTCTGTGTTTTAGTTTCCGTTAAAATGTAGCAATTGTCACTGTTAGGAGTGATTCTCTCCGCGCGCATTTTGATTTGCTTCTGACTTTCCTCTCCGGAAACGTATAAGGTTTTGTACGGTAATTTAAGTGAAATTTGTAGCAAAAGCGTACTTTTTCCAATCCCCGGCTCACCTCCTAAAAGCGTTAAGGATCCCGGGACAATTCCGCCTCCCAAAACACGGTTTAATTCACCATCAGTAGTATTCATTCGAATTTCCTGTGCCGAATCAATTTCGTTAATTTTTAAAGGACGCGGCGCTTTACCGTTTGAAGTAGGTTCGCTTTTCCAGGCTACCTTTTCCTGCTTCTGGATAATTTCTTCAGCAATAGTATTCCATTCTTTACAGGCATTACATTGCCCTTGCCATTTGGCATATTGAGTTCCGCAGTTTTGGCAAAAAAAGGAAGTTTTAACTTTTGACATTATTTGGTGGTTTTTGCTAATGCATTCATCTGATCCATTTTCTCGTACATCAAATCTTTATTCAAATCACCTATTGGTTCCATTTGAGAAGCATTTTGGTATTTTTTAGAAGCTCTTTTAGGATCTCCCATTTTTTCATACATCAATCCTAATTCATATTCTCCCAGCATGGCTTTTGGATAGTTTACGTTTCCAATTTCGGCCATTTTACCTAATTCATCATAAGCGTTCTTTTTTAAAATAAGATTTTCAATTACTTTGAAATCACTTATTCTCACTGGAATCTGAACTCCCAGAACTTTAGACATCGTATTGTATTTGTTTTCTAAATAATCAGCATATCCCGTTTCCAAAACAGCAATTTTATTGTTGTATTCGAAGGAATTAATAGGCTTGTAAACATCAAAAATTTGATATAAGGCACTAGGGATTGCATGTAAAACCTGAGTATAGTGAGTGGTGCCTTTGAATAAATCGTATTTGTAACTTACAAGCGGATTATTGGCAATTTTTATATTGCTGTCTAATTTTTCGATAGGTTCTTTGAGTTTTTTATTGTCACCATCGGCTGCAGAAAGGTAATAAAATACAGGTTCTGTAATTTTGGCAAGTTTCTCAGGTACTCTAATTTCCATTTTATTTGCCAGTTCCGGACTAAAAGCAATATAGGCATTAAAAAGAGGCTGCTCTTTGTAAAGGTAAAAATTGATGAAGCTGGCGGTTACATCATGACCGGCAATAATCCTGAAAGGCGAGGTACGGTATTTTTTCTCAATGTAAGGAACTAATTCAGCTCCCACAAACTCAAAAAAGTTGGCTCCTTTTTCAAATGGCAATCCGGTATTTTGATCAATAGTAGTATCATCTTCGCGTTCGTCATTTTTGTTTTGATGGACACCAATAATGATCATTTCAGGTAAGTCTCCCCAATACGTGCCATAACTTACAGCGCCGGAAAAAGGATCGAATAAATAATCGCCATCCAGTAGGTATAAAACAGGATATTTTTTATCAGGATTGGCTTCGTAAGATTCCGGAAGTCCAATGGTTATTCTTCGTTCTTCTCCGAGCTTTTCGGATTTAATGTTGTCGAATTTTTTCTGCGAAAAGACAGAAAATGAAATTAAAGTAATAAGTAGGTAAACTTTTTTCATGAGTTGGGCATTTCAGTGAGTTAAAAAGTATTGAAATAATGTAGCAATATAACATTTTATTTGCTCTTTTATTATTGTAGGAATTTTAAAAACAGCAAGACGCTTTTGTTATTAAAGTCAATATTGAATTTAAACCAATAAAATAGTGTTTGTGTCAATTGGGAGTTGAACAAACTAAGTCGAATAAAGTGTAAAAGGAAAAACTAGGTTAACGAATTATCGTTTTCATTTGGGAAAATGATCCATGGTTTGAACGTTTTAGCTTCTTCAAACTCCAGGGTAGCATAAGAGATGATAATGATAATGTCGTCTTTTTGAACCTTTCTCGCGGCAGGTCCGTTCAGAGTAATTTCTCCTGAATTTTTCTCTCCCTTGATTGCGTAAGTTTCAAAACGTTCGCCATTATTGATGTTTACAATTGCTACTTTTTCGCCTTCAATGATGTTTGAAGCTTCCAGTAAAGTTTCATCAATAGTAATGCTGCCAATATAATTTAAATCAGCTCCGGTTACTTTAACTCGATGAATTTTAGATTTTATAACTTGAATTTGCATGGTGCAAAGGTAAATTAATTTAATGAAATGGTGTCAATCAACCTGATAGAATTAACAAATACCGCTATAAAGGCACGGTAGTTTTTGTCTTTATCTTTGTGTTCTATAGGTAATAATGTGGATTCATCAGCAATGACAAAATATTCGAGTTCAAATCTTTCGTTGTCTTTGAAAGAATTTTCGACAAACTGAATCGTTTCTTCAGGAGTGTCTTTCTGAAATATTTCTTTTGCTTCAGTAAGTATCTTAAATATTATAGCGGCTTCTTTGCGTTCCTCAGCAGTTAAGCGTTCGTTTCGGGAACTCATGGCAAGTTGATTGTCTTCTCTAAAAATAGGACAGCCCACAACATTTACGGGTAAATGATTTTTTTCGACCATTTTTTTAACAATCTGCAGCTGCTGAAAATCTTTTTCTCCAAAGTAAGCATTGGTAGGAGTCACGATTTCGAATAAACGTTTTACGATGGTTCCGACTCCGTTAAAATGACCAGGTCTGAATTTTCCTTCCATCTGATTTTCTAAACCGTCAAAATCAAAAGCTTCCGAAACGGTGTGTCCTTCATAAATATCTTCTACGCTAGGAGCATATAGAATCATTTTGTCGCTTAAACCTCTCATTTTCTTCACATCTTCTTCTAAAGTACGTGGGTATTTTTCGAGATCTTCGGGGTTGTTGAATTGAGTTGGGTTCACAAAAATACTCACAACGGTATCGTCATTTTCTTTCAGTGATCTTTGCATTAAAGCCAGATGCCCTTGGTGTAAAGCTCCCATTGTGGGTACAAATCCAATAGTGGAATTTGCGGTTTTGATAGTTTTCAAATAGGCTATCAAAGCTACTTTACCGTAGAAAATATGCATGGCAGTATTATTAAAATTTACTGCAAACATAATATATTAGTTAATAACTGCATAAAATTTTGTAATTTTGCAACGTTTTTATTACCAAAAATTAAGTAAAATACTATTATGAAAGATAAGAGGATATTATATGTATCATCTGAAGTCGTGCCTTATCTGGCTGAAAATGAGGTTTCTTTAATGTCTTATGACGTTCCGAAAATGATTAACGATCAAGGAGGTCAGATTAGAATTTTCATGCCAAGATATGGAAATATTAATGAGAGAAGACACCAGTTACACGAAGTAATTAGACTTTCAGGAATGAACTTGGTAGTGAATGACTTAGATATGCCATTGATTATTAAGGTTGCTTCCATTCCGAAAGAAAGAATTCAGGTTTACTTTATTGATAATGATGAATATTTTAAACGTAAAGCAACTTTTGCCGATGAAGACGGAGTTTTGTATCCTGATAATGACGAACGAGCTATCTTTTTTGCAAAAGGAGTTGTTGAAACTGTAAAAAAACTAAACTGGGTTCCGGATATTATCCATGTTCACGGTTGGTTGGCTTCGATGTTGCCTATTTACATGAAGCACTATTATAAAAATGAAGCTTTATTTTCTGAAACTAAGATCGTAACCTCGGTTTACGGACAATCTTTTGATGAAAATCTGGATTTGGAAATGATTAATAAAGTAAAATTTGACGGGGTTCCGCATGAATCAGTTGCTGATCTGGAAACCCCTAACTACGAAAATATCCTAAAAGCCAGTATATTGCATTCTGATGCTGTAATTATAGCTTCTGAGCATGTATCGCCAAGTTTAACAAAATTTATAGAATCTTCAGGAAAACCTTTTTTACCTTTCGCCACGAAAGATGCATTCGCTGAAGCGTATACAAATTTCTATAAAACAATGGGTCTCTAAATTTAAACTTTATTATTACACATGTACAATACTTCTTTTGTTAAGAAAATACTATTAGTTGCAACAGTTGTCCTTTTATATTCTTGCGATAAAGATTTTAATGCGATTGGTGATGGTTTGATCGGAGACGATCATTTTGGTCTGGAATCTGAAAAATATGAAGTTTTAGCTTATAATCAGGAAGTAACCCCAATTCAGTCAAACGGATCGGTAAATTATGGTTTAGGTATTTATGATAATGCAGTTTTTGGTAGTTCCGCTGCCAGTTTTGTGACTCAGGTTAGTTTGGATACGTATGCACCAACTATTGGTGATGCACCGGAGATAGTAAGTGTGGTGCTTAGTGTACCTTACTTTAATCATGTAAAAACGGCAAACAGTGACGGAAGCAGAACTTTTGTACTGGATTCTATTTACGGAGCGTCTAATGGTAAAATTAAATTAGGGGTTTATGAGTCAGGGGTTCAAATGCGTAGTTCTTATTTTGACGGAGGAGCTCAATTTGCACAGTTGTATAATACAGATATGGATACAGATACAGGTGTAGCGGATTATATCAATTTTGATAAATCTAAAAAACCTTATGTTGCTACCGGGAAGCCTTTAAATGATGATCCTAACATAGCACAAAATGATGAATTTTTCTTCAATGCGAGTGAGATCACAGATGTAAGTACAGATCCTACAACAGGTAAAGAAACGAGTACTAAAGTTGCCCCTGAAATGCGCTTGAATTTGAATAAAGCTTTCTTTTTAGATAAAATTCTTAAAGCTCCGGCTGCAAAATTAGCCTCTGCCGATGTTTTTCAGGAGTATTTTAGAGGATTATATTTTAAAGTAGAGCGTTCAGGTAGTAGCCCGGCTAATATGGCTTTGCTGAATTTTGCAACAAATGGTAAAATTACGATCAAGTACAAGGCTAAGACGGCTATAACAACAGACCCTGATGCTACAACAGAGGATAAGACCTTAATTATTAAGCTTACAGGTGCTTCGGCAAGTTTGCTTAAAGAATCAAAAGATCCTGCTTATGCCAGTGCAATAGCAAATCCAAATAATAAGACCGGAGACGACAGACTTTATTTAAAAGGAGGTCAGGGATCTTTAGCGGTATTAGAATTGAATGGTTTTGGAGCAAAATTAGATGAAATCAGAACCAATAAGTGGTTGGTGAATGAGGCTAATTTAGTTTTTTCTATTGATTCAGATAAAATGACAGGGACTTATGAGCCTAAACGAATTTATTTGTATAATCTGGATGATAATGTGCCTATTGTAGATTACGTTTCTGATGGAACTTCTTCATCGAATCCGTTATTGAATAAGGCAATATATAGTGGGATTATTAATATAGATCCTACAACCAAAAGAGGTACTACCTATAAAATTAGATTAACCAATCATATTCGTAATATGATTAAGAATGCAACTGTGAAAAACGTAAAGTTAGGTTTGGTGGTGACAGGTGATGCAAGCACAATAGCTTCTAACAAATTAAAACTAAAAAACAACGTTATCTCAGAGGCGCCTAGAGCCTCCGTTATTAGTCCATTAGGGACGGTATTATTTGGAGGCACTTCAAGTGCAACTATTCCAACAGGGAAGAAATTACAGCTTGAAGTTTACTACACGAAACCAAATTAATAATTAATATATGTGTGGAATTGTTGGATATATCGGTCATCGAGAGGCTTATCCTATTGTAGTCAAAGGATTAAAGCGACTCGAGTACAGAGGATATGACAGTGCCGGTGTTATGTTGTATGACACTGAATCAGGGATAAAACTTTGTAAAACAAAAGGGAAGGTTTCGGATCTTGAGGCTAAAGCCAAAGAGAACTTAGACGCAACCGGAAGCATAGGAATTGGACATACACGTTGGGCAACTCACGGGGTTCCAAATGATGTAAACTCACACCCGCATCTTTCTAATTCAGGAGAGTTAGTTATAATTCATAATGGAATTATTGAGAATTATGCACCGCTAAAAGAAGAATTAAAAAAGAGAGGTTATACTTTTAAATCAGATACAGATACCGAAGTTTTAGTGAACTTAATTGAAGAAGTTCAGAAAAATGAAGGTTTGAAATTGGGTAAAGCAGTTCAGATTGCTTTAAATCAGGTAGTAGGAGCTTACGCAATTGCTGTTTTTGATAAAAAGAACCCAAATGAAATTGTAGCTGCCAGATTGGGTAGCCCATTGGCAATTGGTGTTGGAGAAGGAGAGTATTTTATTGCTTCTGATGCTTCGCCTTTTATTGAGTACACTTCAAATGCGATCTATCTTGAAGATGGTGAAATGGCAAACATTAGATTGCATAAACCTCTTAAAGTTAGAAAAATTAAAGATGATTCATTAGTAGATCCTTACATTCAGCAGCTTCAAATGAATTTGGAGCAAATTGAAAAAGGGGGTTATGATCATTTCATGCTAAAAGAAATCTACGAGCAGCCAAGTGTTATAAAAGACACGTACAGAGGAAGACTTCATGCCAATGAAGGAATCGTTCAAATGGCGGGTGTTGAAGATAATTTAGAGAAATTCTTAAATGCTAAACGAATTTTAATCGTTGCTTGTGGTACTTCATGGCATGCTGGTTTAGTTGCTGAATACATTTTTGAAGAATTTACCCGTATTCCCGTTGAAGTAGAATATGCATCAGAGTTCAGATACCGTAACCCAATTATAAACAAAGACGATGTGGTAATTGCAATTTCTCAATCAGGGGAAACGGCAGATACTATGGCGGCTATTAAGTTGGCGAAAGAAAACGGGGCGTTTGTTTTTGGAGTTTGTAATGTCGTAGGTTCTTCTATTTCAAGAGAAAGTCACGCAGGTGCTTATACGCATGCAGGACCTGAAATTGGAGTAGCATCTACTAAAGCCTTTACAACTCAAATTACAGTTTTAACTATGATCGCATTGCGATTAGGTAAAGCAAAAGGAACGTTATCAAATACTGATTTCCATACCTATTTACAAGAGTTAGAGATCATCCCTGAAAAAGTAGCAGAAGCATTAGAAACGAACGACCGAGCAAAAGAAATTGCAGCAGCATTTAAAGATGCGCCAAATTGTTTGTATTTAGGACGTGGTTATAATTTTCCGGTAGCGCTTGAAGGAGCTTTGAAATTAAAAGAGATCTCTTATATCCATGCTGAAGGTTACCCAGCTGCTGAAATGAAGCACGGGCCAATCGCTTTGATTGATGAGCACATGCCGGTTATCGTTATTGCGCCTAAGCAAGGGCATTACGATAAAATTGTAAGTAACATTCAGGAAATCAAATCCAGAAGCGGTAAAATCATTGCTGTAGTTACTAAAGGTGATACACAGGTTCGCGAATTAGCTGATTATGTAATTGAGATCCCTGAGACTTCAGATGCATTGTCTCCACTGATCACGACTATACCTTTACAATTGCTTTCGTATTACATCGCAGTAATGAGAGGTTGTAATGTTGATCAGCCTCGTAATTTGGCAAAATCGGTGACAGTAGAATAGAAAAATTTATCTAAAACATATAAATGTTTAGAAATGCGAGGCTTAGGTCTCGCATTTTTTTTGCTTGTTTTTTGTAGGAGGGGGATTGCAGTTCTATATTTGCAAAAAATTCGTTAAAAGCGATTCTATGAAAAAACTATTACTTTTTATTGGTCTTCAATTTTGTTTATTGGCCACTGCACAGCAAAAAATTACTTTTAATTATGATGCAGCAGGAAATCAAATTCTTAGAGAATTGTGTTTGTCCGGTTGTTCTCAATCAGCTAAAAAGGCAGAAGAGGTTAAAGAAATTGAGGCATTAACTGAGGATGATTTGTTAAAGTTTTCCCCCGAAGATGTGATCTCTTATTATCCTAATCCTGTAAAAGAAGAACTTTATTTGCAATGGCAGTTAGGGGAGGAGAATTATGTGACTTCTGTTCAGGTATATAATACCGTGGGACAGATACTACAGACTTACGGAGGAAACGAAAGAAGGAATAGCTTAAATATTCCTTTTCAGAATTACCCGGGTGGTGTTTATCTTGTTCTGCTTTTTTATAAAGACGGAGGAGAGAAATCGATTAAAATTATCAAGCAATAAATTTTACATGAAGAAGTTTTATTTTGCCCTTGCATTTTCATTCATGGGTTTATTTGTTTTTGGACAAACGGCATCAACAGAAGTAGGAATCACTGAAGGAGAATTATCTGTTTCTTTATCCGGGGCAGCAAATTATACAATTCCGATTGTGGTTCCTCCCGGTATTAATGGAGTCGTGCCGCAAATAAGTTTAAATTATAACAGTCAAAGAGGATTAAGTGGTAACGCAGCTCGTGGCTGGGATATTATGGGGACTTCTAGAATAACAAGAATACCCTCTACAAAATTTCATGATGGTGTAATAGATCCTGTTGATTTTGATGCTTTGGATCGTTTTGCGTTAGATGGACAACGTTTGATTGTTAAAAATGGAAGTAATTTGGGATATGGAGCAAATGGTACTGTTTATGAAACGGAATATTTTTCAAATCTTAAAATAACGTCATATGGGGTACATCCTGGTGGAGCAAATTATGGACCCGCTTATTTTCTTATTGAGTATCCGGATGGATCAAAAGCTTATTACGGCAATTCGACAGATTCGAGATCAATTATGGAATGGTCTATTTTGTATTTTGAAAACGTTCAAGGGGTTCGTATTAATTATAGCTACATATTGTTAAATGATACTTTATATGTTGATACTATAAAATATGGAGGGATTGTCAACGGGAATCAGCCAAATGAAGTCAAGTTTGTTTATGCAGATCGTGATGTTCCGGATAATTTTTATGTTGGAGGAATGAATGTAATAAGATCAAAAAGGTTGAAAGAGATAAAAGTCTCTAGCAATGGATTAGGTTTTCGAAATTATGGGTTTTCATATTTGAATGTGGATCTTATAAATAAAATTATAGAAACCAGTGGTGATGGAACAAAAAGTTACAACCCAACAGTTTTTGATTATAATATGGCCTCTGAGCAAATAAAATATCTTAACATACCGACTTTGTTGGATATTGGGAATGTAAAATCCTTAAATGCTGGTGCTGTTTCCGGTGATTTTGATGCTGATGGTAAAATGGATTGTTTGGTTTATCCAACATTGGGTGATGAAGCTAAAACTAAGTATTGGTTGTACGCAGGAATAGAATCGGGGATTAATTTGGGATTAGAACATAAAGTAGGTGTGTTTGAAGATATTGTTCCTGCAACATTTTTAAGCGCAGAAAATAAAGTTTTGCCACAGGGTTGGGTAGTAGCAAAAAAGACAGATGCGGATTATACTTTTACAGTATATGGTATGAGAAAAATCTTGAGCACCCCGACCGTATCTGATCAATATAGCAGAGTTGTTAGCTTTCCTCAAGTTGTTGTTTACAGCTATTGCTCAGATTGTAGAGAGATGTTTCCAAAATTGACAGTTTTTCCTAAAAAGATTATTTCAGGAGATTTTAATGGCGATGGATTAACGGAGATTTTAGCTATTGATACACCTGTCGCTTCAGTAAAATGTGGGCCAAGAACTTTTGCAGGTTGTAAATCTGTAGATGAAGAAATTGTTTCTAAAAGCGTTTATTTTATTGATTTGACAAGAACGAAAACTTCTGATTTTCTAACATATTCAGGCGAACTAAATATTGCTTTATCTAAAACATCAAAAATCGAGGTTGGAGATTTTAATGGTGATGGTAAATCAGATATTTATGTTTTTAACAATGGCGTTTTGACTATTTATTCCGTGGACAAGGATAAAAAACTTATTGTCTTATTTCAAAGTTCTTCATTGGATAATGCTATTGTGCCTGCTTTACCTATTTTAATTGGAGATTATAATGCAGATGGAAAATCAGATATCATGATTCCAAAGGCGTATGGTTCTTCACAATGGTATAAATATACTGCTACTGGAACTACAATGATAAAAGAGGAGAAAACATATGTCCCTGTATTTACTCAAAATGATTCTAATACAACTTATAATTACATCGCAACAGATTATGATAATGATGGCAGAACTGATTTGATAAAAACGTTGAATTTTGTTCAAAATAATACGGGCTATATTTCAATTCTACCTTACAGAAACTCGAATGGTGATTTTACCATCGATGCCCAAGTTGTTTCTACAGGTCCGAAATCTGATATTGACATTTATGCTCTGCCCGTATATTTGCCGCAATCAATAAATAAGATTAATAGTGTTGGAAACAAAGCAAACTCGACACTTGAAATAGCATTTTTTAACCAAAAAAGTATACATTTTTTTAATTCTGGGACTGATTTTAAAAAGCGATCTTTAATAACTAATATAACAGATGGTAATGGAGTACAGGAATCAATTTCTTATACTCCATTAAATACACAGTTTGCAAATACATATCAGAATACACCAATTTACAAACCAAGTTTAGATATCGCAGTTTATCCTAATTTGGATATTCTTATTGATCCTGATTTTTATATCGTTTCAAAATTAGAAAAACAAAGTAAGGATAATTATAAAAAAAGATTATTTGCTTATTATGGTGCTGTATCTAATATGGAGGGGCTGGGATTTATTGGATTTCGTTCAGCCGTGCAAACCGATTGGTATAATGATAATACCACCATGTTTTCAAATATTATAAAAAACGATATTGATTTAAGAGGTGCTAATATTCAAAATTATTTTGTAGAAGGATTTAGAGAGCCTTTAATAACTCTGCCTATTACTCAAACTGTCAAAAATATTGTTAAGGGACAAGATGCAGATTATATTGTAAGCGGATCTGATAATTTGGTAGCTACAGAAAGCATTACATTAAAACCCAAAACGATAATAAATGCTGGTAGTACATTTTCTGCTAAAATAAATGAGAGCGCAAACGACTCTCCAAATACTCCTCAAGACTTTATAGTAAAATCAATTTTGAGTTATGATAGTAGTCTTTTGCCAAATAAGGTTTTTAGATTAAAGAATACAAGGACAAAGCAATTTAATACGCTTAATAATATAAACACTGAAAATTATATAGAGTACGATGATTATGATAATGTTGTTAAATCAACAAATATAATAAAAGAAGGTATTGCTACAGTCCAGACAACAGTTTCAAACGTAGGCTATAATAGCCCATTGACTGTACCATATATAATTGGAAGGCCAGAAAATAAGTCTGAAAGTGTTTCTATAACTGGAAGTACGATAACTTCTGAAGAAAAATATGTTTATGATACTAGAGGTCTTCTTAAGGAAAAAACAACAAGAGGAACAAGTACTAATTATATTACAGAAAATAATGAGTATGATCTTTTTGGAAATATCAAAAAAAAGATAATAACAGCAACTGGTGTTACGCCTAGAGAAGTTAATTATGAATATGATCCATCGGGAAGATTGTTGACAAAATTTACAAATTCAGATAGACTTTCAACATCATTTGTATATTATCCTGATGGGACATTAAAATCCGAAACGAGTCCTTTTGCATCAACTTCATATACGTATGATTCATGGTTTAAAAGATTAACGGCAAAGGATGAAAAATTAAACAAAACGATTTCGACTGCTTATACAAAAAATGCAGAAAAGGCAATAATAACTACAACGGATGCTTCTGAAGGAAGTGTGATGGAAGAAGTGTTTGATGACCTGGGCAGAAAAGTAAAAACAGGTGTAAAAGATATTAACGGGGCGCTTTCTTATGTTTCGTATTTGTACGATATTTACGATAGAAATTATAAAACAAGTGAACCTTATTTTGGTGCAGCTCCTTCGCAGTGGAATGAAGTCAAGTTTGATGTGTATGGGAGGGAAACGGACAAAATAATGTTCAATAAAAGAACCACTTCAAAAAATTACGATGGGTTAATATCCACTTTTACTGATGGGCAAAGAAGTAAAGCTTTTACAAGTAGTGCTATCGGAACGATAAAAAATGTAAATGAAACGACTGGAGGTGATATTAAGTACAGTTATTTTGCAGATGGGAGCTTAAAGCAAACCAGTTATAATGGAGTAAATATAAATATAGAACAAGATGGTTGGGGGCGTAAAACGAAACTAATTGATCCATCTGCAGGAACTTTTGTTTATAACTATAATGATTTTGGAGAGCTTACGTCAGAGATAAGTCAAAATGGAAATGTCATTATAAGTATAAAACGTGACGATTATGGTAAAGTGATTGAGAAGAGAATTGTAGGTCCAGAAACTAAAAGCATAGCAAATTACACTTATGATTCAACTACTCAGTTACCTTTGACGATAGATTATGTCGATGAAAAAGAACCTACGGGTATTAATAGAACTCTAACAAGAATAGAATATGATGATTTATTTAAGAGAGTAACTACTATTACTGAAGAAAAATTTAATGTAACTAAATTCACAAAGTTATTTACTTATGATGGCTTAGGAAGAATTGATACGGAAACAAAGACAGCAAAAATTGGTAATAAAGAAAGTAAGGTTGTAACTAAGAATGTCTACAAGAATGGATATTTATATCAGATTTTGGATAATGCGAATAACAAAGTGCTTTGGCAGACTAATGAGGTAAATGCTAAAGGACAGATACTGGAAAGCGTAGCTGGTAATGGAATAAAAATGACAAACGAGTACAATAATGATGGGTATTTGTTTAAAATAAAATACGATAAAACTACAAATCCGGTTCAGAATATATTGACGCTTACTACTGAATTTGATAAAAAAACTGATAATTTAGATAGTAGGATTAATAGTGCTTTTGGTAATTATACAGAAACTTTTAAGTATGATGAAATTGACAGATTAAAAAAGTTCACAAACAGATTAGGTATTGAGGAAACACAAAATTATGATCCTTCAGGGAAGATAACGAACAATAGTGTCGGTGTTTATAGTTATGATGATAAAAATAAGCCATATCAGAATAATGCAATTACACTTACCAATGAAGCGGCAGCGTACTATTCGGGCAGAGAAGGTGTTGCAGGTACAAGTGAAAGAAAATTGATTGTAACTTATAATGCTTTTAAGAGTCCAATTCAAATTGAGGAAACTGGAATTGATAAAATAAGTTTTACCTACAACGACAATAATCAAAGAAGTACAATGTATTATGGTAGTCTCGATGATAAATTGCTAAGACCTTGGCGTAAACATTATTCTGCTGACGGTACTATGGAAATTAAAGAGAATATTGTAACTGGGGCGATTGAATTTGTTACTTATATTGGCGGCGATGGTTATACAGCCCCAATCGTTGCTAAAAGCAACGGAGGTAATGGGTTAAGTTATTTATATTTACATAGAGATTATCAAGGTACTATTTTAGCCATAACAGATGCTAATGCAACAGTGGTCGAAAAACGATTGTTTGATGCCTGGGGTAGTATCATAAAAGTTCAGGATGGCGTTGGTAATACGCTTAGCGGTTTGACAGCTTTGGACAGAGGATATACAGGACATGAGCATCTGCAGAGTGTTGGATTGATTAATATGAATGCAAGATTATACGATCCAATGCTTCATAGATTCCTACAGGTGGATAATTATATTCAGGATCCTACCAGTACACAAAATTATAACCAATACGGATATGTGTTAAATAATCCTCTATTGTACACAGATCCAAGTGGTAATGTGACTCAGGGACCAGGTAAAGATTGTATAGATTGTGGACCTAGTCCAACTGAACAGACTTTTATTGGGAATGCAATAAAAGGTTTAGCGAATAATTGGGATTCTTTAGGCATTAAAGACTGGTTTAAGAGAAATATTAACGGGGATGGAATCAGCCAGTGGTGGAAAAGTAAGATTAGCTTAAAAAATATATTTGGGGGTAGTAAAAAATCTGGACCACCGCCTAATATGAGTAGTTATGTGAGTTTAAATAATGCTAGTTTGACTGGGGCTTATCCAGGAACTAACTATTCAAATACAAAATATAATATAACAAGTGATTATTCCATTTATCTAAAACCTGTTGATTTTGAAAAAGTAGCTGTAAAAACAAACGAAGTGGCGACATCAGCATGGATAATTACTTCGGGTCTTGAGGCAGCAGGAAAAGCAGCTCCTTATATGAGCGGAATAGGAAGATATGCTGGTAATATTTCTACTGGTGCTCAAATCATCGATCATACAATAAAAGTTAATAAAAATGAAAAAAAAGGCGGGATTTCTATAGGGAAATATGTTTATCGAATGACTGGCACAGCGGCTTCATGGGGAGTTGGAACGGCAGTTTCATCCTGGGGAGTTGGAGGTTCTTTTGCTGGACCTTATGGCGTTTTAGCAGGAATAGTTGTTGGTGCAGGTTTTCAAGGAATGGAATATTCTTATGATGTAGTTGCTCCACAAATTCAAGGAAGTTTTAATCATTTTTTTAACGCTTTAAATAGCGGTAATTTTGTTAGATAAAATTAAGTAAAGATTATGGAAATAAAAGTGACTTTTTTCAACCAGCTAAAAATGCTTATTGATTTGATTGTTATGTCAATACTGTTTTTAATTTTGGTGTTTCTTATAAATCTAACAGAATTAAAATGGGAATATTTTGTATTAATTTCTTATTTGGTATTCTTTTTTTTCCAGTATTATTACTTCACATTAACTACTTGAAGGAAAATTTCGACAATGTTTTTATTCTAGAAAGTAATATAATAATTAATAAAAACAGTTTAGAAACGTTAAAGTACACCTCTGAAGAAATTCGTGAAATTATATTTTTTATGAATGGCTCGAAAGGTACTGTCAATGGAACATTGGCTTTCAGTAATTACTACTATGCAAAAATTGAACTTTTAGATGGATCTAGTTTTATAATTACTTCTTTATGTTCTAATAAAATTGATAAAATTTTAAAGGATAATTTTAAGAATGTTGAGATAAGGATCGAAAAAGTATTTTATCCTTTGATTAATCAATAGACAGAATATGTTTTTGGATGTTAAAGTATAACTCTGCTTCCCGAAGTCTCTCGACTTCAGAGTTACAAAGATTTTTATATAAATGTTAAAATAATGAAAGTAATTATTGTAAGTCTATTCTTGATGTTGTTTCAGGTATCATTCTCGCAACAACTTAGCTATAAAAGTGGGGGAGTCATTTACAACGATACTGAAAACAAAAAACTTTCATCCAGTGTGGTTCGTGCCTTTATGGATAATAATCCGGAAGCATTGTCACTTTATAATGCCGGGCGTAACAAAAAAACGTGGGGGAATGTGTTCCTCTATGGAGGTACAGGTCTTGTGGTCGCTAATTTAATAGTGGGTTTAACTCAGGATAATACTACGGTGTCTTATCCCGGAAACGGATATAATCCTTCGATTAAATCTGAGCGTACCAGTTTTACAGCCGCGATTATTGGAGGTGCGATGATTATCGCTTCCATTCCTATTAAAATTGGATATCCCAAAAAAATCAAATCCGCCATTGCGAAATACAATGACGGTTTGGTAAAAAACCATAAATCGGTTTCCAAAACGACTTTAGTAGCAAGTACTAATCAAATAGGGCTTAGAATTGAATTTTAATTAAGGAGATGGTTGTTTTTTGTTATCTCATTCTTTTCGTAATTCTATCATGAAAAAATTTTGAATGATATTTTATTGTTACTGATGACACTTTGAGAGAATGATTTATAATAAAAAAGAATTATAGAAAATAAAAGAATTTGTATGAGTTTGTTAAGTTTAAAAAAGATTGTGGTGTTGCTGGTATTATTAGAAGCTTCGTCTTTGTATAGCCAGGGTTTGCCTATAGTGGGGTTTGGAGATTCTGCTAATTACAAAATTGACACTTTTGCTGTTCCGGGATCATCCGGTTTGGATTTGCATTGGCATGGGGGGATTCGTTTTGGTGATTGGACAGGCAATGATGTTATGAGAATTGAAAATGGGAATGTAGGTGTTGGAGTTTTAAATCCCACATCTAGATTACAGGTTTCAAATTCTTTTAATACAAATACTAATGAAGTTATTGCATCATTTGGAAGGTTTGCGAATGCTTCAGGGGGAAGTAGTATAGTGCGTTTTGGTTATCATAACACTTGTGATTTTGAAGTTAATTCAGGTTATAGTAGTACGGGGCATCGTTTAGGGGGTTATTTTGATCTTAACATAACGAATAATCATCCGGGAGGAAATCATGGGGGGATAAATTTCGCTACAAATTCAAGTGTTAAAATGGCAATAAATGTAAATGGTAATGTCGGAATTGGAACTTCTACTCCTTCCAATATACAAGGTTGGGATAGAGTATTGGATGTTGCAGGAGTTGATAATTCTAAAATTCTGGCAACTTCGAGAAATGGATTGTCTAGGGTGGGTATTTTTTCGCATAATGATTGGTATGGTGGTGGTGGATTTGTTGGTACAGAAAGTAATCATCCTTTACATTTAATAACAAACTATAATGTAAAAATGTCAATTCTTGCGAATGGTAATGTGGGAGTTGGAACATTAGTGCCAGATTCAAAATTAACCGTTGCCGGAAATATTCATGCTCAGGAAGTAAAAGTAACGGCTAGGGCGGGCGAAGTTCCCGATTATGTTTTTGCGAATGATTACAAATTAAAATCATTAGAAGAAGTGGAGAGGTATATCAAACAAAATAGCCATTTACCGGAAATACCATCAGCTAAAGAAATAGAGAAGAATGGTTTGATGCTGGCAGAAATGAATTTGAGTTTGTTAAAGAAGATGGAAGAAATGACGCTTTATATGATTGAAATGAAGAAAGAAAATTTAGTAATGACAGCTAAACAGAAACAGCTAGAAAATACAGTTCAGGAATTAAAAAATATAATAAAACAATGAAAATAATAAGTGTTTCTATCTGTTGTTTGCTTTTTTACATAAATGTTAGCGCGCAAGTTTCTAGCTCTTTGTCTGTTCTTGATACTAGAGATAATAATGATCTGCCAAATTTTTCATCAAGGGATTTTAGAGTTGATTTTAAAACAAGAAGCACTATAGGAGTACCTGGTTCGGGTTTTTACTCTACAAATTTAACAATATCGCCTTGGGCAAATAATGAAAATAGTGGAGATAAAAATCATCAGCTAAATTTTAATAATGGTGGTATTTTTTATCGAAATGCATATCCTTTAGATGTCCAATGGAGTGAGTGGGGAAAGATTTTAATGTCAGATCAAGATGGGAATGTAGATTTAACAGGAAGGTTAGCTGTTTTAAGAACCGCTAATCGGCCTGGTAAAGCACATATTCTTTTTGGAAATGGTTCAGCTTTGTCCGGTCAGCCTTCCGCTATGCTTAGCTTTGCTGGATATGGAATTCAACATTCAGGATTTACATGGGTTCCCAACACTTCTATGGATGAAGGTAAGCTATTTCTTTCGTTTGGAGGCGCTGAGGATGGAATTGCTAATCCAATAAAAGTGACTTTTCAATCTAATGGGAATGTAGGTATTGGTACAAAAAATCCAGATTCAAAACTTACCGTTGCCGGAAATATTCATGCTCAGGAAGTAAAAGTGACGGCTAGGGCGGGCGAAGTTCCCGATTATGTTTTTGCAAATGATTACAAATTAAAATCATTAGAAGAAGTGGAGAGTTATATCAAACAAAATAGCCATTTACCCGAGATACCATCAGCGAAAGAAATAGAGAAGAATGGTTTGATGCTGGCAGAAATGAACATGAATCTGTTGAAGAAGATGGAAGAAATGACGCTTTATATGATAGAACAAAATAAGAGAATTAAAGATTTAGAAAAACAAATCGAAGAAATAAAAAGAAAGTAGGAATAATTGTAAAATTACATTACTGTTAAAAAGCGAGATTTTTGGTCTCGCTTTTTTTGTATTGCCAGATTTTTTTTCTGCATATGGTATTTTTAGTAAATCCTCAAAATTTCCCTATAAAATAATATGTATGCATAGTAATTGAATTGTTGAAGGTTTAATATTTGATTTTAATTTAATAAAACAGATTGATGAATAGTTAAAATATTGTGTAAAAATATGGTAAATACTGATTTTTTTTAACATTTTTTTATACATATTAAAATTATTTGTATTTTGGTAGTATAAACTAAACAAAAACTAACCAAAAACTAACCAAATGAGAGTCTATTTATTAATTATGTTGTTTTTCAGCGGAATATCTTTTGCGCAGAATTCAATTACCGGTTCTGTTACAGACAGCAGCACTAAACAAGCTATTCCCGGAGCCAATGTTGTCGTAGTTGGAAGTTCAAACGGTACTTCTACGGATTTTGATGGTACATTTAAGTTAAGTACTTCGGCTAAGCTGCCTTTTTCAATTAAGGTTTCAGCTGTAGGTTTCGAGTCTAAGACGATTAATGTTACTGCTGCAAATCAAAAAATTAATGTAATTTTAAAAGATGAGGAAACTAAATTGAATGAAATTGTGGTTTCTGCTTCCAGAACTCCTGAGAGAGTGCTTGAATCTCCGGTAACTATTGAAAGAATGGGAATCGTTGATATTAAGAGAACCGCTTCTCCTTCTTTTTACGATGGTCTGGAAAATTTAAAAGAGGTACAGATGAATACCAGTAGTATGTCTTTTAAATCAATCAATACCAGAGGTTTTGCAACGGTAGCCAATACTCGTTTTATGCAGTTGGTTGACGGTATGGATAACTCTTCTCCGCTTTTGAACTTTGTACTGGGTAACATGATTGGTATTTCGGAAATAGATGTTCAGAGTGTGGAGCTTTTGCCGGGTGCATCTTCTGCTTTGTACGGAGCAAATGCTTTTAACGGAATTATGTTCATGAACAGCAAAAGTCCATTTACATATCAGGGGGCATCGGCTTATTTTAAATATGGAATGACTTCGCAGGAAGCTGCCGGTACGAATAATTACTACGATTTTGGAATGCGATTTGCGCATGCGTTTAATAAATATTTTGCGGCCAAAGCAAACTTTACTTATATGGAGGCTACCGATTGGTATGCTACAAATTATAACGACAAAACAATTCCCGGAATTGACAGAAGCAATATCAACTATGACGGGATTAACGTTTATGGTGATGAAGTTTCTACTAATTTAAAAGGTGTAGGACAATCACTGGCTGCTTTAGGGATTATTCCTGCTTCGGCAGTAAATTTATTGCCTAGTAAAAATGTCAGCAGAACGGGTTATAATGAAGTCGATCTTACTAATAATAAAGCTGGAAATACTAAAATAGACTTCTCTTTTCACGGAAGACCTTTTGGTGATGAGCGTTTGGAAATTATCTGGCAAAGTAAATTTGGTTTTGGAAATGCCGTTTATCAGGGTGCCAACAGATATTACCTGAATGACTTTTTTATGCAACAGCACAAAATTGAATTTAAAGGGAAGAATTTCTTTGTGAGAGGATATACTACAACAGAGGATGGTGGTAATTCTTATGATATGGGCTTTACGGGTATTAATATCAACAGAAAGTGGAAAGACGATAAAACCTGGTTTGGTCAGTATGCAGGAGCTTATGTTCAGGCTACTTTAGGTGGAGCAACCCCTGAGCAGGCACATGCAGCGGGTAGAACTACGGCCGATACAGGTCGCTTCTTACCGGGTACAGCAGCGTTTAAGAACGCATTCAGTCAGGTAATTGCTGATGAAAGCGTACTTACAGGTTCAAAATTGGTAGATAATTCAAAGATTTATCATTCAGATGCCAACTACAACTTTAAAGACTTGATAAAATTTGCCGAAATCCAGGTAGGAGGATCATTCAGATTGTACGAGTTGAATTCTCATGGAAGAATTTATACCGATGGAAATAGTGGTATCAATTATACAGAATATGGTGCTTATACACAATTGGTAAAGAAATTCATGGAAGACAGATTGAAATTTACAGGATCTGTTCGTTATGATAAATCAAAAAATTTCGATGGTAATTTTTCGCCAAGAGTCTCTTTTGTGTATTCCGGAGGGGAGAAAAAGAATCATAATTTCAGAGCCTCGTTCCAAACCGGTTTTAGAAATCCGTCTACACAGGATCAATATATAGGTTTTAATATAGGGAATGCGGTGTTAATCGGTTCTGCTCCGGATAACTTATTGCGTTATACAGAGACATTGCCTGTTTCTACAACGGCAGGTCAGGCTTTTGCCGGAGGTCCGACTGTTGTAATGACGGGAGTGAATGCTTATAATAATTCTTATACAGCAAGTTCTGTAGGTGCTTTTAGTGCTTTGGCAGGAACTAATCCTGTAGCTGCAGCTGCTCTTTTAAGAAAAACAAATATAAATTATGTAAGACCGGAAGAAGTTAAGGCATTTGAGTTGGGATATCGTTCTTTTATTAATGATGTTTCGGTAGATCTTAATGCTTATTACAATATTTACAATCATTTTATTGGAAATTTAAATGTTGTGGCTCCTTTTTATGGTACAGCACAAGATGCTCCAAACCCTTTATTAGGGCCTACAGATCCTGGATTCCAGACGCTTCATGCGCTTCAGAATGGAAACATCAGAGCGTACCAGTTGTATACCAATACAGATGTTGAAATTAAATCGTTCGGATTTGGAGTTGGTCTTTCTAAAAAAGTGATTGCTAATTTTGAATTGGGAGTAAATTATAATTATGCTCAGTTTGATTTTGATCAGGCAAAAGATCCAAGTTTTGAAGCCGGGTTCAATACACCAAAACACAGAGTTAAAGTGTCACTTGGAAATGACAAGTTATTTGAGAACTTCGGATTCAATGTAAGCGGAAGATGGAATAATGAATACAAATGGGAATCGACTTTTGCAGATGGTGTAATTAAGGCGGCAACTGTAATTGATGCACAGATTAATTACGGACTTCCGAAATTAAAATCACTTTTCAAATTAGGAGCTTCCAATATTGGAGGAAAAGAATATGCTCAGGTACTTGGCGCAGGATATATCGGTCAGCAATATTTTGTTTCCTGGACGATCAACCCGTAATTTGGGATAATAGACGAAACAAACCTTTTATTCGCTTTTCTGGATACAACTTTCAGAAAAGGATAATTATAAAATATAGTAGATCATGGTAAAAAATTTAAAATGGCTGTTTTTGGTTTCAGTAACCTTTATGGCTTGTAATAGTGATGATGCGGTAACGGTGACAGATTCGTCTGATGGGCAGCCGTTAACTTCGGGGCAGGCGAATTTTTCAAAATATGTTGCGTTGGGAGATTCTTTTGCGGCAGGTTTTTCAGACAATGCTTTGTTTAAGGCGGGTCAGGCAAATGCATACCCTAATATTTTAGCACAGCAATTTGCATTGGTAGGTGGCGGTACTTTTACGACTCCTTTTATGGCCGATAATATTGGAGGGTTTTCCTCCGGTGGTGTTCAGGTACCTAGTTTAGGAGTTAGATTGTATTTAGATGTGTCAACAAGTACTCCAGTTCCTGTTAGTGGTGTTTCGGGTACCGATATTAGCGCACGTTTAACGGGAGCTTTCAGTAATTTAGGGATTCCGGGAGCAAAAGCAACACATTTGGCGCTGGCTGGTTATGCGAGTGCTAATCCTTACTTTGGCAGGATTGCTTCTTCGCCTTCGGCAACAGTTTTAGGAGATGCTTTGGCGCAGAATCCTACTTTTTTCTCTTTGTGGATTGGGGGTAACGACGTTTTAGGTTACGCTACATCGGGAGGAGACGGATCAAACCCGATTACAGATCCGGCTACTTTTGATGCTGTTTATAAAAACCTGGCAACAGAATTGTCTAAGAATGGAAGAAAAGGAGTTGTGGCCAATTTGCCGGACATCAGTACCTTGCCACACTTTACAACAGTTCCTTACAATCCGTTAACAGTTTCGCTTTTAGGTAATGGAAGTACAGCTGTTGGAACAGCAACGATTAATGCACTTAATGCACAATTATACGGTCCGTTGAAAAGCGCCTTAAATTATCTTGGAGTTACGGACAGAATTGATTTACTATCGCTAACAGCAGCAAATCCTTTGTTGATAAAAGACGAAACGCTTACCAACTTATCTACTCAGCTTACTGCGGTGCTTACGCCATCGGTAGGAGCACAGACTGCGGCGTTTTATGGTACTGTTTTTGGTCAGGCGCGTCAGGCTAAAGCTGCCGATTTGGTGCTTTTGAGCACAAGAGCAGCTATTGGAACGGCACCTACAGCTGCAAACTCAGGAATCGGAATGGCACCTCCTGCACCGTTGGATAAATTCGGGATTACGTATCCGTTACAAGACAAGTATGTTTTAATTCCATCAGAGATAACGGACATCAAAAATGCTACTGCGGCCTATAATTTAACCATTAAAGCGGCTCAGGAAGCAAACGGTCTGGCATTAGTAGATGCAGACGGATTGATGAAACAGTTGTCTACTGCAAACGGGATCTCTGTCAATGGCTATACCTTGACAAGTGCATTTGTTTTCGGAGGAGTATTTTCTCTGGATGGTGTTCATCCTTCAGCCAGAGGTTATGCATTTATTGCCAATAAATTTATGGAGTCAATTAATGCGAAATACGGTTCAAATCTAAAAGGAGTAGATGTGGGGAATTATCAGACACTTTATCCTAAAGTTATAAATTAAGATTTATTTTTTTTATAAAACAGCCACTTGCTTTCAGAACGCAGTGGCTTTTTTTATGCCCTTAAAAAATGTTATTTTCGGTATTTGAGGGCTGACTTTTAAGAATCAAACAAAATCGTAGTATTTTTTATAAAAAAAATATTGATTTTATATTTTAAAAATTTATCTTTGCGCTCTGAAAAAAGAGGTATTTTCGATAAACCTAAATAGCTATTTAATAAATACATAAGTAATGTCAAAAGTAATAGGAAAAGTTGCTCAAATCATTGGACCAGTAGTTGACGTAGTTTTCAACGGTAAGGATGTTGAACTTCCAAAAATTTATGATTCACTAGAAGTCACAAAAAAAGACGGAACATTATTAGTTCTGGAAGTACAATCTCACATTGGTGAAAATACGGTTCGTACCATTTCTATGGACTCTACAGACGGTTTGAGTAGAGGATATGAAGTAGTTGGAACTGGAAATCCAATCCAAATGCCAATCGGTCCGGATGTATACGGAAGATTATTTAATGTTGTTGGAGATGCGATTGATGGTTTAGGTGAATTGCCTAAAACAGGTGAAAACGGTTTGCCGATTCACAGACAAGCACCAAAATTTGAAGATTTGTCAACTTCATCAGAAGTTTTATTCACAGGTATCAAAGTAATCGATTTGATTGAGCCTTACGCAAAAGGAGGTAAAATTGGATTGTTCGGTGGAGCAGGTGTTGGTAAAACAGTATTGATCCAGGAGTTGATTAACAATATCGCAAAAGGTCACGGTGGACTTTCAGTATTCGCAGGAGTAGGAGAAAGAACACGTGAAGGAAATGACTTACTTCGTGAGATGTTAGAGTCAGGAATTATTAAATACGGTGATGATTTCATGCACTCTATGGAAAATGGAGGATGGGATTTATCTAAAGTAGATATGCCAGGAATGAGAGAGTCTAAAGCTACTTTCGTTTTCGGACAAATGAATGAGCCACCTGGAGCTCGTGCACGTGTAGCACTTTCAGGATTATCTATCGCTGAGTATTTCCGTGATGGAGCTGGAACTGATCAAGGAAAAGACGTATTGTTCTTCGTTGATAACATCTTCCGTTTTACACAAGCAGGTTCTGAGGTATCAGCACTTTTAGGACGTATGCCTTCTGCAGTAGGATACCAACCAACTTTGGCAACAGAGATGGGAGCTATGCAAGAGCGTATTACTTCTACAAACAAAGGATCTATTACATCTGTACAGGCAGTTTACGTTCCTGCGGATGACTTAACTGACCCGGCACCGGCAACAACGTTTGCTCACTTAGATGCAACAACGGTATTGTCTCGTAAAATTGCTGAGTTAGGTATTTATCCTGCGGTTGACCCGTTAGATTCTACTTCAAGAATTTTGACTCCTCAAATCTTAGGAAATGAGCATTATGACTGTGCACAAAGAGTAAAAGAAATTCTTCAAAAATACAAACAATTGCAAGATATCATCGCGATCTTAGGTATGGAAGAATTATCTGAAGAAGATAAATTATCAGTATCTAGAGCACGTCGTGTTCAACGTTTCTTATCTCAGCCATTCCACGTAGCGGAGCAATTTACAGGTATTCCTGGAGTATTGGTTGATATTAAAGATACTATCAAAGGATTCAACATGATTATCGACGGTGAGTTAGATCATCTTCCAGAAGCAGCTTTCAACTTGAAAGGTTCTATTCAGGATGCTATCGAAGCTGGAGAAAAAATGTTAGCTGAAGCATAATCAAGCATAGCTTGATAAACATCAAAAAATAAAAATTCCAAATTCCAAGATTGGGATTTGGAATTTTATAATTTGGAATTTAAAAAAAAGTTATGATTTTAGATATAGTATCACCAGAAGCAAAATTATTTTCAGGAGAAGTAACATCAGTAACATTGCCTGGAGTTGACGGAAGCTTCCAAATATTGAATAATCACGCTCCTATTGTCTCTATTTTAGAAAAAGGAACTGTTAAAATTGCTTCTGCAAAGTTTAATTTTTCTAAAGATGTAGCGAGTAAATTCACGAAAGTAAACGAGCAAACTTATACATTAGAGATTGCATCAGGTACTGTTGAAATGAAAGATAATAAAGTAATTGTTTTAGTTGACTAAAGCAATTTCGGAATAAATACAAAAAGACTTCAAGTAATTGGAGTCTTTTTTTTATGCTCTAATTTTTGCTTTTTGATTGCTGGAAGATATTGTATTCAGAGAGTATAATTTAAATGATTATCTCTGATCGGGCTTATGGAAGCAAAGCAATAGTTTATTTTAGAATCAATTTTATAACTTTGCTTTTATGAAATTACCGGAGAACCTGAATCAGAAATTAGAGATACGAAAGCAGAATAATTCGCTTAGAAAATTACCGGTTTTTAGTAACCGAATAGATTTTTCGTCAAATGATTATATAGGTTTTTCAAAATCAGAATCTATTTTTAAGCTTACTCATGCTTATTTGCTGGAAAATGAAATTTTTCAAAATGGCGCAACCGGATCACGATTGATCTCAGGAAATCACTCTTTATATCAAATTACAGAAACGTTTATTGCGGAATTTCATGATGCTGAATCAGCATTAATCTTTAATTCGGGTTACGATGCCAATGTTGGTTTTTTTAGCGCTGTACCGCAACGAAATGATGTTATATTGTATGATGAATTAAGTCATGCTTCTATTCGGGACGGAATTACAATGTCTAATGCAAAATCGTATAAATTCAATCACAATGATTTTGAAGATCTGGAACGTCTTATTCAGAAGTTTCCGGATACTACTATTTATATTGTGACCGAAACCGTCTTTTCTATGGATGGGGATAGTCCAAATTTAGAGGAATTAGTAGTCTTGTCCGAGAAGTACAATTGTTATCTGGTAGTTGATGAAGCGCATACTTTAGGCGTATTTGGAGAAAATGGAGAAGGTTTGGCACAATATTTAAAATTACACCAAAGAATTTTTGCCCGAATTATGACTTTCGGAAAAGGTTTGGGATGTCATGGTGCTGTAGTTTTAGGAAGTCTGTCTCTTAAAGAATATTTGGTCAATTTTGCCAGAAGCTTCATTTATACGACAGGTTTATCACCTCATTCTGTTGCAACAATTCTTATAGCGTACAAACAATTGGAAGCAGAGAAAGCAACGATCGAAAAACTGCGTCAAAACATCGTATTCTTCAATCAGCACAAAAACTTATTAGGGCTAAAGCCAATGTTTGTTCGGAGTAAGTCGGCAATACAGTCGGCTATTGTTCCGGGAAACGAAAATGTAAAACGCCTCGCAGAACAACTTCAGGGTAAAGGATTCGATGTAAAACCGATACTTTCTCCAACCGTTCCGGAAGGTCAGGAACGTTTGCGTTTTTGTATTCATAGTTACAATTCAGAAAAAGAGATTAACGAAGTTTTAGAATTACTGGGGAACTTCGTGTTTTAGGATACTATGTTTCACAGAGATTCATCAAGTTGTCACAGAGCTTCGCAAAGTTATTTTGTGAGGCTCTTTTTTCTTTGTGAATCTCTGCGTGAAAAAAAATATTCCCGTCAGCCCTTTGTTTATGGGGATTTACAAAAAAACTTTTAATTTTTTTGTAACGTTTTGAATGTTTGATTACTTACGAGTCGTAATCAAATAAACCAAAATAATTATGAAAACAACTTCAACATCAGTAACCGAAAAAGTATTCCATTTCGTATTTGTCTTTGCCGCTTCTGCAGGACTTGGATATGCTTTAGTAAATCAATTTATTTTAGACAAACCCAATATGGGATTGCTTTCAGTTATGATTTGTCTCTTTGTAGCTTCAATGGCTTCCTGGCAAAGAAAAAAATATACTAAATCATAGTACCCATTCAATCATCAATCAAAACAATCAATCAAATCATCATCAATCATTAAATCAATCAACAAAATGAAAAAAATAGTTACATCAGCAATTGCAGTAATTGCATTAGTTTTTAGTGGCACGACACAGGCACAGAAAAAATCTCCAAAACTTGAAAATTCGCTTTTATGGGAAGTTACAGGAAACGGATTATCGAAACCGTCTTATTTGTACGGTACAATTCATGCAATTTGTTCAGGAGATTATTTTCTGTCTGATAAGACAAAAAAAGCATTTGAAGCCTCAAACGAATTAGTGTTGGAAATTGATTTAGCAGACCCCAAAGAAATGGCAGATATGCAGCAATTGGTATTGGGGAAAGAGCCGTTAAGTAAGAGGCTGAGTCCGGAACAATTGTCAAAATTGGATTTGATTCTGCAAAAAACAATCGGAATGACGGTTAAACAGGTAGATGCTTATAGCCTGACCGCAGTAATGAGCATGGTTTCGATTAAAAGTTTTGGCTGTAAAGATCTTAAGTTTTATGAAATGGAATTTATTGAGAACGCAAAGAAAAGAAATATTGAAATTGGTGGTCTGGAAACGGTAAAATCTCAAGAAAAGATGTTGGAAAAGGCTTATAGCAATGATGAAATGCTAATGATGCTGGAGGAGCTAAATGACTCCGTAATGTCTCAATCAGTATCCTTTTATAAAAATGAAAATATCAATGGATTGTATGATGTTATAACAGATGAAAAAATGGGGAATGAAAAGACAAATAAAGTTATCTTAGACCAGCGAAATAGGAATTGGGTAAAAACGATGCCGGAAATGATGAAAAAGCAGAGCGTGTTTTTTGCTGTAGGATCGGGACATTTGGGGGGAGAGTATGGAGTGATTAGTTTATTAAAGAAAGCAGGTTATAAGGTCAAACCAGTAATGCAATAAAGTATTTTGAAAGAGAAAGAACAGAAATTTTTAAATCGGATCGAAAGTCACAAAGGAATACTGTACAAAGTTTCTAAAATGTACATGGATAATTCTGACGATCAACAGGATTTGTTTTAGGAAATCGTTTGTCAGCTTTGGAAATCGTATGATTCTTTTAGAAATGAAAGTCAGTTTTCGACCTGGATGTATCGTGTAGCCGTGAATACAGCCATTGTTTTTCTGAAAAAGGAAAAACGAAAGGTGGATAAATACGAAATCGCTTCCGAAAATATTAAGGATGATGAAGGAGATTCACACATCAAAGAAAGCCAGATCGATCATTTTTATAAAGCTGTTCAAAAACTCGAAAAAATAGATAAAGCGATCATTTTTTATCAGCTGGAAGGGTTTTCTCATAAGGAAATTGGAGAAAACTTAGGAATTTCAGAAGGAAATGCCAGGGTGAAATTAAACAGAGCAAAAGAAAAATTAAAAGAAATAATTAAAAATCAGGGATATGGATTTTAACGATATACAAAACGCATGGAACAATGATAAATCGGATAACATTGTTCTTCCGGATAATCTGGAAAAAATACAATCGGCCAATACGCCATTAGACAGAATCAGAAAGAATTTAAAAAGTGAGCTGATTGGACAGGTAATCTCAGTGCTTTTAATAGGCCTCACACCTTATATTTTTCATTTTGAACAGAAATATATATTGCCCTTTTTCTTGCTTTTCAGCATGTTCACTGCCGTTTGTATTTATTATTTGGCTAAGCTTTATTTTTTCTACAAACGATTAAATAATACTGCTCTAAAAACAAAAGACAATTTGTATGAAACTTATTTTGATATCCGTTTGAACATGGAATTGTATAAGACTTTCGGATTTGCTCTGACACCTTTTCTGGTAGTATTTCTAATCGTTTTTATCTACGATCAGACTTCTAAAGTGGCTGATTTTACAATGCTTGAATTTAGTAACACAGAAATATTCAGTATTTTTTCGGTAATCCTCTTTTCAATTCTTTTGATGGGATTGGCTTTAGAATGGTGGGTTCAGTTTTTTTACGGAAAATATGCTAAAGAAATAAAGAAAGTGATAGACGAATTAAAAGAAGAGTAAGTTAAATAGAACCCATCATACGTGATGGGTTTGTTTTTATTGGTATTTTTGCATCGATTATTAAGCAGGTATTCACCCATAAAAGATTATTCGATACTAGAAAGCATAATTGTTTTTTTGAGAATGTTTGCGAAACAAAAGAAGCATGAAAATATTTATAACCGGAATTTCAACAGATGTTGGTAAAACCGTTACTTCGGCAATCGTTGTTGAAGCTTTAGAGGCCGATTACTGGAAACCTGTTCAGGCCGGAGATTTGGATTTTAGTGATACGCACAAGGTAAAATCTCAAATTTCAAATTCAAGATCTCAATTTTTCCCGAATGCATACGAGTTAAATACACCGGCAAGTCCGCATCTGGCTGCAGAAATTGATGGACTTACGATCGATTTGAAGAAGATTGTGGAACCTCAAACCGATAATCATTTGGTTGTAGAAGGGGCAGGAGGAATTTTTGTTCCGCTGAATGAAACAGATTCTATTATTGATCTAATTCAAGCCGATTATAAAGTAATCGTGGTTTCAAGACATTATTTGGGGAGCATCAATCACACCTTGTTAACTGTAGAAGCGATTCAAAATCGTGGTTTTAAAGTTGCAGGAATTATTTTCAGCGGAAGCGAAAACCCATCGACTGAAAGTTTAATTCTGAATAAAACCGGAATAAAATGTATCGGAAGAATTGATGAAGAACCTTATTTTGATCAAAATGTAATCCGGGAATACGCCGATTTGTTTAGAGAGAACTTACTTAATTTATAGAGAAAAGAAGACAGAATAAAGAAAATAGACTTTCTTATCTTTGTCAAAATTGTAGAGTTTAGTCTATTTTCTATACTCTAATATCCATATTCTAAACAAGATGACATTAACAGAAAAAGACAGCCAATATCTTTGGCATCCTTATACACAGCATAAAACAGCACAGGCTCCAATTGCAATTTCCAAAGGTGAAGGAGCGCTGCTTTGGGACGAGAACGGCAAGGAATATATTGACGCTATTGCCTCATGGTGGGTAAATCCGTTTGGACATAGTAACCGATTTATAGCCGATGCGATTTACAAACAATTAACCACTTTAGAGCACGTATTGTTTGGGGGTTTTACACACGAACCGGCAGTTAAAGTGGCGGAGAAACTAATTGAGATTCTACCTAAAAATCAGCAGAAGATTTTCTTTTCTGATAATGGTTCAACAGCGGTTGAAGTAGCTATAAAAGTGGCTTTGCAGTTTTTTTTCAATAAGGGTGAAAAACGTACTACAATAATTGCTTTTGAAAATGCTTTTCACGGAGACACTTTTGCGGCGATGGCAGCAAGTGGTATCTCTTTTTATACACAGGCTTTTCAGGGAATGTTTATTGATGTAGTCAGAATTCCGGTCCCGGTAAAAGGACAAGAGCAGGAAAGCTTTGATGCCTTGAGAAATGTGATTCAAAATCATAGTTGTGCCGGTTTTATTTTTGAACCTTTGGTACAGGGTGCAGCCGGAATGGTAATGTATGAACCGGAGGCTTTGGCTAAACTGATTCAAATCTGCAAAGAGAACAATGTTCTTACCATTGCCGATGAAGTAATGACGGGATTCGGTAAAACCGGTAAGACCTTTGCAATGGATTATGTGACAGAAGTTCCGGATATGATGTGTTTGTCTAAAGCATTAACCGGAGGCACAATACCAATGGCAATTACCACTTTTACACAAGAGGTTTTTGATGCTTTTTATGATGACGATATCAACAAGGCTTTGTTTCATGGACATACGTTTACTGCAAATCCAACCGGCTGTGCTGCGGCTTTAGCTAGTATTGATTTGCTGCATACAGATGAAATGCAGGCTAATATTGAAAGAATTCATAAGAGTCATTTGGATTTTCAGAAGAAAATGGAAAAGCATTCAAAAGTAATTACTGCCAGAACATTGGGGGTTATTTTTGCAGTTGAAATCAAATCAGATTCGGAAGAGAGTTATTACGGTTCAATGCGAACGAAACTCTATAATTTCTTTATTGATAAAGGTGTTGTTTTGCGCCCTGTCGGAAATATCGTTTATATTTTACCTCCATATATCATGAGTGATGAGCAGCTTCAAAAAGTATATAAAACCATTGAAGAAGCCATTGAAATGGTGTAATTTTGCGATTAAATAAAATATTTTGAATACACAAAAAATCTCTATAACAGCTTTTTCTTCTATTTCACCTTTAGGAAATACTACGGAATCAGTGTGGGAAAAGTATCTTGATCGTCAACATTGTTTTTCGAAACAGTTTTTCGACCAACAGGAGACTTCTGTCGCTGCTCTGGATGCTGAATCTAAACAAATTGTTTCGGAAATAAGAGAGTCCGATCCTAAGTACAAATTTCTGGATGATTCGGTTTTGTTTGCTTTGGCGGCTTCTCGACAAGCGGTTAAGCAGGCAGGATGGAGTTCGGATGATATCTTCGGAATTAATATTGGTTCGTCCCGGGGAGCAACCGATTTATTCGAAAAGCATTATAAAGAATACATCGATACAGGAAAAGCCCAAACTTTAGCTTCTCCAACAACAACTTTAGGAAATATATCTTCCTGGATTGCTCACGATCTGCAGAGTGTTGGACCGGAAATATCGCATTCTATAACGTGTTCAACTGCACTTCATGCCCTGTTGAATGGTGTGGCGTGGTTGAAATCAGGTATGGCCGATAAATTTTTGGTAGGAGGAAGTGAAGCTCCATTGACTGATTTCACGATTGCTCAAATGAGAGCGCTTAAAATATATTCGAGAATCGATCAGGAAACGGAATCATGGCCCAATTTGGCTTTCGATTTTGAGAAAACCCAAAATACTATGATTTTAGGGGAAGGTGCAGCAGTTTGCTGTCTGGAAACCGGCGAGAAAGAGAATGCAATAGCATACATAACAGGCGTGGGTTATGCAACCGAGATTTTAGAACACAATATTTCTATTTCTGCAGAAGCAACTTGTTTTCAGAAATCAATGAAAATGGCTTTAAAGAATATAGCTCCTGAATCGGTTGATGCAATTGTTATGCATGCTCCCGGAACGATCAAAGGCGACTTAACCGAGTTGAGGGCTATTGAAAAAGTTTTTGGATCTCAGCTGCCTTTGCTGACTACCAATAAATGGAAGATCGGACATACTTTTGGAGCGTCCGGGATATTGAGTTTAGAGTTGGCACTTTTGATGTTTCAGCACGATACTTTTATTGGAGTACCTTTCGGAGAAGAACAAAAACAGACAAAATCGATTAAAAGAATATTGATTAATGCCGTAGGTTTCGGAGGAAATGCGGTTAGCGTTTTGATCGAAAAGCCATAATTGAGCTTTTTTGAAGCCTCATAAATTAACACTATAAAAA
>NZ_AMYW01000007.1:0-218571 GCF_000335775.1 Flavobacterium sp. WG21
AAACTTATTTTTAATCTTTTTCGAAACTTTATCTTAACACCCTGATAACACCTCTTTTACAAATTAAACTTTTTTCAGGTTTGAAAGGTTTTTCTTCATTCAAATGAAACTATTAGATACAAAGCCCCGTTTTTACTGGTTTCTTTTTAATCTCGCAAAGACGCAAAGGCGCGAAGTTTTTGTTTTTCTTGTCTTATTTCCTTTGAAAACCCATCCCCTAGCCCCGATAGTAGTGGAAATCCTTTTGATTTTTCCTTTAAAAAGCAAAAGATTGCAGCGGATAGCGGGATAAAGCTTCGACTTCGCTCAGCTGGACAGAAAAACTACTCTTATATTATAGTATAGAATCTCAAATACCAAGCTTCGACTTCGCTCAGCCGGACAGAAACTACTTTTCTTGCATTTTCGCTCAGCTGGGCAGAAGCATTCCTTATATATAGGTCGTAAAAACAAACCCGACAGGTTTTGAAAACCTGTCGGGTTGTATACTATATATATGTAGGTATTTAATTTAAACTATCAATAACTTCTTTTGTAATACGAGTATATGCGATTGTCTGGTTGATACGAAAACATTGTTCTTCAAGTATCATTGTTTTTGTAAATAAAGATAATCTGTAGTAGTAGTGATATCACGTAATCGAATTTGAGAATTATTAAACTCAAACAACTTCCAGTTTCGATTCAATTTACTTAGCGGTTCTGAATTAAACTCTATTTTAACTTCTTTAACCCCATTCTGCAAAGTACTTTCCCATTGACCAGTTTGTGAGGTCGCTCCTTTTGTAGCCACTACAGATTTGTCACTTTTAAAAACAAGAGAATAACCTATATAAGTGGACGTCTTTTCTGAGTCATCAAAAAAATAAGGTATCTCCCAAGTTCCCTTTGTTATAGTTTGCGGAAAATCAAGTGTCACAATATTATTTTCAGGACAATTGTCAATTGCATATTTTATTGCATTTTCAAACTCTAAATTATTAGAGATTGACTTTGTCTGATTATTATAATCTGCTATCGAAATTGGATATTTTAATGAAATATACTGACTACTATTCAAATTTTTTATAAAATTAAAGAAGGTCTGATCACTAACAATCGAAACAGAACTTGCTATTTGATTTGCACTGTTATAGATATTAATCGTTATAGGGTAGTTTATCTTTAGTCCATTAATTTTAGACAACAAATCTGGATAAAGATTCCAGTAGTCGATTAAAGCTTTAAAGTCAGATTCAGTTGGAATATTTTTTTCAATATAATTATAATACACCATCATTACAGGAAAATCAATTTTTACAATATCATCATCGTATGTATTTGCATTTATATTGTCCGTAACTTTTTTATAATCGGCAGTAGAATTTATAGCAATTTTTACATTGTTAACTGTAACGGTATACGGCAGCCTAATGGTACAATAACTAGATCCGTCGATCACATTATCCTGCACGGTTTGAACCATTGCAACCCTTTGCAGATAAGTAGTAAGCGGCGAAACATTTGTGACTGTTCCTTGTGCCGTATCGTTTTTCTCGTCTGTTTCGCTTTGACAAGAAAGTAAAAGCAAGAAAGCCACTATTGATAAATATTTTTTTAAAGGGAACATATTTATATTTTTACAAAGGTAACAAAATTAAAGAAACTGTTTTTTTTTAATAACTCCTCTTCAAGGACTCACATTTTTACCTAAAACACTAACTATCAACAAAAAACAACATTTCCTATTTATATAAAACAATCAGCTTCGCTTTTACCCTACTTAAACCAAAAACAAATACTTTTGCAAGGTAACAACTGAAAAACGAAATGCTACAAAAAGACCAATCCAATACTTGCGACGAAATAATCTTTTCGACTTTTTTTAAAAGTCAGGTAAAAGCACTTCGTAATTTTCTTTTTTACAAATTTGGCAATATCAATCAGGCGGAAGATTTAGCCCAGGAGGCATTTATAAAACTTTGGCAAAACTGTGCTTCAGTACCTTTGGAAAAAGCAAAATCATATCTTTATACTATTGCAAATAACAGTAGTCTCAATGCAATTGCACATCAAAAAGTTGTTTTGAGGTATGAGAAAAACTTCACCGGCTTAGATAAAACAAATGAAAATCCGGAATATATTCTGGAGGAGAAACAATTTCAAGCCAAACTTTTGAAAGCCATCGAAAATTTAAACGAAAAACAACGTATCGCTTTTCTGATGCATCGAATTGACGGAAAAAAATACAGTGAAATTGCCATAGCGTTAAATATTAGCGTAAAGGCAGTTGAAAAACGCATACATCTTGCTTTACTGAGTTTACGCAAAGAAATTGATTTATAGAAGTAGGGTAAATTTAGATTCAATTGTTTTAACAACATAATACCAGTATAATGAAAAAAAATCGCTTATTAGCAAAATGGCTTAACAATGATTTATCTCAGGATGAATTAGCTGAATTTGAAGCAAGTCCCGATTTTGAAAAATACCAAAAAATAAAGAATTATACTGCTCACTTAGAAGTAGGTGATTTGGATGAAAATGCCATGTTATCTAACATCCTGAATCAGAAAACGGGAACTCCAAAAGCAATTCCCTTACACAAAAACTGGATGTTTCGAGCTGCCGCGGTCTTTGTGTTGGCACTCGGAATTACGCTTGTTATGAAACTTCTGATTCCTCAGACTCAAATCGCAAATTTTGGAGAGAAAACCACGTTTTCCTTACCTGATAATTCTGAAGTGGTCCTAAACTCAGGTTCTGAAATAAGTTACAAAAAATGGAATTGGGCCAACAACAGGCACCTTGAATTAAAGGGAGAGGCTTATTTTAAGGTTGCCAAAGGTCAACGTTTTGAAGTACAGACCAGTCTGGGAAAAGTATCCGTTTTAGGAACTCAATTTAATGTTAAGGTGAGAAAAAACAAGTTTGATGTCGTTTGTTATGAAGGACGTGTAAGAGTGAATTATGCAAACACTCAAATTGTGTTAACTCACGGACAAAGCGTTAATTTTGAAAATGGCAAACAGGTAAACACCACTATAAACTCGTTAAAACCCGAATGGATTGACAATCAAATATATTTCTACCAAGAAAACATTAGAACGATACTAGACGAAGTCGAAAGACAATACAACATTACAATCGAACTAAACACAAAAGATACTACCTCTCTATTTACCGGAAAATTACCCGCTAAGGATTTAAATACAGCGATACAAATTATTAGTACAACCTATCATTTAGAGGCCAAAAAAGTCTCCAAAAATAAGATAATATTTGACGAGAAATAAATGTCATTCTCCAAACGGTTTCATTTTTTGTTTTTTATATTTTTTCTTGTCCTGAATGTTTGCTCTCAAGATAAGGGGAAAGTTGTACCTTTTAAAAAAATTATAGCAGCTATTGAAAAACAACATAATGTAAGTTTTAATTATACAGAAGATAATATTACCAATCTACAAATATCTCCTCCTAAAAAATCACTTACTTTAGATCAGAAGCTACAATATCTTACAGAAAAAACCAATCTGTCATTTGAAAATATTGAAAACCAATTCATTAATATTTATAAAAATGATAGTGAATCACAAATGATCTGTGGTTATGTTTTCTCTAATGACTATAAAAAACCTATTGAAAACGCTAATGTTAATCTGCTTAACAAAACTCAAGTCACAACCAATTCCAATGGCTATTTTGAGTTTAGAAAAGATAGTAAAAACACCCTTTTGATCAGTCATGTTGGCTTTATCACCAAAAAAATTGTAGTTAATAATTCGTCTTCCAAAAATTGCCTGCAAATAACATTAGAGTCTGAAATAACGGAGCTTCAGGAAATTAAAGCCAATGCTATTTTGGCTTCAGGGATTTCAAAAAGCCCGGATGGATCTTTTGAGATTAAACCTAAGAAATTTGGTATTCTACCGGGACTTATAGAACCTGATGCTTTGCAAACCATGCAACAAATTCCTGGTGTCAACAGTCTTGATGAAAGTGTTTCCAGCATCAACGTACGTGGTGGCACTCACGATCAGAATTTATTTTTATGGAATGGAATACGGATGTTCCAAACCGGACATTTTTTTGGTTTAATATCTGTTTTTAATCCCAATTTGGCACATACCATTTCCATTTACAAAAATGGGAGCTCTGCATTTTACGGTGAGAGCGTGTCTAGCGTAGTAGCCATTTCTTCTACTCCTGAAACATCTGAAAAGAATACTTTTAGTGCCGGAATCAATATGATAAACGCTGACATTTATGCCAAGTACAATCTTTGCAAAAAGAGTTCTATCGAAATTTCAGCACGTAAATCGATTACCGATTTTGTAGAAACCCCAACCTATAAGGAATATTTTAATAAAGTATTTCAAAACACTACCATCACCGACTTTTCAGAAAAACAAAATATAAATTATCGCAGTGATAAAAAATTTGACTTTTATGATGCTACCTTAAAATATGCACGCAAAATAGGCGCTAAAGATCAAATTATCCTCGATTTAATCACGATTAAAGATAATCTGGAAGTTTTTCAAAGCGCCACCGTATACGACATAAATAAATCGGAAAACAATGTTTTGCGTCAACAAAATTATGGTGGAAATTTGTCATGGAAAAGAAACTGGAACAACTTTAATACAACCAAAATTAATGTCTACAATTCGGCTTATGAACTTTTGGCCGACCAAAAAACTACTTTTGGAGATCAAATCGTGATTCAGGAGAACACGGTTAATAATAATGGAATTAATATGGAAAACCACCATATTATCAGCTCTAAATTTAGTTTAAGCAATGGCTATCAGTTCAATGAAATTGGCATTACTAATTTAGAACGAGTAACTAATCCTGATTTTTATCGTAAAGTAAAAGATGTACTAAAAACTCATGCTCTAATCTTAGAAGGAAAATACAACGACACACTTTCCCGAATCTATTTTAAAGCAGGAACTCGTATTAATTATATTGAAAAATTTAAAAAATACAATATCGAACCTCGCGTTCAATTTAATTATGGCATCAACAAAAGTTTAAATTTAGAATTGCTGGCTGAGTTAAAAAGCCAAAATTCACAGCAAATTATTGATTTACAAAAAGATTATTTCGGCATTGAAAAAAGGCGCTGGATCGTGTCTAATAATACAACCATTCCCATTCAAAGGAGCAAACAAATATCTTTAAACTTATTTTACAAAAAGAACAACTGGCTACTGGATATAGAAAATTTTTATAAAAAAGTATCCGGAATCATAACATCCAGTCAGGGCTTTCAAAACCAATTAGAATTTGTCAGAATGACTGGCGACTATGAAGTTCTGGGAACAGAAATGTTGATTCAGAAAAAAATGAACCACTTTCTCACCTGGTTGAGCTATACCTACAACCATAACAATTACTATTTCTTTAATTTTGAACCTCCAAGTTTTCCCAACAATTTTGAGGTAATGCATACGGTGTCGTGGGCAGGAATTTATGAAAAGAACAATTTCAAAATAGCTCTGGGTACAAAATGGTCTTCCGGCAGACCAAAAACCTCGCCTGATTTTTCGCAAATTAATCTCTCAGATCCTGTATTGGTGTACAACAAACCAAACAATACCAATGTACATATTTTTTCACAAGTCAACATTTCCTCTACTTACAAATGGGAAACCGCAAATGGAATTCAATACAAACTTGGTTTGTCTATTTTGAATATCCTAAACAGAAAAAATGAAATCAGTGAATATTACAGAGTAAGTTCTTTAACCAATTCTATAGAAGAAGTTGAAACTTTCTCGCTGCAAAGAACTCCAAACATGAGTTTTAGAGTTTCATTTTAGCCTTATTCTACAAGGTTTACCTAAAATTACTTTTCTTTTTTTTAATAAAACAACAATTCTTTGGTAGGGTAACCTTTATCAAAGCTGTTTTACTATTGAATCTTATCCAAATAAAAAGTGACTTTAGTAAACAACTTCATCCAATACCCTTTAGCGTATTTTTTCTATGACAGTTCATAGACCTCGAATTCATCGCACGAATTACCGATCAAAAGCAAGTACCTCTTGCTGATATCTAGACATTATAATAAAACACTTTACTAAATAGGTAAAGCACATTTCCCACTTCACATAACCTAAATTAAAAAACCATGAAATCAAAACCATTTAAACTAGCTTTTACTGCTCTTGTGGCCATCCTATTTCTTACTGGCTGTAGCAATGACAAGGATAACACTACCGTTACTCCGGAAGCAAAAAAAGAAATTGCACTTTCAACAAGTACCACATTAGGTTCTTATCTTTCTGATAAAGATGGAAAATCTTTATATTTTTTCGCAACAGACGCAAAGGGTCAAGCCTCATGTACAGGCGGATGCGAAGCTGTTTGGCCTCCATTTTATGTAGATAATTTAACTGCTGAAAAATTAAGTAGCGGATTAACACTCACTGATTTTGCTACCATAACTACCACATCAGGTAAAAAACAGCTGACCTACAAAGGATGGCCATTGTATTACTATGCGCCAAGTATAAACGGAACTAATACACCGGAAACTGCCGGACAAACAACAGGAGATGGTGTTGGCGGTGTTTGGTTTATAGCAAAACCAGACTATTCGATTATGTTAGTCAGAAGTCAGCTTCTTGGACATGACGGCAAAAACTACAAATCTGATTACACTGTCGGCGATGGTCTGACCACCTACTTTACAGATGCAAAAGGACTGACACTGTATACTTTTAAGAATGATAATTTCAAGAAAAACAATTTTACAAAAGCAGATTTTTCAAACAATGCCGTTTGGCCTATCTATGAAACAGACAAAATAGTTATTCCTTCTACTCTTGACAAATCTAAATTTTCTGTTATTACGGTATTTGGTAAATCTCAATTGGTTTACAATGGCTGGCCTTTGTATTATTTTGGACAAGATGCCAACGTAAGAGGTGCCAATAAAGGAATTAGTTTTCCGAGTCCTGCTGTTTGGCCAGTACCCGTAAAAGATTCTCCACTGGCAATCTAAAGAGCATAACATTTCTCTCCAATTCATTTATACACTCCCTTAACCTACTATTATTCAAGTTAGTTCTACTTTCAGTTGGGCTAACTTGAATTTTCATCTGTTTTCCAACCTTACAACAACTAAAGAACCCAGACCTTAAGACCTCATCCTCACTCTATTAACAACAGAATTTTAATAAATCTCGTACTTTTTTTGAAAAATATCACTTTTTAAGTAGGGTAATCCGCATTAAAGCTGTTTTACTATTGAACCCTATCAAAAAAAGAATAAAAAATGAACAGAAAAAGAATCGCATTTGCAATTGCAGCCTCGTTAGTATTGATTTCGACAGGCCTCTATTTTTATTACGGTTTTCTCTTTAAGGAAGCACGCAATATAGAATCTGAAATACCTGAGTTTAGCATAACAACAACAAAATTGCTTGATGATTATAACTCAAATACAGAAAAAGCAGATTCATTATATCTCAATAAAACGATAGAAATAACCGGCAAAGTAACCAAAGAAACCGATTCTGTTGTAATACTTGAAAACAACATTTTTTGCTTGTTTACCAAAAAAGCAAAAGACAAATTACTGAACAACAAAGTAACCGTTAAAGGCAAATGCATTGGTTTTGATGAATTGTTTCAAGAAGTCAAACTAGACCAGTGCACCATTAATCAATAAAATCAATTAATCAATTTATGAAAAAAATTTTAGTCCCAATCTGCTTTTTCCTGGCTACTATAGCTTATTCGCAAGATGATTTACTAAACAGCCTTGACTCTACTCAGGTACAGGAAAACTTTCCTACAGCAACTTTTAAAGCCTTACAACTGGTCACCTTGCAGACCACAAAAATGCCTGCAAAAAAAGAATTCTATTTTGTAGTCTCTCATCGTTTTGGCAGTGTTAAAGATGGTTTTGACAGTTTTTTTGGCCTTGATAATGCCACTACAAAACTTGGCGGTATTTATGGTGTTACAGATTGGCTATCCGTAAGCCTGTCCAGACATACTTTAAACAAACTGTATGAAACAGGAGCAAAATACCGAATGATAAGACAAAGTAATAGCTTTCCCGTAGACATTGTTGGTTACAGTGTTGCGGATATCAATACATTTCTGGAAAAAGATCAATATCCTGGTTTAGAATTTAAGCATCGCATAACTTTTGTGCAACAATTACTAATATCCAGAAAAGTCAATGAAAAACTATCATTAGAACTAGTACCCTCATTTGTGCATAGAAATCTTTACAATCCGGACTTAGAGAGAGACAACCAATTTTCTTTTGGCGGTGGCGGACGTTATAAAATCACCAAGAGATTATCTGTCAATTTAGAATACATGCACAACTTTAATAAACCTAATTTTTATGAAAACCCACTGTCCGTTGGTCTCGATGTCGAAACCGGAGGGCATGTATTTCAATTAATTTTCACCAATTCACAAGCTATGAGTGAAAGCGGATACCTTACCAATGCCGCCGGAAACTGGGGGAAAGGAGATTTCTTTTTCGGATTTAACTTATACAGAGTATTTTAATAACTACAAACAAGCAAACCATGAAAAAAACATTAGCATTTACAATTTTAGCAGCTTCACTAACACTTACAAGCTGTAGTGATTCTGATACTTACAAAGACATAGAAACTCCTCCGGTTACAGACAATCCTACTCCGGGACCCGAAACACCAACCACTGCAATTAGTTATTCTAAAAATGTAAAAGCAATTATTGATGCCAATTGTGTAGGCTGTCATCAAAACGGAAGATCCGCTGGTTTCAGACCATTGACCACTTATGCCGAGGTAAAAACAGCCACTGAAGGTGCCGGTTTACTGAACCGAATTCAACTACAAAATGGTCAGCAAGGAATTATGCCTCAGGCAGGAAGAATGTCTCAGGCCAATATCGATTTGATTGTGAAATGGAATACAGACGGACTAAAAGAAAACTAATTATTATGAAAAAATCGTTTCTTAATTTCTTTGCAGTGCTCTTACTCATTTTGATACATACCAATGGACATGCACAAAAAGTAATCACAAAAACAGGCACTATAAAATTTCAGGCTACTGTGCCTTCCTATGAAGAAGTTGCTGCTGAAAACAAAAGTGTGTCTGCAATTTTGGATCAATCTACAGGAGATTTCGCAGCTCTGGCTCTGATAAAAGGTTTCCGATTTAAGGTTGCTTTAATGGAGGAACATTTCAACGAAAATTATATGGAGTCTGAAAAGTTTTCAAAAGCAACTTTAAAAGGCAAATTAGAAGATTTTGATATTTCTAAAATTACCAATACCCCTAAAAATTTCACTCTAAAAGGCGATCTTACCATTCATGGAAAAACAAAACCTATTATAGTAAACGTCAAAATATCCAAGGCAGCCAACGGTTTTAGTACCATAGGTTCATTTGAAGTCAAACCTGAAGATTTTGATATCGAAATACCAAGTCTTGTCAGAAAGAAAATTGCTGACAAAATTAAGATTAGTTACAATTTTCTGTTAGTTAAATAATCCATTTTTAAAAATAAGGCTTAATTGGTAAGTAGAATTTACCAATTTAACATTTACTAACCTAATAACTTTTGCTTTAAAAGATTATTAAATATGACTATTGATTAGAGGTCAGTTTCATACTTAGCTGGCCTCTTCTTCTATTAACCTAAAAAATTTCAAATGATCTGCAAAAATTATATTGTTACAGGCGAGGACGTAAACGATCTCATGGTCATGGAGAAGACCGCATACAACTCCTATACACTACGATTACTATACCATTTTTTATTTCAAAATGGATTTTCAAGAGAAAAGCTAAATTCTTTACAACTCGATTTACAAGAAGGGAAATATGCGCTGGTCTGTCATAAAAACCTAATGTTTACGGAACATTTTTTTGTTGAGATGAAATATTGCTTAATGAATGACAAAATCAATATTAAAAGTTGCTTTTTTAATTCCAAAAACGAATGCTGCGCTGAACTCATTAAAGAAGTAGAATGGTTTGATTCTATTCGTAAAGAAGTCATCACTGCACCTAAGAAAATTCTAAAGCATTTTAATGCGAGTAACCCGTAAAATTTCGGAATCCACAAAGATCCGACTCATTACCTCTTTTTCAAAATAGCTTAAACGTAGCCCTACAACTAATAGAAAGGCTTTAATAAAACTCACTTGCTCTGAAAAATATCATATTAAAACAAGATAAGATTTTGGGCGCAGGCTTTCGCCCTTACAGGACATGAACAATCATCATCATTATTAATGACATTTCATCAAAATCGATCAAGTTACTTACATTGATTAAATCTTATATTTACTTAATTTCAATTTCGAAACCATCAATTTCAAAATGTTGAAGCTTATCAATATGTACTTTCAAAGAATCAGACAACCTTTTTTTCCAATAGGTTAACCACTTTTTATATTCCATAATTTCTCAATCTCTCAAATTTATAATCAAATTCCTTTTCACTTCATGATAAATATAAATCTTTAAATTTTCCTTCTTACTGTAAAATACATCATTACAAATTGTCTACAACTCTATTAACACTAAGTAAGAATTCCTGAGTCTGTTTTATGTCAAAATAATTTTGCTTCATCCATTCTATTTGATATCTCACTGGTAAGTAAATACCCCATTTTGATGTAATTAAGGAATCTGGATTTTTTTCTAATTCTTCTGTTATAATTTCCTCAATAACATCCACATTTGAAGTTATGAAATTTAATTTATCCAAAAAATCATCTTTAGATTCATAAATATCGAATGAACTTATGTTATCATCTAATGAGTTTTTTATTTCAGAAAATTTAAAAAGAAATTGTAATGTTCTATTTATTTTAGTACCTGTAAAAGTGTAGAATACGAGTTTTTTTTCTGAAATCAACAATGGTCTTTCCAGCTCTATATCCTTGATATCAAAAACAGAAAAATCACTTCGCATCTCATCTAACTCGTCTGAAGCTTCTTCATAAAGCTCTGTAAAAACTTGATTATCGTATAAAATTTCAAACATTTTACTTCTAATAGTTTGATGTACAATACCTCCTCCACCTGAAAACTTAGGTTTTTTACCATCATTTGCAGGTTTAACTTCGATTTTTTTTGCTTTGAAATCGACAAAAATAATTTTCCAGATTTTAGCTGCTAATAAAATATTTTCATCCTCAATAATTTGTGTACTCCAAGGAATTTCACCTATTTTTATTCCTGCATTTACAACCTTAAAATTATCTTCAATAGTAAAGGCACTGTAAAAATCTCTGTTATTTACTATTTTTTCTCCTTCAACTCCTATAATAACCTCATCTCTTAATTTTTCGAATAAATCAATAGCAATTAAATGGTTTAGAATCGCTTCAATATCTACATTCTCAATATCATTGAATGCGAAGTTTTCCTTTAATAGTTTTACTAATTCATTAAAATTAATACCTGACTTTCCTTTTGTTATTGATAATGCCTGATGTAGTAAAAGATCATACGCTAAAGTCATTGGATCTTTTGGCTCAATAAAACCTTCTTTATACAATTCCCAGCAAGCTAGTGATTGCAACAAGCTCCATTCATTTGTAGCATATAAAAAGAGTAAACTCTTTGCACCATCTCTCCTACCACTTCTTCCTATACGCTGTATTAATGATGCAATACTGTGCGTTGCATCTATTTGCACCACTTGATCAACAGAACCAATATCAATTCCGAGTTCTAAAGTTGAAGTACAGGAAATGCAAAAATTCTGTCTGTTGTTACTTTTTGCAAAATATTCTACATATTCTCTAACTTCCTTATCAACAGATGAATGATGCGAAAAATAATTTACATGACCGTTTAGCTTTTCAGAAAGTTTTTTTAATTTAACCGCTACTTCTTCTGCTAATCCACGGCTATTAGGAAAAACAAGAACTTTATTATCTTTTGTTTCAAGATATAAATCCTTTAATAAATCTAGCGGTAATTCAGGTGTTGTGCTTTTAAAATATTTAAATTTAGCTTCAATTTCTTTTGATGCTTTATCTCTCAAAACTATTGTGGGCACGGTGGTACCAGCAAATTTCTTGACCTCGTCATAATCTCCCAACGTTGCTGAAAGTCCAATTAGCCTAAATTGATTTTCATTTAAATCCTGTAATCTTGATAAAATAGACTTCAATTGTACGCCTCTTCCCGATCCAATAAAAGAATGAATTTCATCAATAACAACAAATTTAAGGTTCGAAAAAAGATGCTTTACGTTAAAAGGTTTGTTTGAAAGCATAGCTTCCAGAGATTCGGGCGTTATTAAAACCACCCCCGATGGATCTTTTATTAATTTCTCTTTTAAAGTTCTATTTGCTTCTCCGTGCCATTTAACGACATTAACCTCTAAGTTTTTACACAATTCTTCCACGCGATAAAACTGATCATTAATTAATGCAATAAGCGGTGAAATATATAAAACCTGAACTCCTTTTTCGTTAAAATTAACCTGAGATAAAATAGGCAGAAAAGCCGCTTCAGTTTTTCCCGAAGCAGTTCTGGATACCAAAATATAATGGTTATCGGTTGTTAAAACTCTTGAAATTGCTGCATTTTGAATGGGACGTAATTGTTCCCATCGTTTATCACGAATATATTTTCGGATTGGTTCTGATAATAATTCAAATGACATTACAATTCTTCTATGCTATCCATTAAAACAGTATCTGGTCTTTCATCAGAAATTTCAATTTCTCCAAATAGTTTTGCTTTATCTAAATCAGGATTCTGTCTTAGTATATTTAGAATATTTAAAAAATCCCTAATAACTTCTCTTGGCGTTAAAAATTCAGAAGCTCCAGGTTTATTAAACATTTCCTCCATGAAGTTTTGTATATCTTCATCAGAAACATTTGTGGATATTTTATAATTATAATCAAATATTGCTTTAAGCTTTATTAAAAGCACAAAAATTTCGTTATGATCTAGCGGTAATAATTTAATTACAGGCTGCGCAAAATCTCTAATTTCTGCAGTTTCAAACTTGTTTGTTTCTAATCGTGATTTTAAAGCATGATAACTAAACAAACCTCTTCTTTCATTTTCAAGTACTTCTTTAGTTCCTGCAAAATTGAAAAAGAGATTACTTACTTTTCCTTGGAAACAATCATTATATATTGCCAGAATCTTTTCATAATTTTTTTCTCTTGTTGCAGAAACAGATATCTTATAAAGGTTTATTGCCTCATCAAGATTGATCATAAAACCACTATATCCCATACTTACAAACAGTTTAGTGAAGTTTTTAAGCATATCGTAATAATTTAAGTCGTTAATGATTTCTCTAACGCCTAAATCTTGTTTGGCTTCCGTTTTAGTATTATATTCTCCTTTTAACCATTTTAAGGCATTTCTCCTTAATTGCTCATCATCTTTAATATAACCTTCGTAATATTTCATTACAACTGTTCCAAAATCAAAACCTCCAACTTCAGTTATTTCGTTGATGGTTTTCATTATGTTATTCTGAATAAGACTCAAATATTGTTCTTCTCTAATATTTTCTAATGGAATATTATTCGATTCTGCCGTTTTCATCACCACTTGCTCTATCCATTTTTCCATTAAAGTTGGTAATGCTCCACCTTCAGGTTTAGTCTGAATAGCGACATTGTCCATAATAGCAGCATACAATGCTACTCCTTTTCCATCATTGGAATAAAGTCTGTTATCTGGCGTAAAATCTGCATTTGCCACCACAAACTTTTGTTTTAGTGCTACCGTATTTAGCAAGTGTAACATGAATGATTTTCCGGACCCAAAATCTCCGATCCAAAATTTAACCATACTGTGTCCATTTTTCACATCTTCTAATGCGCTTACAACTGCATCAATTTCTTCTGAGCGTCCCACAGTAATATGTTGAACACCAATTTTAGGAACTACACCTCCAATTAATGAATTAATAATTGCTGTGGCTTCTTTAGGTTTTATGTTTTCTGTCATTTTGCTAAAATTCGGTTATAGTAGTTTTCGTTAATAATATAAAAATCATTTTCTTCTTCAATTAAAACATCATCTAATGTCTCGTAACATACTTCATTAATACTTTCTATCAATTGGTTTTTAAACATTCCTTTTGATTTTGCAAAAGTTTCAAAATCAGTCTGAAGAACAGAAAAATTTGCCTTTGAAAAAGAATCAAGAACATCTTGCTGTATTTTTGTAAAATTGAGTAAGCTGTCATAAAGAGATGTATCGATCGTGCTGTATTCTGAAACAGTCTGATTCTCTGGTTCTCGATTAATGACCAATTCTGTTTTTAAATCTTCCTGCTCATCTTCATCTCTAAGATATTCATTAAGAAGCTCAACTGTTCCCGAGTGTTTTTCATGAACTTGCTGAATGGCATTTCTATCCAATTGAATTTTTTTTCGTTTAGCTGTATAAACATTTTTTACCGCTTTAAGAGCCTTTTCTAAATCTTTATCCTGTATAAATTCATTGATTATTGCTTGAAAATCATCGAACTGATCGCCATTTTTAAATAAAGTTTTCTGGACTGTCACACCTAGTGGTTTCTGATCAAATTTCACCGATTTTAAATCATAATGAATGTAATAAATGTATAATACAAGTGCTGCTTCTTTACTATGAGTTGCGATAAATTTTGAAGCATCGTAAAAAATATTTTCTACTGATGGATTGTCTTTATTTAAATTTCCTAGATTGATAATCTGATTTATGAATGTGTCTGAATCTTTATTGAAATTAATAGTTAATTCATCAAATTTAATTTTCCAACGAGTTGTATTTTGGATATTTAATTCATAATCCGTTTTCTCATCTGGTTCATTAATTGTTGGTGCATAAATCTGTAATATTTTATTCAAGCGTATTATAATTCGCTCGTTATATTCTTCTTTTACAACATTCGATATATAGGTTAGATCTACATTAAGTTTTCTTTTGTGCCCAAAAATTTCACGAACAGTATTTTCACAGTATTTGAAAATATTAGAATGAAGTTCATTTATAACCGTTTCTATAGAGTATTTGTAGTTATTACTTCCTGGCTTATAGTTATAATGTTTTTGTGCAATAATATCAGCTACAGTAGTAAGTTCTTCTTGTAAAGAAGAGGAGTCTTTTTTACATCTTTCATCTAATCTTTTAATTACAGACAAATAAAATTTCATGATTTCGACAGCGCAAAACTCAATATTAAAAAAATTATTAGCTGGATTCCAAATGTTGTTTAAAAGCACTGCATCTTCATCATTTAGATTTAATTTGATTCTAAACTGAAATCCTAATTTTAACTGATCATATCCCGAATAATCATCATAATAATTTTCCTGTCGGCGAATTCTCTCTGAATCTTTCCTTAAATCATGTTGTTCTAATTTTTTAACAAGATGAGAAACACAGTACGTTTTTGTTTTAGGATAGTTTATTTTTAATTCGTTTAATTCTTTCTCTAAACGAGCAATATTTTTATGAGTATCAAATTCTTTTAAAAGGTCAAAAAGCAAAACAAACGCATAATTGTCATTCCCATCAAGATCAGTACAAATACCATTTAAAAAATTAAATTTAAAAGTCTTATAGAAAACACGTTGCTGGCTTGTCGCCGAATTTATTTCTGAATATGAATATACATATTGATGTCCCCAAAAAGGTACGTTTGAAGTTTTTGAAATATTTGAAAGGCTATAAGATTCTCCTGTAATATCAATAATTGAATTATCCATACTTCGCGAATTTGATTTTATTAAACAATCGAAAAATTTACTACTATAAAATTACATTTATCAATATAAACTTTTCTATAATAAATCGTCAATAAGATCCGAAAAATCGAATTCATGTATTAGCATAATAGTATGTCCCTCTTTTCTTAAGTTAATAGCTTTTTCAACTTTTCTTCCATAACATGAAAAAGCCCAAGCGGGGTTCCCATTGTCACCAACAATTAAGTAATCAGTCTTCTTTGTAATGCTATCTGTCGGTATTCCGCCAAATTTAATAATATCTCTGTGAAGATTCTCTCTGTTTCCTCTTTGCAAAACACCCGTTATACAAAAAGTCTTTCCTTCAAAAATTACTTCCGGCTCACTTGTACAAAGACCAAAAATATTTACATCTATGGTAGTATCCTGTATCTTTTGGCTTACTTCATCATCCTGAATTTGTACAAATTGCTTAAAAAAAGCCATTAAGACAACTTTTTCTTCTTCATTTATTTTGTTATCTGAAAGAACAGAAAGTACCAGACTCCTTATTTCATCGTAAGGATAATAGGTGTTTAAATGTTCATTTTCATCCAGCCATTTTTGAAGATCATAAATTTCTTTATCAGTAATAATCCCATCTACTAAAATACCGTGACAAATACCTTGTAAAATTTGAAGATCAGTAGTTACTGCGTTATAATAATAACTATCACTTTCGTATTTTTGACACAGCCAAAACAAATCTTCGATTGTTTCTTTAGGAGGCATTTTATTTGAAATCGTTTCTTCAATAATGGTCATGAACTCATTAAAAGGGTTTCGGTTAACCAATTGTTTATGCTTCGAAACCCATTTTCTAAGCTCAATTATTTCTTTTTCATTCACTTCTTCATCAGCCTGAATGCCTAGTAACAATCCTTTTAGAGAACCAATTGCTTTGTCTGCTTGAGATTTTGAAGTGTAAATTTTCAACATTTCCTGATCTATGTTACTCATATTAATTTTTGTCTCTTATTAAATTAAATAACCTGCCTAATAACTCTAATTTAAGTATCCATTAACATTCCACTATAAATCAATTTATTACAAATAATTTATAGTTCTAGATGCAAATATTATCATTTAACATCAATCTTTTTTACGGAAAACCATATTGTCCTCTCAAATATATCGATTCACAAAAATCAACCACCAAGTATTTATACCTGTTTATTTAATCTTTTATATTACTAAACATGTATTAGTCCATTTATGAGGAAGAATACTGTTTCATAAATTTATCAAACTAATTGAGCTATCTGAAAATGTTTCCTGGCAAAGGCAAATCGAGAAATCTCTACATGCTTTTTGTTACGGAAAATGCTTATTTCAATCTCAGAGTAAGTGGGGTGAAAAAAAAATAAAGATGAAGGGAATTTTCTGTGAAGAATTTCAACAGACCAGAATGGAGAAGACTTAATAAAACAATAAAGAAAAATAAAAATCCACCATCAAAAAACATTCTATTGATTACTATGAAATAGTTTTTAGGCTTGAAAACTCAATATCAGTCCGTTTTCCTATTTTTTTGATACTTGTATAAAATAGCAACTAAACCCATTAAAAGGAAAAATACACCAAGACCTCCCAAAAGCATTGGATCTACAATATAACCGTAAATCCCGTCAATCTCCGCTTTATTCGGATTAGTTGGATCATACAAAACCTTAACGGGACTTCCTGCAATGTAAGTCGGAAGAGAAGTCCCCACATTAGAAGTGAAATCTATTGGCTTACCTGATTTTGTAACAAATGAAACATGTGGATAATAGAGTGATCCATTCTTATTGCCAGCAAGAGGTATCGATTCGATAACTGTACCGTAAACAATAGTTGCCTTTTCAATAAAATTTAATTTCTGTTGAAAAAGATAAAATGCCCCAACTAATAGAGTCAAACCAGGTATAAAACAAACATAAATAACCGCAAGAATTTGTCTTTTATTCATAATTTATTTTATTACTAAAAATAATGGTTGTCCCGCATTGCCCAACAGGTTATTACTAATTGCTTTATCAAAAATGACTATACATTCATTCTCTCTAATTCAACCTGTTATTTGCGAACCATCAACGCTCCTTTGATAATGAAAAGTTTCATCATTTTTAGATTTCCCCTTAATCCGATGCAGATCAAAAAAAAACCAATCTAACACATCATAAAAAAAGTCACTCAATTGGGTAGCTTTTCGTGAACACAGAAAGATTCAAACCTTCGACCGTCCTGATAAAAATCGAGATACTCCATTCAACTGCGCTTGCACCCAAATCTCAATTTATTACAAAACAAAAAAGCCACTCTATTTGAGTGGCTTTTTGTGAACGCAGAAGGATTCGAACCTTCGACCGCCTGCTTAGAAGGCAGGTGCTCTATCCAGCTGAGCTATGCGTCCATTTTCATTAAACTTCCGACAAAGTTCTTGTCGGGGTGGCAGGATTCGAACCTGCGGCCTCCTGCTCCCAAAGCAGGCGCGATAACCGGGCTACGCTACACCCCGAGGCAAAATCTAAGCGGAGAGACAGGGACTCGAACCCTGGCGACGGTTACCCGTCGACAGATTAGCAATCTGCTCCATTACCGCTCTGGCACCTCTCCAAGCTCAAGAAACGTGTTCTGTTTTGCGGTTGCAAATGTAAGACAACATTCCATATCTCACAACTATTTCGGAGCTTTTTTTTAAGTTTTTTTAATCTTTTTTTCAAAACACTTCACAATCAAACAAATAGAATTAACTAAAAATTCACATTAAATTTAAAATTCAATCGAATTGACACAAAATTTGAATTTATTTAAATAAAGAGTAAATTTGCTTGATTAACTAATATTAACAGAAAATGAACAAAAGAGTTGTTATCGTTTCTGCCGTTAGAACGCCTATCGGAAGTTTCATGGGAGGTTTATCTACCGTACCTGCCCCTAAATTAGGTGCTGCCGCAATAAAAGGCGCACTTCAAAAAATTAACCTTGACCCAAAATTAGTTGATGAAGTATTTATGGGTAATGTGGTACAGGCCGGAGTTGGCCAGGCACCAGCACGTCAGGCTGCGCTTTTTGCCGGTTTATCTGAAGAAGTTGCTGCTACAACCGTAAACAAAGTTTGTGCTTCAGGAATGAAAGCTGTTATGTTCGCCGCACAGGCTATTGCTTGTGGTGATGCTGAAATTGTAGTAGCCGGAGGAATGGAAAACATGAGCTTGATTCCACATTATGTACAAATGCGCAACGGAACTAAATTTGGTCCGGCTTCTATGCTTGACGGAATGCAGAAAGATGGTTTGACAGATGCTTACGATAACAACGCAATGGGAGTTTGCGCTGATTTATGTGCGTCTGAATACAACATCAGCCGTGAAGAACAGGATAATTTTGCTATTCAATCTTATGAAAGAAGTGCAAAAGCCTGGGATGCCGGAAAATTTGATAATGAAATTGTTCCTGTAGAAGTTCCACAAAGACGTGGTGAACCAATCATCGTTTCAAAAGACGAAGAATATACCAATGTAAAATTAGACAAAATCCCTACACTAGGAGCTGTTTTCACTAAAGACGGGACAGTTACAGCTGCCAACGCTTCTACTATCAATGACGGAGCTGCCGCTTTAGTTTTAATGTCTGAAGAAAAAGCAATCTCATTAGGATTAAAACCCTTAGCGTACATAAAAGGTTATGCAGATGCCGCTCAGGAACCAAAATGGTTTACAACAAGCCCGGCAAAAGCATTACCAAAAGCCTTAAACAAAGCAGGAATTTCAATAAGTGATGTTGATTATTTCGAATTCAATGAAGCATTCGCGGTAGTTGGATTAGCCAATTCAAAAATCCTTAGTCTTGATAACGACAAAGTAAACGTAAATGGTGGAGCTGTTTCATTAGGACATCCTCTAGGATGCTCGGGAGCAAGAATCATCGTAACTTTACTAAGTGTTTTAGAACAAAACAATGCTAAAACCGGAGCTGCAGCAATTTGCAACGGCGGTGGCGGTGCTTCGGCAATTGTTATCGAGAGAGCCTAAATACTATTCTGTTAGGAGTTATTTGTTTTCCAGATAACTCCTAATTTTTAACTTATAAACTACCCTAAATGTTCGGAATTTGCAATCTAGCCATAGTACCCGTACGAGCTGAGCCAAGTGACAGAAGTGAAATCGTTACTCAACTTTTGTTTGGTGAACATATCGAGATTTTGGAACGTCAAAATCAATGGGCCCGAATAAGAATTCAATACGACGACTATGAAGGCTGGGTAGATTCAAAACAATACCAGATTATCTCTGAAGCAAATTTCAATCAATTAAGCAGTGAAGCTATTATCCTAAATGCCGACTTGATTGACTACATCACTTCTTCAAATAATTTGTTACTGCCAATTCCGCTTGGCGCTTCTTTGTCTTTTTTAAATAACAGTGAAATCAATATCTCAAATTTTGATTTTGAAGGCACCAAAACCAGCGGTATCAAGCCTAAGAGTGCTATCATAAGTACTGCTTTTATGTATCTTAACGCACCGTACCTTTGGGGAGGTAAAACTCCTTTTGGAATTGACTGTTCGGGTTTCACTCAAATGGTCTACAAGTTAAACGGCTATAAAATTCATCGTGACGCCTCACAACAGGCTCTTGACGGAGAACCCTTGAGCTTTATAGAAGAAAGCGAAGCCGGCGACTTAGCCTTTTTTGATAACGACGAAGGAAATATTACGCATGTTGGTATTATTATGGACAATAATTACATCATTCATGCCAGCGGTAAAGTTCGCATTGATCGTTTGGATCACTTAGGAATCTACAATCCCGAAACAAACAAACACACTCACAAATTGCGTGTAATTAAGAAGATCATTTAACTCTATCCTTGTAAATCGAAAATATTTTTTCTCCAAACTTTGACATGAACAACAGAATTGTTGTATCTTTATAACAAAATAGTTGTATCATGGAAAAGATAAAACAAAATACAGAACCTTTTGATACTAAGAGAAGCATTCGAAATGCTTCCGGGAAAGTAATCTCTATTAAAAGATCAACTCTAAGTTCTGACGGGAAAGAATACAGCTGGAGCAACAAAATGGAACGTGTTGGGGTTATCCGATCCGGTATTCCTTATGATTCAATTGAAGTCATCAGCAGGCGATTAAACAACCCTGTAAAATCTATGCTGGCAATTGTGGGAATTCCTCAAACCACTTACAACAAGAAAAAAAGCGAGCATTTACTTTTAGACAGCAGAGACAGTGAATTGGTTATTTTAATCAATGAACTGATCGATTACGGCCTGGAAGTTTTCAATAATGAAGAAGAAAAATTTCAAAGGTGGCTTAAAAAGCCTAATTTATCTATTGGAGGAAGTACTCCTGAAAACATGCTGGACACCGTAACAGGAATTAACGAGGTGAAATTTAGCTTAAACCGATTAGAGTACGGAAACTTAGCTTAATGAAGGTTTTTAGAATCGAAAGAGAAAAATACCTGTCCACTACTTTAGCAGGAATCGGAGCCTCGATGTCTGAAGGTTTCCGATGGAACAGCCTCAACACCCGTATGGTTTACACAGCTGAAAGCAGAGCGCTCGCCACACTTGAAGTATCTGTTCATTTAGATTTAAGTGAAGATTTACCTCTGGATCGGTTTTATGTGGAAATCGAAATCCCAGATGAAATCACTATTCAGGAAGTTCGTCTGGAAGATTTACCGGAAGACTGGAATTCCAAACCACCAATCCTGATAACACAAACCATTGGCGATGATTTTATTGATTACAATGAAGCTGCTATTTTAAAAGTTCCCAGTTGCATTGTACCGCAGGAATTCAATTACCTCATAAATCCCGCTCATCCGGACAGTAAAAAGATCAAGGTTACCAGTACTACCCGAATGAATTTTGATTCGAGATTTCAAAACAAACACTAATTTCACGAATTCACACGAATTAAAATCTATTTAATCGTTCCAATCTGTGGCAAAAAATTAGTGACAATTCGTGTAATTCCTATTGAAACACCAATTTCACGAATTAGCACGAAGTAAAAATCTATTTAATCGCTCCAATCTGTGGCAAAAAAATTAGTAACAATTAGTGTAATCCGTGTTTAAGCACTGATCCTGATTGTTTTTCTAAACTCGGAAGGACTATTTCCTTTTTGTTTCTTAAAGAATTTATTAAAATGACTTTCATCTGTAAAACCAAATTCATAGGCTATTTCATTGATTCGTTTATCACTAAACTGCAAACGATGTTCAATCAATTTTGTTTTATAATTACTAATGTACTGCTGCATGGTTTCATTTGCATGCTTCTTGAAATAACGCCCTAAATAGGTACTTGAAATTCCGAAAAAGTCACTAATCGATTCTGCTTTGATTTTCTCAGGATAATAAATATTGTTTTGAATGTATTGTAAAATATCCATTGCTTTTGCCTCACAGCCGATATTTACCTGTTCCGGCAAGTACTTTGCAATATTTCTTGCTACCACGATAATTAGGGTGTTGACCAATTGCTGAATCAATTCTTTGTTATAAACATCCTTATCTTCATATTCCCGAATAATAGCTTCCACCATAACTTTTACGAGGCATTTATCGGCAACATTTTTTAAAATACAGCCCGGTTGATGATTTGCGTTTTGTAGAATATACTCTAAACGCTGAATGTTTTCATTTTGAAGACTTGAATTTTTCAGATAAATATCATTAAATCTCAAAAAGAAAAAATTTGTTTTGGTCTCAATGGTAAAATTATGACAGTCTTCAGGTGTAAGCAAAAACAAATGTCCCGCATCGTATTCAAAAACATTTTTATTAATACACTGCAAACCCGTTCCTTTCAAAACATAAACCAATTCAAAAAAGTTATGACGATCTCCTACATCCGGATATTCCTCTAAAGTCTCAAAAGAAACACTGAACGGTTCATATAAATTTTCTTTTTTCATACTGCCTATTATTTATTACCGTTGCAAATATACCTAAAAAACACAAATATATACCATTCGATATCGTTAAACATGGTATAATTTTGCCAAATAATTCTTTAACGTCTTTTTTGAAACGTTAAAAAAATCATGCCTTAATCTATTACAATAATTTATACGCAAACAAAATTTACAAGAACATTCACAAAATGAAGAAAATATTTATTATCAACGGCGGGCAAAACTTTGCTCATTCAGGTGGAAAATTCAATCAAACCGTTACAGATTGGACAATAGAATACTTAACAAAGAGCAAGCAATTTGAAATTAAAACAACTGATATAAAACAAGAATTCGATTTAGACGAAGAAGTCGAAAAATTCGTTTGGGCAGATGTAGTCGTTTATCACACACCTGTTTGGTGGTTTCAATTACCAAATCTTTTTAAAAAATATATTGATGACGTTTTTACTGCCGGGCATCAAAAAGGAATTTACAAAAACGACGGCAGAACAAGGACAAATCCGGATATCAATTACGGTACAGGCGGACTTTTGCACGGACGAAAATACATGCTTACCACAAGCTGGAATGCCCCTGCAACGGCTTTCACGCTTCCGGGAGAATTTTTTGAAGAAACAACTGTAGATGAAGGGGTTATGTTTGGCTTCCATAAAATGAATAAATTTGTAGGAATGGAGAAATTAGACGGTTTCCATTTTCATGATGTAGAAAAAGGGGCAACTGAAGAAAATATTGGTATCTTTAAGGTGAACTATACCAACCATTTAGAACAAATCTTTAAAACTTTATAACTATGATCTCAATTACCGCTATTTTAAAAAGTAAACCGGAAAATACAGCGCAAATCAAAAACATGTTAAACCATTTGGTTACTGAAACCAGAAAAGAAGAGGCTTGTATTCGATATGACCTGCATCACAGCGAAAATATTTTTATTATTTGGGAAGAATGGAAAGACCAACCAGGCCTTGATATTCACAACAATCAACAGTATCTGCAGGATTTTATTAAACAAAGTGAAGGTTTAATCTCCTCGCCCATTCAGGTTTACAAAACAGCACAAATATTATAATCAAAGTTAGCAATGAGAGCACTTTTAACGACTACTTACGAATCTGATTTTGTAAGTACTGAAATAGAAAAACCGACTCCAAAAGAAGGAGAGGTTTTAATCAAAATTCACGCAAGTGGTGTTAATCCTATCGATAACAAAATTCGTATTGGGGTTTCACCCTATGCCTCGCCCGTTTTACCAGCAATATTAGGAACTGATCTTGCCGGTGTTGTTGAAGCAGTTGGAAAAAACGTTACCGATTTTAAAGTTGGTGATGAAGTTTACGGGCTCGCCGGAGGTGTTTTGGGACTTCAGGGAACATTAGCAGAGTACACTGCTGTTGACGCCGATTTACTCGCTGTAAAACCAAAGAATTTAAGTATGAAAGAGGCTGCAGCCGTTCCGCTTGTATTGCTAACAGCCTGGGAGGGTCTAATTGACAGGGCAAAAGTAAAAAAGGCGATCAGGTTTTGGTTCATGCCGGAGCCGGAGGTGTTGGACACATGGTCGTACAGTTGGCCCGCATTTTTGGTGCTGATGTTTATGCGACTGTTTCTCCTCAAAAAGCCGCCATCGTTGAATCATATGGAGCAACTCCAATTGATTATAAGACAGCAAAAGTTGAAGATTATGTAAAACAATTTACAGGCGGAAAAGGTTTTGACATTATTTACGATACGGTTGGAGGTCAATCTTTGGATGATTCTTTTGCTGCTATCCGTCATTATGGTCAGATTGCCAGTTGCTATGCTTTTGGAACGCATGCATTGGCGACGGGATCACTTCGATCTGCAAGTTTACATGGTGTTTTTGTTTTACACCCGATGATTAGTGGTGAGGGCAGAAAACATCATGGAGATATTTTAAAAGAAGCTGCAAAATTTATAGAAGAAGGGAAATTAAAACCCCTTATTGATCCCAGAAACTTTACTTTAGATACTGCTATGGACGCTCATAAAGCGGTTAGTGATAGTTCTTCTGTTGGAAAAATTGTTGTGGATATCGTTTAATTTCAAAATTTGATCCTTTTTTTGTGGAGGGTCAATTTTCTGATAAATCATTACATAAAAAAGAGACTGTATCCCAACGGACACAGTCTCTCTCTTTTTATAACAGCCTAAATTACTGCTTTATGATTTTCTGAGTGAAAGTTTTCTTCGCTGAAGAAGTTACATTGAGAAAATATACCCCTCTTGTTTTCCCCGATAAATTAATTGTTTTTTCTGTGTTATTCCCTCCAGAAAAAGTTTCGGTATGAATCATTTTTCCTTCTGCACTATGCACTGTAACAGTATAACTATCCGCCGATGATGGCGTTACTACATGAAAAACATTAGCAGACGGATTTGGATAAACCTGAACCCCTTTCAGGTTGTTTATTTCCCTTGGTTTCGTTACCGCCAAATTAGGACCGTTGTCAACTTTTAAATTATCAAACCAGATTCTGGTTCCAAAGCCTGAAGTGCTTTTAAATTTAATTAAAACATTTTTCTGTTGCTTTACAATACCTAAATCGATCTTTTCGGCTCTCCAGTCAGAATCTTTGGTTGGAGTCCAATCGTTTGTTTCGTTTGATGTAGTGGTTGCAGGATCATCCTGAATTGGAGGTGAAACAGTCTGTAGCTGTATTTGATTTTTAGAATAGACATTCGTCCACGTCACACCACAATCTGAAGATACGAGAATATCAATCTTATCGGGAGCTGGTTCAGGATCAAAAACGCTTAAATATTGAGTATAAGCCAGATCAAAATACAAATAAGGTGTTGCAGCTGACGAAAGATCAACTGCTTTTAAAACAAGTTCGTCGACCTTAGCTGCCGGGTTGTCGGCATTATTGATTACCAGACAGGATAAATCTCCTTTACCAACATCCGAACGTTTTTCCCATGTAATAGCATCTTCACCCGGATTAATGACTTGCCAATCCTGAACAGGAAAATTTCCTTCAAAATTTTCTAAAAACGGAAGGCTGTTTTTACTTTTCACGACCACCACACCGTTTTTTGTCATCACAGTTCCTGCTCCATAAGCATTAGAAGCTGTTAAAGTTACATTATAAGTTCCCGGGCTATCATAAACCACGGTAGGTTCTTTGCTTGTTGAAGAAGACGGTGTACCTCCCGGAAATGACCATACCCATGCCGTAGGTTCTCCTGTTGAATTATCTTTGAATGCAATTGGAAGATCGCTACACAATTTATCACTTTTCAAAACAAATTCTGAGAATGGAGTTTCTTTGCTATCAAAATTAAACTTCAAATTGTCAATCCATATTCTTGCGCCAAATCCAGAAGTGTTTTTGAATTTAAATAAAACGTTCTGTTCTCCTTTAAATCTGGACAAAGTAACTCTCTCAGTTCTCCAGTGTGAGTCTAAAGACGGAATCCAATTGTTGGCATCGGCGCTTTCAAATGTTTCCAGTTCCATATGCGTTTTTTTATAAATGCTTTCCCAGGTCAGTCCGCAATCTTTTGAAACAAGAATTTCCAGAGCATCCGGGCTCACGGCATCAAATTTAGCATAGGCAACATCGAATGAAAAATCGGTTACTCCAACTGATAAATCAGCTGGTCTCAGAATAATTTCATCTACCTCACCCACCTTATCGTTGTCGGCATTATTCATAACCATACAAGAGGAGGAGTTACGCCCTACTCCAATGCGTTGTTCCCAGGCTAATTTATTGTCCGGATTAATAATTTCCCAGTCTGTTGGTGGAAAAGAACCTTCAAAGCCTTCGGTAAAAGAAGTTTTATAAGGATCAACAATGGTTATAAAATTGTTTTTAGTCGTTATTGTTCCGCTACCATTGGCATTTTTAGTAGCTAGTGTTACGGCATAAGATCCCGGTACCTCATAGATTACTGTTGGGTTCTGATCTGTAGAACTTGACGGTGTTCCTCCAGGAAACGACCAGTTCCAGGACGTTGGATTTCCTGTTGAAACATCTACAAATGGAGCCGTAAGACTTGTACAACGTGTATCTCTCATGCTGGATGCAAAATCAGAAACCGGAGTAGCAGCCTGTGTAACAGCAACGTTTACATTATCAATCCAAATTCGCGTTCCGTAGCCCGATACGTTTACAAAACGGATAGAAACATTGCTGTTCCCGATATAAGCAGTAAGATCGACTACTTCTTTTCGCCAATTGGCATCTGTAACCGGTATCCAATTATTGGCCTGAGCGGTAGGAACAGCTGTGGTTTGTAAAACCGTGTGCGTTTTCGAATAAACATCATTCCAGGTCTGTCCGCAATCTGTCGAGACCTGTACTTTTAAAACATCAGGGCTTACATCATCAAACTTGGTATATGCTACGTCAAAATACATTTGACTGTTTTGTCCGGCTGTAAAATCGAAATAAGGCAATCTAATATAATCCAAAGCTCCCAATACCGAATTATCAGCATTGTTCATGATCATACACGAACTGTCATTATGCCCCACTCCTTTTCGCTTTTCCCAGCCAAGACCTTTGTCCGGATTTGTCACTTCCCATCCTCTCGGAGGAAAAATACCTGTAAAACTTTCCGTATAATTTGCATTTGATTTTTGATCTACTTCTATATAATTGGGTACTTCTTTCGTATTTGTTCCCTGTGAGTTGGTTACTTTTAAAGTTACTTTATACTTTCCTGATGTGTTATATGTCACCGTCGGATTTTGATCTGTAGAGGTTGCCGGACTTCCTCCTTCGAATGTCCATACCCTTGAATTAGGCAATCCTAAAGAAACGTCTTTAAAAGCTATTACTTTTCCGGAACAAATAGCGGTTGTACTGCTGCTAAAATTAGCCGTCGGATTGCTTTCAATAACCCCTACTGCACTAAGATTAGCCGGATCCCATAATACCCCTCTTGGATATTTGGCAACCGTTTTATCTTCCAGCCAATAGGTCATTGCATTGGTCTGATCGCGGGTATACATATTCTGGCATTCCGTATTGTAATCCATGTGATTTTCGGCATTGGCATAAACTCCACAGCTGTTTAGCACATTTCTGGTACAGCCTTCAGCAACTTTCGTAGGAGGAGTATCAGCCATCCCGTCGTTTACCGGATCACAATCGTCCTGAAAAGTGTGTTTTAATCCAAAATAATGGCCAAACTCATGTGTCATTACCTTTGCAAAAGTAGCACTTGCATGTGATCCGCAGGTACTCCCAATGTACCTGTGATTGAAAGTCACGCGCGGTATTGCATCCTGAATGGGTAAAAATGCATGTCCTGAACCGGTAGACCCCTGTCCTGTATTGGGTTCATCAACCACCAAAACATCCAGATAATATCTGCTGTTTTTACCGTACCAGATGTAGTCATAAATTTTAGCATCATAGCCGTCTGAAACGTGTGCCTCGGGATGCCAGTCTAAACCCGGAATTTCTAAAGGATTGCCCTCGGGATCTACGGTAGCCAAGACAAACTGAATGTTCAGTTTACTTTTAACAGCGTCAAAACGAGGATCGGTCATAGCATACCCCGGAAACAAACCATTAAAATCCTTGTTCACCGTTAACAGCGCATCGTCGATTCGGCATTTCATCTGCTCTTTGGTAAAAACATTATTAATATTCGTTCCGTCGGCCAGAATGTGAAACACGACCGGAATAATATAAGGAACAGTAGCAGCTTTCTTTGTATTTCCTTTTTTCCAGGTTTTAATTTTAGAAAGCGATTTCACAAATGCAGTCTCTTCCTTTTGAGATAATTGAGTTCCACAACCAATTGGATTCTGTTTTTGTCCAAAGGAAATGCAACATTGAAGCAGAAAAACTGCAGCAATAAAGTAGTTTTTTTTCAAAATAATGGTCTTTTTGTTAATTGTTATTTCAAACACAAAATCAACAAGAAATCTGTTAAAAAGATAAACTTTTAAAACAAATCAATCTTCAATTATTTATATTTGATAGTTTTTTTTATAAAAATATTTAATTAACAACTGGAAAAAAGATATTATCTTATTGTAAAATAATTGTATGTTATCTAGTTTTTATTGTTTTGACTAATCCAAAAAAGAAAAAATATCATTCTAAAAATGTGTTTTTTACACAATTCGGAACTGTTTTGAAAAAGAAGTAAAAGAACTCTTTCAGTAACCGAATACATTATTTTAAAAACTAAGAAAAAAACTACTATTGCACTACTGAATTTAGAATCGTCTGAATGAATCAGATTTATGCTACTTTAGACGCAAAATCACTCCAATACCCAAAACAAAGATTCCTATATCTTAATTTCTTTGTTTTTTTCAAAAATATATTCTTCCCGAAAATTCATAAAATTTAGTAGCAAAAAAAACCTCCTTTTTAAATATCTTAGCAGAATATTACCATCCTAAATAAAATCAACAAAAAATGGCTGAGCAATCTTCAATCCAGTGCCCAAATTGCGGCACACCAATCGATGTAAATGATGTTTTGAAACATCAATTGGAAGATAGTATCCGTAAAGAATTTCAACAAAAAGCCAGCGCTCAGTCCAAAGAACTGGAACTTAAAAACGAGCAATTCGAAAAAGCAAAAGCTGAATTTGAGGCCAAGAAAAAACAGGAAAACGAACTTTTTGCCGAAAGACTGGAACGCGAAAGAAAAATAGCCGAAAAAGAAATTTCTCAGAAATTAAAAACCAAACTCGAAGAAGAAAACAAAGATCGTTTGCTTCTGATGGAAAAAGAACTTTCGGAGAAATCAGAGAAACTTCGTGAACTTAATAAAATGGAAGGTGAAATTGCGAAACTTCAACGTGAAAAACTCGAAATGAAAGAGGCTATCGAAACGGAAGCGCAAAAACAGCTTAACGCTACTTTGATTCTGGAACGCGACAAAATCCGAAAACAGGAAGAGGAAAAAAACGAACTAAAAATAAAAGAATACCAAAAACAATCTGATGATCAGAAAAAGCTGATTGAGGAAATGAAACGCAAGCAGGAACAAGGCTCCATGCAATTGCAGGGTGAAGTCATGGAACTTGCGATTGAGGAATGGCTGGCCAGTAATTTTCCGTTAGATACTATTGATGAAGTAAAAAAGGGAGCTAATGGAGCCGACTGTCTTCAGGTTGTAAACACCCGAGAGGTACAAAATTGTGGTTCTATTTATTATGAAAGTAAGCGTACTAAAGCTTTCCAGCCTGCGTGGATTGAGAAATTCAAGAATGATATCCGAACCAAAAAGGCCAATATTGGGGTTTTAGTGACTGAGGTGATGCCTGCCGGAATGGATCGTATGGGAATGCGCGACGGGATCTGGATTTGTACTTATGAGGAATTTAAAGGACTAAGTGCTGTTTTACGTCAATCGCTCATACAAGTTAGCCAGGCCGTTCAGGCACAGGAGAACAAAGGAGATAAAATGTCGATGCTCTATGATTTTTTAACCAGCAATGAATTCCGCTTACAAGTAGAAGGAATTGTCGAGGGTTTTACGCAAATGCAAAGTGATTTGGAATCTGAAAAAAGAGCCATGCAGCGTATCTGGAAACAACGCGAAAAGCAAATTGAAAAAGTAGTGCACAATACTCTGGGAATGTACGGCTCGATTCGTGGTATTGCCGGAAACGCAGTTCAGACCGTAAGAGCTTTAGAACTTGATTTTATTGAAGACGAAGAAGAACCGAAAACAAAAGAACTGGAATAATATCGATTGTATCTTCAATATAGTCCAATTACATTGTACTATTTTCATACTACATCGGCATTATATCAGAAAAAAAATCGGACTGAAATACAAGTAAAATAGATATAATTTACACAAGTTGTGTATTTTTTACCCTTCGGATTATTATCCAAAAACAATTTGCCATTCCAATCAGCGAATTTTCCTGAACAATACTGCTTATTTCAGCATTAATCTTTGGAAATTCATCGCAATCGGAATGGCAAATTTATTTTTTATTTATAAAATGGGATTTAGTCTACTTTTCTAAAAACCAATAATTTCCCATCAGGATTAGAAAGTGTCAATCTTAAATTTTCAATTGAATAAGTAGTTGTTTTTTGCAATGTTTCTACAAACTCACCTTCTTTATTCGCCGGCATGCAAGCCATCAAAGTCGAAATTACATCCGAAAATCTCAACAATCCTTTTTCGAAGAAAATTTTCCCTCCGATATTATTACAGCCTCCAAATCCTGAAAATGTATTCTCAGCAGCATTAATTTCGATACGTGGCATTTCTTTTTGGAAGTCAGAAGAAGTTAGTTTTCTTCCATTCAACTCCTCTAAAACCCAGATATCATGCAAACGATAATCCGTAATATACTTACCACAACCGTTTAAAGTTTTACCGTTCATTTCTACTTTAACTGTATAAGGCGAAACGGCACCTGACATTGAATCCGTGCATTCGAATTGCTGAACAGTAATAGTAGCCTCTGTTTTTCCGCTTTTTACTCTATACATTTTTACATTAGCATCCATTGCTCTGATTGGTTCAACGGCATCAAAACTAATAGACTCCATTCCCTCGATCAATGATGTAAAAACAATTTTATCTTTTCCAAATTTCAATCCCCAAAATGGTTCATTTCCAGTAGCTTTAAAATAAACATCTAGATCTTCTTCTGAAGTGGTTTGAGAAGTTGTTTCTTTCGTGTTTGTTTTTTTAACTGCAACCGACTTACAACTTAAGATCACAGACATTAGGGCGCATAGTAAAAGTACTTTTTTCATATCATTAATTTTTTTTATTATGACTTCACCCTAGAAAAAACCGAGCCAAAAATCAATACTGCCCGTTTTTTATGATTTTTTTAAGCAGAGCCTGGTATTAAAATTAAGAAAAATAATACAATTGCTAAAATAAACTTAATGCCTAAAAAATACTGCCAGACATTACCTTTTTATAATGCGGAGTAAAAACAAATCCCTCTCTCCTTGCGGAAAAAATTTACGAAACAACTAATTTCTGTATCTTTGAACTCTATTATTTTACTAAAAAATGAATACACCTTTTCAAAAAGCCAGCCAGTTGATTGATGCTGAGAATGCTCAGGATCCTAATCTCGAAATCGATCAAAATACAGAGTACCCAAAAGAATTATTGTATTCTGATCGGATGTACAAACGATTGATGCAGTTTGAACCTCAAGCTTCAGAAGCTATTCAGATTGCCTCTAAAGCACAACACATCTGCCGATGGAAAGTGGCGCGCGAATCGTATCCAATGGATCGTGTTGGATATTTGAGATGGCGGGAAGAACTTAAAAAATTTCACGCAAAAACCACGGCCGGAATTCTGGAAAAAGCAGGCTATGCTTCTGAATTTATCGATCGGGTTTCTTTTTTAATTGAAAAGAAACTTCTAAAAAAAGATGCCGAAACGCAACTGTTGGAAGATGTAATTTGTTTGGTTTTCTTAGAATATTATCTGGATCCGTTTGTGCACAAACACGATGAAGAGAAACTCAAAAACATCATTAAGAAGACCTGGGATAAAATGTCTGACAAAGGGCATCAGGAAGCCTTAAAGATTAATTATACGGAAGAAAACTTAAATCTGATAAAAGCCTCTTTAGGTCTTTAACTTAATTTTAAATTAAGGTTAATTCCTTTCGGTATCTTCTGTGTAATTCTTCATTCCTATTACGTATATTTGCGTAGACAATTTAGACCAATATACGTAGGGTCTTGAAGTAACAATTAAATAAATAATGAGTAAAACGATTCGGGTAGTCCTCGCGGATAATCATGTTTTTGTAAGGGATGGAATAAAATCTTTGTTGGAAAACGAAGTAAACATAGAAGTTGTAGGCGAAGCTACAGATGGAATCGATACACTCGAAGCTGTTGCTGCAAGTGAGCCAGACTTACTTATACTAGACATACGTATGCCGCATTTAACCGGTATTGAAGTAGTAGAAAAACTTAGAAGTGAAAATAATAAGGTTAAGATTATTATACTCACCACACATGAATCTGAAGAATATGTATTAGGTGCATTGAAAGCAGGTGCCGAAGGGTATTTACTAAAAGATTCCAGCAAAGAAGAATTTTTAAAAGCCTTACATACGGTTTTAAACGGAGGGAAATATTACAGCGGTGATGTATCGGGAATTTTGATTCATCACTTTGTGCATTGTACTGTTTCATTAGGACGTAAACAAGCTTTAGCTGAAGAGATCACGATTACCAAGAGAGAAAAAGAAATTCTCTCACTTTTATTATCCGGAAAAGGGAATAAGGAAATTGGTGAAACCCTTAAAATCAGTAAGCGTACTGCCGAAGTTCATCGCTTTAACTTAATGAAAAAACTAAAAGTAAAAAACCTGATGGAACTTTCAAACAAAGCAACTGAGTATTCTTTGTTGTAAAAATTACGTACAATTACGTAACTCTTTCCAAAAACTACGTTTTGATCTTTTTTAAGAGGTACTACTCCCTTTTATTAAAAACCATTTGCTCTGTTAAACTGTAAATTCATCATTACAGTTTAACAAAATTCTATTTACAAACTGCATCCGGACTCCATTATAATTTGTTAATTTCCACCCTGTTTTTTTTAAGAAACAGTGATAATACGGATGCTGTTTACAACTGTTGGAATCCTGAACAAAAAAACAACTTCTACTGAAATAAGAATTTAAGAACCAATACTTTAACAAAGTATAAAAAAAACATCAAACATGATCTAAATCATACAAACCTGCATCTATTTCTTATAAATTTACATGAATAAAATTTTGATAATTTATGAAAAATCTGAAACTACTTTTAATACTCATGATAGGAATGAGCTTTGAAATTCAGGCCCAGGAATTAGATGCCACCCTACAACTTCGACCACGTTTTGAATATCGAAACGGATATAAGACACTCCTGCCTGAAGGTCAAAAAGGAACCTCGCAAATATCACAGCGTTCTCGTTTAAATCTGAATTTTAAACAAGATGATCTGACCGTTAAGCTGACTCTGCAAAACATCAGAACCTGGGGTGATGTTCCCACAACGACAACGGCAGACAAAAATGGTGTAGCCGTTTTTGAAGCCTGGGCACAATACAATTTTACCGAAAAATGGAGTGCCAGATTAGGCCGTCAGGTACTTTCATACGACAACCAGCGTATTATGGGAGAAATCGACTGGTTGCAGCAAGGTCAGAGCCACGATGCTGCAATGGTCACTTTTCGTCCTAAAAACCAACAGCTCGACATGGGAGTTGCTTACAACTCCAATGCCGAAAATTTAGTGCAGACCCCTTATACGGTAGCAAATTACAAAGCACTGCAATACGCCTGGTACCACACCACATTCAGCAACTTAACAATGAGTTTACTGGCGCTAAATACGGGCTACGAATATGCTAATGCCGACGCCAAATTATTAGTTGACTACAAACAGACTTTCGGAACGTATTTAACGTATAAGACAAAAAAAATAGACAGCAACTTGGGGCTTTACGGTCAAACCGGAAAAAGCACTAATAAACAAGTCAGCGCCTGGTATGCCGGAGCCTATTTGGGATATGCCATTTCTGATGCTTTTAAAGCCGGTCTGGGGTATGAATATTTATCCGGAAAAGACATGAACGATGGCAGTACGGTAATTAAATCATTTAATCCGCTTTTTGGAACAAATCATGCCTTTAATGGTTTTATGGATTATTTTTATGTGGGAAACCATCAAAACAGCGTAGGTCTTCAGGATGCTTATCTAAAACTAAGCTACAATGTAAAAAAATGGCAGTTTAATGTAATGCCCCATGTTTTTAACGCCCCTGCTAATGTAATAACGCCATTAAACGAAAAATTAGGTTCGTATTTAGGAACAGAGGTCGATTTTACAGCCAACTACAATTTCAAAAAAGACATCACACTTACAGGAGGATACTCTCAAATGTTTGGCACTAAAACTTTAGAATTTTTAAAAAACGGAGACGCCGGACGTACCAATAATTGGGCCTGGTTAATGATTTCCATCAATCCAAGAATTTTTAACTGGAAAAAATAGTTCTTCAAAAACACACTATATAATCTGCCTCTTTTCAAAATGAAAAGAGGCATTTTTTTGTTATACCTACTCCCTAATAACACCTTTTAAATTGGTATATTTGAGACTATCTTTTCTCAGACAGGAAAATCAGCTTATGAAAATTATAGCATGGAATTGTAATATGGCATTCAGAAAAAAAGCAACATTTCTTGACGCTTATAATGCTGATATTGCCGTAATCTCCGAATGTGAAAATCCCGAAAATTTAAAATTTCAAACCGATGCTAAACTGCCAAACGACATTCTATGGTACGGAACCAATCCGCACAAAGGACTTGGCGTTTTCTCCTATAGTAATTATAGTTTTGAATTGCTAGACTGTCATAATCCTCTTTTCAAAAACATTTTACCAATAGCGGTTACAGGCGGAAATGTTGATTTTACTTTATTTGCAATCTGGGCCAATAATCCCCAGGATAAAGATGGACAATATGTAACTCAAGTCTGGAAAGCGATCAATTATTATGAAGATCTGATCAAAGAAAACAAAACCATTTTAATTGGAGATTTCAACAGCAACACGATTTGGGACAAACCCCGAAGAGAAGGAAATCACACAACCGTTGTAAACAAACTGGGCGAAAAAAAGATTTTCAGTACGTATCATAAATATTTCAAACAGGAACAGGGCAAAGAAGAACACCCTACTTTATATCTTTACCGCCATGAAAACAAACCCTATCATCTTGATTACTGCTTTGCCTCACAAGATTTTATGAACGTTTTAGAGCGTGTAGAAGTTGGTACTTATCAAGACTGGACAATGCTTAGCGATCACAAACCTTTAATAATTAATTTCAATATCTAAATCATGACCAACTCCTGGACCGAACGGTGGAACGACCGTTACAGCGCCGAAGAATTTGCTTACGGCACCGCACCCAACAATTATTTAAAAGAATCATTAGAAAAACAAGACATCGGGACTATTCTTTTTCCCGCTGAAGGTGAAGGCCGAAATGCCGTTTTTGCTGCTAAACTAGGCTGGAAAGTTTCGGCATTTGATATTAGTTCAGAAGGGAAAAACAAAGCCCTTAAACTTGCCGAATCCGAAAATGTCATTCTGGACTATCAGATTGGAGAACTAGAAACCTTACACTATCAACCGGAACAATTTGATGCCATTGCTTTAATTTATGCACACTTTCCGGCAGAAATTAAATCGGCAATGCACAAAACACTGGATCAATACCTGCGCAAAGGCGGCTGTATCATTTTTGAAGCATTCAGCAAAAAGCATTTAGACTATCTCGCAATAAATGATAAAGTTGGCGGACCTAAAGATATTGCTTCTTTGTTTTCCATTGAAGAAATCAAATCTGACTTTCCAAATTATGAGATCATCACACTGGAAGAAAAAGAAATTGAACTCAATGAAGGTCTTTTCCACAACGGAAAAGGTTCCGTAATCCGATTTATTGGAAAGAAAAAGTAATTCATTTTACAAACATTTGTAGAGGCGCTACAATGCGTCTCTACACCGCACTTCTCCCCTCTCAAACAATTGTGTTCAGCTATCTCCGATCACAACTGAAAAATATTCAAAACAATATTCCGAATAAGAAGCTGTTTCCAGCTGTCCGTTGTATCTTTTGTCCCGAACCCCGGTACAAAAGGATGTCACTCCCATCTGGGCTAATGAGCTCAGTGTACAGTTTGCATTTCACATTTCACAATAAACAATTAACAATCAACTCCTCCCATTTTCCATGTAGAATTGTTAAGAGATTTCGGTTTTATATTTCGGCTAAAAAAACAAATAATTCACTTTCAAACACTTAACCTTAAATTTTATAAGAAAACTTAACATTGAATACCATGTTTTATAATTATCTTTACTTAACTATGAGTTAACAATTTAGTTACATTGCTGACGATAACCTTACCTAAAAGCACATAAAATATGGAAAACAAACCCGAAGAAAGCACACCGGACAAAATCGATTCTGTAAAACCTGAAGTTGTTCAGCCAGCTACAGAAAATGTAAAACCTGCCAACACTCCTGTTAAAAAAGCCCCCGTGCGTAAAACGGCACCCGTTAAAACAACAGCGGCAAAACCAGTAGCCACTAAAGCTCCAGCTGCTTCTGTTACAAAAGCCGCAACAACTACAGCAAAAACACCTGCTAAGGCGGTTGTAAAAACCGCAGCAGCGACTCCAACTACAACCAAACCAGCAGTAGCAAAAGCACCGATAAAAAAAACAGTAACACCCGCTGCTAAACCAGCAGAAAAAACAGTTACTCAACCAGCTGTTGCTAAATCAAAAGAAGAAAATACTAATCAGGCAGTTGAAATCGAAGAAACTAAAAAAGATAAAGCTGCTAAAAAAGCCAAAAAAGTGAAAGACAAAGAAAAAGACAAAGCCAAAAAGAAACTGGCTAAGAAAAAAGAGAAAGCTAAAAATGATAAGAAGAAAGAAAAAGACTAAAAAAGCAAAACTAAAAGCTGCAGCTAAGAAAAAAGAAAAAGACTAAAAAAGCGAAGGACAAAGCTAAAGCTAAAAAAAATTGCAAAAAAGAAAGCAAAAGCTCAAAAAAAGGCAAAAGCCAAAAAGAAAAAATAATACTTACGAAAGGTTTGACTTTATACAAGTTGAACCTTTTTTTTGCACTTAAAAGGCTTAAAATTTGCTCAGCCCAACAAACCGAATATCTCCCTGAGCGATCCCAGATTTCAAGAGAATGGCTTTTTCATAATTAACAATTTACCCCCCGATCGCAATCATACTTCGGTTATCAAAATGTTTGGCAGGATCATTCATTTCATCAATCGTTACCATTCCGGCACGGACTTTCTTTTTACTTTGAACAGCTGCTGAAATTAAATTAGTTATCGATTCTCCCTTTCTAAAAGGCGTTAAAAGATCGGTTTCTGAATTAGAGAAAAGACAGTTTTTTATTTTTCCATCGGCAGTTAAGCGAATTCGGTTACAACTGTCACAAAACGGATTTGTAATTGAACTTATAATTCCGAAATCTCCCTGAAAGTTTTTTATTTTATAAGTTCTTGCCGTGAAGTTATCTTCGTCTTTGAGCTTGATAATTTCCTGCTGTGAAAAACGGTTTCCTACCAAAGAAAGAATCTCCTTTTGCGAAATCATCTTACTCCGGTCCCACTCGTTTCCCGCAAAAGGCATAAACTCAATAAATCGAACCGAAATGGGCAAAAACCGGGTTAGTTTAACAAAATCAACAATTTCGTTATCGTTAAAACCTTTTATTAAAACGACATTTACTTTTACCTGAAAATCATGATTCAAAAGTAAATGCAAATTATCGACAACTTTATCAAACTGATTTCGAAGCGTTATCGAACTAAATTTTGACGAAACCAGCGTATCCAGACTTAAGTTGATTTTCTTAATTTTAAACTTCTTTAAAACATCAATATGACGATCGATCAAAATTCCGTTTGTAGTAATCGAAACTGAAATATCCAGAGCAGACAGTTTTGAAATTATTTCCGGAAAATCTTTTCTTAAAAGTGGTTCACCGCCAGTTAATCTTATTTTATCAACACCATGTTGCACGAAAGTCTGGGCGATACTAAAAATCTCGTCGGCAGTCATTAAACTGCCTTTTGGAGAAAGCGCGATTCCATCCGCCGGCATGCAGTACGTACAACGCAGATTGCATTTTTCCAGCAGCGAAATGCGCAGATAATTATGTCTGCGTCCAAAACCATCCGTCAAAATAGTGTTAAAGGCTGTCATGATTTTTTCCTTTTAAAATATGAAAGACGTGCATAACATGCGGAAAAACCGCATCCATAGACTCTCTTGCTCCGTTTGTCGAACCTGGCAAAGCCAAAACTAAACTCTTACCTAAAGTACCGGCTACGGTTCTCGATAACATTGCATAAGGCATCCTTTGCTGTCCATAGTCCCGGATTGCTTCTTCAATCCCGGGAATCCTGCTTTCCAAAATTGGCGATAAAGCTTCCGGTGTAACATCTCTTGGAGACAAGCCTGTACCTCCAGTAAAAATCACTAATTGATGTTCCTTCGCAAATGCTTTTGTTCTGTCCTGAATACTATCAAATTCATCAGGTATGATTTCATAATGTGATACCTCAACACCATACGAACTTAATTTTTCGACTATAATTTTTCCCGAACGATCTTCCTTATCACCCGCAAAAATAGAATCGGAACAAACAAAAACAGCTGCTTTTATTGTATTCGGAAATTTATTCTTAAAAGACGACTTCCCGCCTTCTTTCTCAATCAATTTTATGGTCGAAATTTCGATTTCTTTATCAATCGGTTTCAGCATATCATACATCGTCAGAGCAACAATTGATGCTCCATGCATCGCCTCTACCTCAACTCCGGTTTTATAAACGGTTTTTACCGTAAAGATGATGTGAATCTCCAGACCTTTAATTTCATATTCGACCGAGGTAAATTCAATCGGAATAGGATGACAATCGGGAATCGATAAATGGGTATTTTTTACAGCAAACAATCCCGCTGTTTTTGCCATTTCGAGTACATTTCCTTTTGGCACTAAATTATTTTCCACCGCGTCAATTGTTTCTTGTTTACTTACTTTTACAATTGCGGTTGCGGTTGCTTTTCTTAATGTACTTATTTTATGCGTAATATCTACCATTGTGTCTTATTAGGAATTCTGCTTCCAGGTGAATGTATCGTTTTCAAACATTTCTTTACCAAAGATGGGCACATCGGTTTTAATCCAGTTTACGATGGCTTCTGTTGCTTCATAAACTTGTTTGCGCCGCGTTGCCGAGACAAAGACAAACAAACAAATTTCGCCCGCTTTTACAACACCCAAACTGTGATAGATGTGCATACAAGTCAAATCAAATTTAGCAAACGCTCTTTCGCGAATGGCGTACAAAGCTTCGTTGGCCATATCCGTATAAGCCGAATAATCTATAGCTACAACGGTATTGTCATGAATCACATCGGCACGAACTTGTCCTAAAAAAATATTGTGTGCCCCAATTGTATGTTTCGATTGGTGTTTCGCAATCGACTCGGCTATAAACTCAGGACTAATTGGTCCCTCTACAAATACATTTTTACTCATTACTTCTATTTTTTTTGGCCACAGATTAAAAGATTTTTTTTGCCACGAATTCATGAATTTTCTAATTCAAAAAAAATAATTTGTGAATTCGTAGCCAATAAACCTGTATGTTTTTTTCACGCTCTATTTTTATTTACTCTTTTAACAGCTGTTTCATCGCTAAAGCACCTCCGGCAATACTTTTTATATTTTTAAATTGATATTTTTGAAATAACTGTGCAGCTATCTTACTTCTTATACCCGACTGACAAAAAACATAAATCAGTTGATTTTTATCTAGTTTTTCTATTTCGCTTTCCAGATTGTTTAAGGGAATCTGAATACTGTATTTTAAATTAATTTTCGGCAATTCGTCTTCATTCCTAACGTCCAGAAACAAAACCTCATCCTTGTTTATTTCTTCAGCAATTTCCTGAAAATCTATTTCTTGTACCCGATTTTCTACTGTACTGTATTTTGCTTCAAATTTTTCTCTGTTTATAGGCTGAATATCACTTTTATCAAAATCATACTTTTGTTGTTCGTTGTTCAAAATAGTATAAACCAATATTTTTCCACTTAGAACTTCTCCAATTCCCAGAATCATTTTTAAAACCTCATTTGCCTGAAGCATCCCAATAATTCCGACTGAGATTCCAATTACTCCGGCATCTTCACAATTTAATGAATTACTATTTTCATTTGGATACAAACATCTGTATGTCGGTCCGTTTTGATAATTAAAAACCGAAACTTGCCCCTGAAATCTGAAAATAGATCCGTAAACCATCGGTTTGTTAGTAAGCAGACAGGCGTCATTTATAAGATATTTAATTGCAATATGATCGGTTGCATCAACTATAATATCATACTTTTCAAATAACGAAACGGCATTTTTCGCTGATAATTTTTCTACAAAAGCATCTGCTTTTACTTCCGGATTTAATTCCAGAATCATACGTTTGGCTTCTTCTGCTTTTGATTTTCCAACAGCCGAGCTTTTATAAATCACTTGTCGGTGTAAATTTGAAATCTCTATTACATCATCGTCCACAATCCCAATCTGACCAACCCCAGCTGCTGCCAAATAAGGCAAAATTGCAGCACCCAGGCCTCCTGCACCAATAACCAAAACTTTCGATTCCGATAATTTGTGCTGGCCTTCATCTCCTATTTGCGGAAGAATTATTTGTCTGTTATAACGGTCTGATATCTTCATTTTTTTCAATTATCCTCCTGCAAATGGTGGCAATAAAGCAACAATATCACTTGTTTGCAAGGTACAGTCTATCGTTTTTGAAACTATCCTCTGATTTACCGCTACGCTAAAAGAAAGCGAATTCAATTGGTATTTCTCGTCTAAATCGCGCAATAGATCTTGCAGCGAAACTTCAGAAAAAGGTACTTTTTCGAATTCACATTTTGTCTTTTCGGCAACAGCTCCAAAATATTTAATTTCAATCATTCTTATAAATTTAAATTCTGAAAAATAAATTCATCATCAAAATGTTCCTGAAAATAGGAAATCCAGCTTGAAGTATTTTTTACTACTTCGCCAATGACAATAATGGCTGGCGATGTTATATTTTTTTCAGATACCAATTTAACAATTGTACTAATAGTACCGATCACTTTTTGTTCTGATTTTTTTGTTCCGTTTTGAATAATAGCAATTGGAAGATTATCTATCCTATTCTGCTGATAAATTGAAATTATCTCCTCTAATTTATGCATTCCCATCAAAATAATTACGGTCGCATCCGATTTAGAAGCCAAATGAATATCCTTCGATAACTTATGATCTGAGGTTGTTCCTGTAATAACCCAAAAGCTTTCGGCTACTTTGCGCTGTGTTACACTTATTCCAACCGAGGCGGGAACTCCCAGAGCTGATGAAATTCCGGGAACAATTACTGTTTCGATTCCAAATTGTTCTGCAAATTCGATTTCTTCACTTCCTCTTCCAAAAACAAACGGATCGCCTCCTTTTAAGCGAACCACATGTCCGTGATGCTTTGCCATTGAAACTATCAGTTCGTTAATCTGATCCTGCGTGTAAGCATGACACCCGATTCGTTTTCCAACAAAAATAATTTCGGCATTTGATGCATACTCCAACAATTCTTCATTGACCAAAGCGTCGTACAAAACGACATCGGCGTTCTCTAAAGCTTTTATCGCTTTCATCGTAATCAGTTCAGCGTCACCCGGACCTGCGCCAACAATCGTCAATTTTGGTGTTTTTAAACTTTGCATACTCTTTCAACTTAAACTTGCATTCAAATCATTCAATTCATCAGCCGAATTAATGTTGGTTAAAGGAAAAATTTCACTTTCATCCAAATTAATAATCTGATGTGGTATTCGGGCCAATAAATTCATCATTTTTAGTTCGCCCGAATCAATAGCATTTTTAATAAAAGGGATCATCTTTTTTGAATAAATCCCTATCAATGGATGCATTCGGCTCTCAGAAGCAAAAACGGTAATTCCCGCTTCTTCCGTATGTTTCGATATTAACTCCTGTAATAATTCTGTTGAAATTAACGGAATATCACAGCTCAAAATCAAATTAAATTCGGTTTCAGAATGCAACAAAGCCGTATAAATACCACCTAATGGCCCTTTATCTGCAATAACATCCGGTACTTTTTGATAAGGGAGGTAATCATATTCTTTTGAAGCAGTAATTAATTTAATTTCTGCCGTAATAGGTAAAATCGCCTTGATTATATGCTCTATAAATGGCTTTCCCCGAAACAAAACCAATCCTTTCTCTGATTGCATTCGAGAACTTTTTCCTCCACAAAGAATAAATGCTGTTAGTGTTTCCATTGTTTTTAGTTTTTGTTTCAGGTTTTCTTTGTTTCAGGTTTCAGGTTGAAATGAGAGAAAGTTTAACTTTAAAAGATCGAGATTACATTCTATCTTTTTATTTTTCAATTACTAAGGAAAAATCAGTTTAACACTTGCCATTAAAATTACGGTTCCTAAAACTACTTTTAAAGTTTTGTTCGAGAAATAACCGCTTCCATAAAATCCTCCTAAAACTCCTCCTACGACTGCAATGGGCACTAAATAAAAACTCTCCACAGGAATTGTTTTTCCTCCCATTAAAAAACCTAACATTCCTGCAAAGGAATTCACAAATATAAACAGACTCGAAATCGCCGCTGACTCTTTTACGGATGCCCATCCTAAAAACAATAAAATAGGACTTAAAATTATACCTCCACCAATTCCTAACATTCCTGACAATAATCCTATTGCAAAACCAATCGTTAATGCAAACGGAAGGTTGATTTTAACAGCCTCTTTTTCTTTAAAATTAAAAATTCCAAACAACCTTAACGCTGCAAAAACCAAGACTAAACCTAAAACTACTTTATAAATAGTGTTGTCTAATGTGACAAACCCGCCTATAAATGCTGCCGGAATAGACGCTATTGCAAATGGATAAAACAACTTTGGCCTGAAATAGTTCTTCCGATAATAAAAGAAAAACGAAATACTTGCAACAAACAAGTTCAACAGCAAAGCTGAAGGTTTCATAATCGCAACCGGAAAAGCAAAAATCGTCATCAAAGCTAAATATCCCGATGCCCCGCCATGTCCAACACTAGAATATAAGAATGCAATAACAATTAAGGCAAAGCTAAATAGTAATAGGTTTTCGGGGCTTAGTAAGGTCATTGTGTAATCGTTTATTTGTTTTAGGTTTCAGGTTTGCTATATGTTTTTATTTATATACCGCTTTCTATCTCTTTACAACTAAAATCTTTATTCTATTCTCTTTATTCTATTCTCTTTATTCTATTCTCTTTATTCTATTCTCTTTATTCTATTCTCTTTATTCTATTCTCTTTATTCTATTCTCTTTATTCTATTCTCTTTATTCTATTCTCTTTATTCTATTCTCTTGCTTCTAAAATCTAACATTCCTCTAATCTATCGGCAATAAGGTCACTAACTCTCCTTTTTCATATACTTCAACATCCTCAGGAACAATTAACAAACTATTTGCAACAGCAAATGTATTAAGCATTGCAGAGCTTTGTCCGTCCAGTACTGTGACATCCGTTTCGTTATATCTTGCTTTTAAAAACAATGTTTTACCAGTATTATTTTTAATATCTGAATTTAATGTTCGTACTATTTTTGTTCTGTGAATTTCAGAAAATCCAATTCTATTCTTAATTGCCGGATACACATAAATATAAAAATTGGTCAGTGATGACGCCGGATTTCCGGGTAAAGCAAAAACCAAGGTTTTATTTTTTGAACCAAAAAACATTGGTTTTCCAGGTTTTTGGTTGATTTTATAAAAATGCTCTTCTACATCATTCTGTAATAAAGCTTCTTTAACGAAATCATAATCTCCTACTGAAATTCCACCGGACACCAAAACCATATCATACTTTTTTAAAATATCTTTTAATGCCTTTTTTGTAGCTTTCAAATTATCTTTTACACGATAGACTTTTGTTTTACTTATTCCTACCGTTTCAAGAGCGGCCTGAAGCATAACGGAATTACTTTCGTAGATTTTTCCTTTTTTTAGCTTTTCACCAGGTTTTACCAATTCATTTCCTGTTACTAAAATAGCCACTTTCGGTTTTTTATATACTTCAATCTCTGTGATTCCTAAGCTCGCTAAAAAACCAATTGCTGCAGGAGTTACTAAAGTGCCCGCTTCAAAAACAACATTATCCTTCGCAATTTGTTCTCCTTTTAAGCGAACATTTATACCTTTTTGAGGCATAACAGCAATTAAAATAGAATCTTTATTTGCAATGACATGTTCCTGCATGACTACTGTATCAGCATTATCAGGTACAAAAGCTCCTGTAAATATGCGGACTGTTTCATTTGCCTTTAATTTCAAATTGGAATGATCCCCTGCCTGAGATGTACTTACGATATCATATTGGTGTTTTATACTATGAATAAAAGCATAACCGTCCATCGCCGATTGACGAAATGGAGGCATATTGATTGGCGAAATCACCTTTTCGGCCAAAACATACCCCAATGCTTTATTTACCGCTATTTGCTTCGTGGACATTTTGGTACTGTTGGCTTCAATTGTTTGTAATGCTTCTTCAACTTTAATCATAGTGATTGTTTTTTTAAGCAAAAAACACTTATTGTAAATTTACGTCAAGCGAGTCTTTCTTATCTTTTTTTTAGAATATAAATTTAGCTTAATTCTTTGGAATACTCCCTTAAAAAGGCAAATAGGTTTTAGTTTATTTATTCCTGAAATTTCCCTTTGGAAGATAATACAACCAGGCAAAGCCGATAAAGAACAGTGCCGCTGAGGCAATAAATGCAGGAATCAATATTTCTTTATTATTTTCTAAAGCATTGTTTAGTGAGGCATACAAAAGCCAAATTTGAATGCTGACATTCAAGATCAGAATAAAAATAAGCGTTGAAAGAATATTGTTTAGCTTATTTGGATTGGATCGGTTCTGGCTGCGTCTAAAAGTACTCATATGGATAAATTTAAATTATACTAACTAGCTTTCTTTGTGCTCGATATAAGCTTTTACAAAAACGGCGTTCTCTTTAAAAACCACTTCTAACTGTGGCAAGGCTCTTGGCGGCGGACCGGCAATTACATCTCCGGTTTTAGCATCGAATGATCCTTCATGACAAGGACAATGGATGATTCCTGTCCCCGGTTTATAAAATACGGAGCACGACAAATGGGTGCATTTTTGCTCATAAGCTCTAAATTCTCCGCTTTCCAGATGTATTAAAATGTACGGAATGGTGCTTCCTTCTAATACAAATCCTCTTGTTCCGCCTACAGGAACATCTTCCTTGTTGCATATAAAATGTTCTCCCTGTACTTCTTCTTTCGGCAATAAAAATGCTTTGGCTGTTACAAATCCACTTCCAACCATTAATCCGCCGGAAACAAAGGTTAGAAACTTAGCAAAATCGCGTCGGCTAACCTGTGTTGATTCCTGCTTTTTTATGGGGAAATCTTTCTTCCAGTTTTGATTTAAATTATCTTCTTTTGACATGATTCCGATTTAATATATTCGTAATTCAGTAGTGCCTTTCGGCATCATAATATTAACTTTTGTGGTTACTCTTTCCTGTCCAAAAATAAAATTATTGATAGGAGAACTGTTTGGTCTCATTTCTTCAATTTGCTCTCTTGTACCGTAAAACAGTGCTCCACTAGGACAAACTGTTGCACACATTGGCTTTTTACCAACGCTTGTTCTGTCGTAACACATGGTACATTTCATCATCAAATCATATTCTTCTACTTTTTTCGGAACACCAAAGGGGCAAGCCATTACGCAATTGGAACAACCTATGCATCTTTCTGTACTTGCTGTATGCACTACTCCAAATTCATCCTGCGAAATTGCATCTGCCGGACATACATTCGCACAAACCGGGTCTTCGCAATGCATACAAACCTGAACAGTCGTTTGAATGGTTGAAGCACGATCTACATAATTTACGCTTATAAGAGTCTGCTGTCCATTTGTTTCGCATTCGGCGCAGGCCATTTCACAAGCTTTGCATCCAATGCAGCGCTGCATGTCTACAAAAAATTCTTCACTTGTATTAAAATTTGTCAAATTCATAAGTTCACTTTTTTATAGATTAAACACTTGCATAAGCATCTGATTCTGTAGAGGGAGGTGCTATTTTTCCCTGCGGATCTAAAAGACAGGCACAAACTTTAAACTCCGGTATTTTCGAAATTGGATCCAAAGTCCCGGGTGTCAATTGATTTGCCGATTTACTTCCTGGCCAGTGGTAAGGAATAAAAACGGTGTCTTTTCTAATGGTTTCTACAATATTTGCCGGAAATATTCCTTCTCCTCTTCGGGTTGCGACTCGTACCAATTCACGTTGTTTAATTCCGTATTTTTCAGCCAGCTCGGGATGTACTTCTAACATTGGCTCCGGAAATTGATCCACCAATTTTCCAATTCGACGTGTTTGTGTACCGCTTAAGTACTGTGAAACCACACGTCCTGTAGTGAGTGTTATTGGATATTCTTCATCTGTAATTTCTCCCGGTAGTTTATAGGGTGCAGGATTAAAATGCGCTTTACCGTCTGGGGTTTTAAATTTTTTATCTTCCCATAATCTGGGAGTTCCCGGATGATCATCTGTAGGACATGGCCAGAAAACACCCATATTGTCCTCCACTTTTTTATAGGATATTCCAAAATAATCGGCTGTTCCTCCTTTTGAAGCAACACGAAGCTCATTAAAAATAGCTTCACTATCATCGTATGTAAATTTATCTTCTTCGCCTAATCGTTTGGCTAATTCTAACAAGATCGAAGTATCTGTTCTGGCTTCACCCGGAGGCGTTACAGCTTGTCTGATTCTGATCACCCTTCCTTCTGCTGAAGTTGTGGTTCCTTCTTCTTCTTCCTGTAGCGATCCGGCCAAAACAATATCGGCATGACGGGCGGTTTCATTTAAAAAGAAATCAATACAAACATAGAATTCTAATTTTTCTAAGGCGGAACGCACATAATTATTATTGGGTAAAGAAACCAACGGATTAAAACAAATCGAAATTAGTCCTTTGATTTCATCCCTGTGAATTGCTTCGATAATTTCATAGGCGGTAAGTCCTTTTCCGGGCATATCTTTTTCATCAATTCCCCAAACTTGCGAGATGTATTTTCGATGCTCCGGGTTTTCGATATCTCTGTTACCGGGTAATTGATCGCATTTGTGTCCGTGTTCTCGTCCTCCCTGACCATTTCCTTGCCCGGTTATTGTTCCATAACCACAATAAGGTCTTCCAATTCTTCCTGTTGCCAGTACTAAGTTAATACAGCCTAAAACATTGTCAACACCTTTTGAATGGTGTTCAATTCCTCTGGCATGCAGTAAAAAACTTGTTTTTGCTTTACCCCATAATTCGGCTGCTGCTTTGATTTTTCCTTTGTCAATTCCGGTAACTTCTTCTGCCCATTCAAGCGTGTAGTCTTTTACGGCATCTATAGTTTCCTGAAATCCTGAAGTGTAATTATCAATAAAATCATGATCTAACATATCGTGATCCACCAGATATTTGAGCATCGCCCCATATAAAGCAGAATCGGTTCCCGGCTTCACATCTAAGTGTATGTCTGCTGTTCTTGCAAGCGGAATCATTCTCGGATCAATCACAATCAATTTTGCTCCGCGATCTCTTGCTTTCCAAATCCAGTGGGTTAACGTTGGAAACGTTTCACTGATGTTTGCTCCGGTCACAATAATTACTTCGGCATATTCTAAATCAGAATAATTGTTTGAAGCCCGGTCTAAACCAAATGCTTTTTTGTTTCCGGCTCCGGCACTTACCATACAAAGCCTTCCGTTATAGTCAAGATTTCTTGTTTTTAAGGCAACACGTGCAAATTTGCCAACCAAATAACTTTTCTCATTCGTTAAAGAAACTCCCGATAACATCGAAAACGCATGTTTGCCATATTTTTCCTGAATGCGTTTTATTTCAGAAACTGTTTTATCCATAGCATCATCCCAGGTCACTTTTTCAAATCCTTTTCCTTCTACTCTTTGTATTGGATGTAAAAGACGATCCGGATGATTATTTTGCAAATAGCGCTGCACTCCTTTTGGACATAAACGACCTTCATTAAAAGGAAATTCCATCCAGGGTTCAAAACCTACAACTTTATTTTCTTTTACCAACAATTGTATCCCACACTGCATTCCGCAAAAACAACAATGTGTTTTCACCACCTCATCTGGTTCGTCTCTTCCATTGTATCCATCTTTTGGCGCATAATTTAAATGGGGGCCAAAAGCCTCAATAATTTTCTCAGTTGATACAGGTAATTTTGCCATGTCTAATTTTTGTTTGTTTTGTTTCAAGTTTCAGGTTTCACGCTCTGTGCGGAACTTGAAACTTGAAACTATTTTTTCTATCCAAATAAATTTCCGCCTTCTAATCTGGCTTTTAAATGTGCTTGTGCTAAACGCGATCTTTTTCCTTCCGGGCTTAGATCAAGATGAGAAGTTCCGTCTTCATGGGTAAAGTCAAAACCCAATTGTTTCGTTACGATTTTTAAATCGTTGATATGAAGCTGTGTTGCAAATTCGTCTCCGGTATGCGGACAAACTGCCATCCCTTTTTTGATTCCTTCCTGTTTATAAATATGGGCTCCGATTTGCGCTGGACGCTGGATAATGTGAAAAAACTTTCCGAACGGAATCCAGATTAAAAACATAATTACAGTTACAGCGTGTATTACGGCTAAGAAATCATAGGCAAATCCTTTCATGAACTGATACGAATACGTTAAACATAAACCCGTAACCGATATCGCAATAAGTAATATTAACGGTAATAAATCTCCCTCGAAAGTTTGGGTAGCAATTAATCCCGGGTTGGTTAATCTTCTTCTTAAATAATACACTGACCCGATTATAACAAGCCATGACGACCAGTTTAAAGCATGGAAAATCAAGAAAGCCACGAAAGAATCAATTTCAAATTCCATCATTTTGAATCCGAAGAAATTGGCTTCATAAATCGAAATAGAATTGGGTGCCAATGAAAAGTGAATCCATCCGAAAGTTAGCGGAATTGTAATCGCAAAGGCCGACAAACAGCCTAATGCAATACAAAAATGAGCAAACCAACGGTATTTACTACGCGGATAAATGAACTTTTGAACCACAATATTCTGCACGGACTCTTTTCCTAAAAACCACAGATGAGAGAATACTTTTCCAGTAAAAAGAAATTTAATACTTCTTTTAAAATACATCCATGTAGGTGGACGCTGCAACCAAACGGTGTATCGATAAACAATTCCGAAGAAAGCAAATACGGTTCCGAATAAATAGGTGATTAAAGCTGCATCAAAATTTTGAAGTCGTCTGGATCCGTAAAACACTAATATTATGGTGAGTAAAGACACTAAAGTTGCAACGAGCAGGGCTTTGGTATTAAACGTTTTATCTTTCATCCTTAATTTTAAATTTAATGATTACTAATTAACTTGGTTTCTCACAATTTTTACGATTGTAAAACCACCAATTGATACCTGTAGCTAATATAGTGAAAATTGAAACACCAATAAAAAACTGATTTACAGTACCATTAGCCGAAATATTATTACCTATTAATTTAGAAAATATAAAAGGTCCAAATGCGGCAATCGCAGCTGTCCAGCCGATAACTCCTGCTGCCTGACGCTGATTTTCTTTAAAAATAATTGGGTATTGTCTGAAGGTACCTGCATTTCCAATTCCTGTAAAAAAGAACATTGCAAAAATTACCGTTACAAAAAGTGGAAATTGATCCATACTTGTTGGAGCGACTAATCCTTGTGTCACCAATATAATTGCACCGGCCAAAATTCCCAAACCTGTAATGGTGGTTAAAATCGCACCTCCTACTTTATCAGCTACAAATCCAAAAGCGATTCGGCTTGCGGAACCAATCAATGGGCCATAAAAGGCAAATACTAACGGATCTGGTGCATTTGGAAAATCTCCGTATAAAAATTTAATCATTAAGGGAAATGCAGCAGACAATCCTGCGAAAGTTCCAAATGTCATTACATATGTTATGGTACAATACCAGGTATGTTTGTTCGAAAAAATATCCAATTGCTCTTTAATTGAAGCTTGCATGGGTATGCTTCTCAAGTAAAACCAACTTACAAATGACAGTACTATTAAGAATGGTACAAACCAAAATGCCGCCGATTGTAAATAAATAGGAGTATTTTTAACTGCCGTATTTTCGGGATTGATATTGTTTAATATCTTTTCTGCTAATTTAGGATTTGCATTGGCAATTGCTTTTGCTTTTGCTTTCAACGGTAATGCTGTAAATACGACGGTATTATCTGTAGATTTTACAGCTGTCGTTACTGAATCAATTACAGTTTTCTTTACGTTTGCCAGTATTTTTGTTTGCACTTCACTATCGAGCGCTCCAAAAACTTCTTTTTGTTTTTCATGGGTTGAATTTTGAAAAACGGTTATCGCCTCTTTATGATCTATACTTGTAAATACAGTCGACGCTCCGTAAATCCCTACACTAATAACAAGCGGTGTAATAAACTGGGCAACCGAAACTCCAAAATTCCCTATTCCCGCCTGTATTCCTAAGGCGGTTCCTTTTAGTCTTTGGGGAAAAAACAAACTGGTACTTGGCATATAAGACGAAAAATCTCCTCCACCAAAACCAGTTGTGAATGCTAAAACAGCAAAAACCCAAAATGGTGTGGTTATATCCATAACAGCAAAACCAATTCCTATTACAGGTATTAACTTAATGGCTGTTGCAAAGGATATTACGTGACGTGTTCCATATATGGGGAGTATAAATGTGTGAATAATTCTTAAAAAACCAGCAGCTAATCCCGGTATTGCTGTTAACCAGAATAACTGATCTTTAGAAAAATTAAACCCTAATCCGGGTAATTTTACTGCAATTACGCTCATCATAAACCAAGAGGCAAATGATAAAATTAAAGTTAGCGTTGTAATCGTTAATGTCCTCCAGGCAATTTTACTTCCGCCAGCATTCCAAAATGCTTCATCTTCAGGACTCCATTTATCTAACCAAGTTTTCATATATCTGTTATTAAATTTTAATGATTGTTTTCAATTTCTCTGGTAAAATTGGGTAATTTAGATCGGGTTGCATTGATGATTGTTCGGTGCATCCAAAGAAGGCAAAGCACTGAGACGATAAAGATAAATATCCATGAACTGGTCCAGAGTCCGGTATAATTAAGAAGGTAGCCAAAGATAATGGGTCCGGCAAAACCACCAAGTCCACCAATTAAACCAACCATTCCGCCAACAACACCTACTTCGTTTGGAAAATATTCCGGGATATGTTTGTAAACTGCGGCTTTACCAATTCCCCATGAAATACCAATAAAAATGACTAAAACAACATACACCCAAAGATTAGCACTAAACTTAATTTGAGTAATCCCCTGCGCCAGCAGCTCTTTCTTTTTGACTTCCTGATTTTGTTTGACTACAATTTCCTGCCAGGAGTTTTTTACGGGGAAAATAGCGGCATCATGATTGTCTGAAGTTTCTTTTTTATTTATTTTATATTCTTTCCCATTTACCACGACTGCATCTGACAAAACCTCAGTAACTACGCCATTATTGGATGCCAAAACTCCGGGACCTGCTGTTAAGATTTCCATTTTGGGAAACATCAGTAAAAAACTAATCACTATTGAAGATCCTAAAACCCAATACATCACTTTTCTCGCTCCAAATTTATCCGACAAATAACCGCCAAAAGCTCTAATTACTCCTGATGGAAGACTAAAGAGAGTGGCAAACATTCCTCCCATTACCAAAGTGGTATGATAGACGTTCATGAAATTTGGAAGAAGCCATTGTGAATAGGCTACAAAAAAACCAAAAACTAAAAAGTAATACGCTCCAAAACGCCAAACCCTGACATTCTTAAGAGGCGACAATAGTTCGCCCATTGTTTTTGAAACTCCTATATTGGTTTTGTTTTTTGCAAAAACAATAAAAAGTATCCCTATAACAACAAGTGTTATAGCATAAATAACCGGAAGTGTTTTCCAACCGTTTACAGGATCATTTTCAGATAAATTGTTTAGTAATGTAGGCGCAACAAAAGTTGTAATTGCAGCTCCGGCATTTCCCATTCCAAAAATTCCCAGCGCACGCCCCTGCCATTCTTTTGGATACCAGATTGAAGTATACCCAATTCCTACAGCAAAGCTTGTCCCCACTAATCCAAAAAGAAAACTTAATACCGCAAAACTCCAAAATGAAGTTGCAAATGGCAGTAAAAATAATGGGATTGAACACAATAGCAGCAGTATTGAGAATACTATTTTTCCTCCGTACTTGTCTGTCAAAATACCTATTGGAAGACGAAAGACAGAACCTGAAAGAATTGGAATTCCTAAAAGCCATCCTGTTTCTACAACGGTGAAGTTAAATATTCCTTTATCGACTAGATACGTAACTAAAACACCATTTAAGGTCCAGCATGCAAAACAAATCGTAAACGCAAGTGTATTTAAAAATAAAATTCGGTGGGATTGAGATAGATTATTCATATAGAAATATTAAAATATTCAATTCTTGATTACATTGAGTACTCACTTCCTCAATTAAATACAAAATTAAACCGTTAGACTCTCTCAAACTATGACATATATCATAATAAAAGACAATACCATCCTTAATCTAAAAAACAAAAAAATACCTGAATACTTATACTATAAAAAACAGCTTAACCGCTCTACCAAAAAAATTAGAGACGCTGTCTATTGAAATCTGCCTATCAAATTGATTTCATTTTACCGCCCTAAAACAACAGTGCTCTTTCTTTTACCAGCTCTTTTTCATTAATCGAAAAAAGATGCCTTTTTAGGTTTTGAGTAAAAAATTAACACAATAAAAATATACAAATTTTACCATTAAAAACTTAATTACTAATTATTTATACAATATCTTTCTTTCAATACCACATTTCAAGACAAAAAATACATTTCCGAACCAATATTTTTATATTGAAGCCCTATCTACATATGGTAACTTTTTTATAAAAATCTTCTTTTGTAAACTAAAATGACTTTTTGCTGACGTTTTTTCTTTATTTTAAAATGAGATAAGACCTTAAAAATTAGAAAATTAAGTATAAAGTACTACATTTTTTAATGGTAAAAATACAAGCACATACTTTTTTACAACCTCTTACAAAAAACAACAACTTATTAAAAATCAATAAGTTAAACTTAATTCCTGAATAAAAAACACCAAATGCATCTATCTTTTTCAAAAAAAATAAACAAATTTTTGGTTTTTATTATATTAAAATTAACTTTGTCTATAGGATTAGTAGAGTTTAAAATAATATTTGAAACCAAAAAAATCATATTTTGAAAACAACCGAAAGCAGATCGTATTACATTCTTCCTAAAAAATATACTTATAACACTTTTTGTTATATGTGCTTCTGTTGCTAAAACTCTGTCCTTTTTTTCGTTTGCCTTCGATTTCTCTTTTACATCGAATCGTTTTAAAAACGAATTTTTAAATACACACAAGATTCCATATTGAAATTTCAAAGTCTATTTGACACATTCGTTTGTATCAAAAAGAGCACTGAAACTATACCTATATCTTAAAAAAAAATGACTAACCATTAAAAAAAACAAAATGAAAAACATGCATAGCTGTTGCTGTAAATAAAAAAAGCCATTTCTGCGGCAACAGAAATGGCAAGGCTTAAAGAATATTTATCACTAAACCAAGAATACGATCAGAGAGTTGAAAATTCAACTTTCAGGGCTTCTTGTTAATTACTTAAACCAGTACAAAGAAATGAAAAAAAATTAAAAATATACTCATTCCTATTTCTCCTGCTCCTATCGGCGGGAATTAATGCCCAAAATACAACACCTCTTATTCAATCGAAACTCGACGGAACGGTCGTAGATGATATCACCAACCAGCCTATTATTGGTGCTTCGGTAGTGATTAAAGGAACTACACACGGCGTTCAGACGGATGCCGAAGGAAAATTTTATTTTCAAACGGGACAGAAATTCCCTTACACCTTAATTGTAACCTACATCGGATACAAAAAATCAGAGATTATAGTCGAAAAGAATCCGATCACTATTCATTTAAAAGAAGAACGTCAGGAACTGGATGAACTGGTAGTTGTTGGCTACGGATCTCAAAAAAGAAAAGACATTACAGGTTCGGTCGCTTCAGTTCCAAAAGCCAATTTAAGTCAGGTGACCTCATCGGCAGATAACTTACTTCGGGGAGCAATACCGGGAGTGGTAGTCACGCAAAGTTCGGGTCGTCCCGGTGCTTCCTCCAGTGTTCGAATTAGGGGTGGAAACTCAATTACGGCCGGTAACGAACCGCTTTATGTGGTGGATGGAATTTTAATCTATAATGACAATAACAACAGTACGGCCGGAGTTGCCAATGCAGGAGCTACTGTCAATGTCCTGTCGACGATTAATCCCGGTGATATCGAATCTATTGAAGTACTAAAAGATGCTTCTGCAACTGCTATTTACGGATCACGCGGGGCAAACGGCGTGGTGATTATCACTACTAAAAAGGGAACAAAAGGTCAGGATAACATTTCTTATCAGGGCTATATTGGATTTCAGAATGTCTCGAAAAAGCTGAACTTAATGAATGCCAGCCAATGGGCCAGCTTACGTAATGATGTTCAGGCCAGTATTGGTCAGGCGCCTTCTTTTTCTGCTGCTCAGATCGAAGCTTTAAAAACTTCAGGAGGATACGACTGGCAATCGGCAGCTTTTAGAACTGCCGCGCCGATTCAAAATCATCAATTGTCGTTTTCGGGAGGTGATGATCGTTCAAGATATGCAATTTCTGCGGGGTATTTTCAACAGGATGGAATTGTAATTGCCTCTGATTTTAAGCGTATTTCGTTACGTGTCAACTACGAAAGAAACTATTCTCCCAATTTTAAATTTGGTGTGAATGCCAACTACAGCAATTCGGTTGCAAATGGTATTGGTACAAATGGCGGTTCTTCTGCCGGAAGGCAACCTAATCCGTTAGTGGTTGCTTTGTATCAGCCACCCGTAGTTCCGATCAAAAATCCTGACGGAAGCTATAACCTGACCAATAATCCCTATGCAACGGCTGTAAACGGAATAATTGCCAATCCGATAAATGATCTTGTGAGTACGACCAACGAAACTAAAATCAACAGGATTCTGACTAGTTTATTCGGTGAATATAAAATCACCAAAAAGCTTACTGCAAAAGTTGCTGTCAGTGGTGATGTCATGAATACCAAGCAAAATTACTACGCTCCGGCAACCACCACTACCGGTGCAGGAACAAAAGGCTTTGGTTCTGTTGGAGACCGATTGGTGAGCTCTGTACTGAATGAAAACACTTTAAACTATAACACTAATTTTGGCGATAATCATAAATTTTCAGCCTTGGGCGGGTATACGCTTCAGTACACACAAGGCGAAGTGGTGAATGCAGGAGCTCAATTCTTTGTAAACGATGCCAATACTTACAATGCTTTACAAGACGGTGTTCCGGTAAAACCTTCTACAGATGCTTTCGAAAGTGTCTTAAAATCCTGGCTGACCAGAATCAATTATTCGTACAAAGGAAAATACAACTTTACGCTTTCCGGCCGTGCGGACGGATCTTCAAGATTTGGTTCAAAATCACTTTGGGGTTATTTCCCATCAGCTGGATTTTCCTGGAATATCACAGAGGAATCTTTCGCAAGCCATATTAAAGGCTTAACGGAAGCGAAACTAAGAATAACTGCCGGAACTACCGGTAATCAGGAAATTGGAAATTACCTTTCTCTGGCTCAGATGGGTTCTGTAAATTATGCTTTCGGAGGAACACTGCAAACTGGTTTAGCTCCTACCCGACTGGCCAATTCAGATTTGAAATGGGAGAAAACAAATCAATACAATGTAGGATTGGATTTGTCTTTATTAGACCGCAAAATCAATTTTGTATTTGATGTATATTACAAAAAAACAAACGATTTACTAATCAATGTACCTGTTCCGCTGATTTCAGGATATGCTTCTGTATTACAAAACATTGGGGGTGTTGAAAATAAAGGTATCGAGATTGGTCTGATCACGGAAAATCTAAAAACAGAAAACTTTTCATGGAATTCTAACTTTGTTTTCTCTGCCAATAAAAACAAAGTAGTGGCTATCGGAAACGGAGTGGATCAATTTTTTCCGGTAGTACCAAACGGATCTTTATTACAGCAGCAACCCGTAACTGTAAAAGTAGGATTGCCTCTGGGAACTTTCTGGGGATACAAAACCAATGGCATTTTCCAGACGCAGGAAGAAGTCAATACTCAGCCTAAAATCAACAGTTTAGCCAATACAAAAATTGGAGACCGAAGATATGTAGATACTAACGGAGATGGTGTAATTACAGCTCTTGACAAAGGAAATCTTGGAAGTTCACAACCAAAATTTGTCGCAAGCTTTAGCAACACAATTTCCTATCATGACTTTGATCTTAACTTTTCTTTTCAGGGATCTTATGGCGGTAAAGTATTCAACGCTTTAAATCAGCAATTGGAAATTTCGACTTTGGGTACCAATGCGAATGTAACTTTAGACGACCGTTGGACACCAGCAAATCCGAGCAACGAAGTTCCAAGAGCCACCAGTTCTCCATTGGGGATTGTTTCAGAACGTTATATTGAAGATGCTTCTTTCTTAAGATTAAAACTAATCACTTTGGGGTATACTTTACCGAAAAGCCTTTCCAAAAGACTGGGTGCTAAGAGCGTTAAATTTTATGTCTCTGCCGAAAACTTAATCACATGGACCAAATACACAGGATACGATCCTGAAGTAAGCTCCTACGAACAAAACAACTTATACCCGGGAATTGATTTTGGCGCTTATCCCAATTCAAAAACATTCATCTCAGGTCTGAACGTAACTTTTTAAGTAAAAAAAATATAAAATGAAAAAGATTTTTATAACATTCCTATTGAGTGCCGGACTATTGGTATCGTGCACTGATCTAGAGGTCACACCTACCTCATTTGTAACCGAAGACAATTATTTTAAAACTCAGGACGATGCCCTTGCTAGTGTGACTGCTGTTTATGCTTCATTGAGCCTTGATCCGGGAGAGCAGAGTTTATTTGGTCGAAATTTATATTTCCTGACTGACATGGCATCTGATTATGCTGCAGCGGGAGTTTCTGCAACCAATCCGCAGGTGAGAGCTTTAAGCAGCCTAACTCATGATGCAACTTCTGATCGTGTTCAGGTGGCGTGGCGTCAAATCTATGCCGGAATAAACAGAGCCAATGTTGCTATCGATAATATACCAAAAGTAGCCGGTTCAGACGCCGTTAAAAACAGATTGATTCTCGAGGCTAAATTCATCCGGGGCTTATTGTATTTTCAGGCAGTACGTCTTTGGGGCGGAGTTCCAATTGTGTTGCACGAGCCTACTTCTATTCAATTGGAAAGTTTAAAATCGAAACGAGCCACTGTAGCGGAAGTTTATACCCAGATTATTTCAGATTTAAAAGATGCTGAAGCTTTACCATCCACTTATCCTGCAACAGATACAGGACGTGCTACATCGGGAGCGGCAAAAGCCATTCTAACAAAGGTTTACCTTACCAGAAAAGACTATCCGAATGCTATTATAAAAGCCAGAGAAGTCATCAATGGCGGTTATGGATATGCGCTTTTTGAAAATTTCCAGGATATTTTTACTAAAACCAAAAAGAACGGGAAAGAACACATTTTCTCCGTTCAGTTTGAACCCAACCAAGCTGGAAACGGCTCCAGCGGAAGTACTTTTCAAGCCACTTCTTTTACAGGATTCACGGCTACAGAACCTGCCGATATTATTTCGGATGTTGCTTTGTTTTATGATATTTATGCTGCCGGCGATACCAGAAGAGATGTAAGTTATGCCAAACAATTACCAATTCCCGGTACCGCAAACGTGTATACTTTTCCGAAACCGATCTTCAAAAAGTATCTGGATTTAACGAATCTGGCCACACCATCCAACGTAGCCATCAATTTTCCGATAATTCGTTATGCCGACATTTTATTGTCTTTAGCGGAAGCCATAAACGAACAGGGAGCACCAACTCCCGAGGCCTACGAGTTAATCAATCAGGTAAGAAGAAGAGCTTTCGGAAAACCAATTAACACACCGGATGTTACGGTTGACTTAACCGGATTAACGCAAACGTCTTTCAGGGCTGCCCTACAGGAAGAGCGCAAAAAAGAATTTGTTCAGGAAGGACAACGCTGGTTTGATTTGGTTCGCTGGGGAACTTTGGTTACCGAAGTCAAAAAAGTACTGGCTAAAAATTCTGTTTCCGAACGAAATAATTTATACCCGATTCCACAAAGCGAAAGAAACATCGATCCAATCGGATTACCACAAAACCCCGGATATTAATTAACACAACCCTAAAAACTAATAGATTATGAAAAATTTAAAACCCAATAGTAAAATTAAAAGTCCGCAAAAAGGACTTTTATTTACTGCGTTGCTTGCAGCACAATTTAGTTTTGCGCAAAACAATCCGAATGCTGATTTTAAAGGCGTTATAGGCAAAACTTTAGCCGATTCGAAAGAATATTGGCCTGAGCCTGTAAAAGCACCAACGGGTGCCCCGAATATTGTCTGGATCTTACTGGATGATGTTGGATTTGGTGCCTCTAGTGCTTTTGGAGGCCTTATTCAAACGCCCACTTTTGACAATCTGGCCAATAATGGTTTACGCTACACCAATTTTCACACTACAGCCATTTGTGCTCCTACCCGTTCTGCTATTTTAACCGGAAGAAATTCGGGAAAAGTACATGTAAGCGGGTTCTCTCACACCGTTTTATCGGCCGGTTTCCCTGGTTGGGACGGAAGAATTCCATCTGATAAAGGTACGATTGCCGAAATCCTGAGAGACAAAGGATACAATACTTTTGCTGTAGGAAAATACGGTTTGACTCCTGATGAAGAAGCGACTGATGCCGGACCATTTGACAGATGGCCTACCGGGAAAGGCTTCGAACACTTCTACGGTTTCTTAGGATCACAAACCGATCAGTACAAACCTGATTTGGTAGAAGACAACGCACATGTTACTCCTGACGGAAGACATTTAACTGATCAGATTACAGACAAAGCCATTAGCTATATCACCAAACAGCACAAAGCCGCACCGGACAAACCTTTCTTTTTGTACTATGCACCGGGCGCTGTTCACGCACCTCATCAGGTGGCAGAATCCTGGAGCGAACCTTATAAAGGAAAATTTGATGAAGGCTGGGATGCTTATCGCGAAAAAGTACTGGCCAACCAGAAAAAATTAGGTGTAGTTCCTGCTAACGCTGTATTGCCGGAGCGTAACCCATTGATTACCGACTGGAAAAAACTAACACCCGATCAAAAGAAAGTATACGCGCGATTCATGGAAGTCTATGCCGGATATCTTACCTATACTGATCATGAAATTGGACGTATCGTCGAGCATTTAAAACAAACCAATCAACTCGATAATACTTTAATTTTTGTGGCAATTGGTGACAATGGTGCCAGTAAAGAAGGTACTACACAAGGAACCATCAACCAAAGTCTGTTTGCTCAGGGTGGATCTGATGAAGAAAATCTTCAGAAAAACTTAAACAACATTGGTGAAATCGGAACGGCAAAAGGACTCAATACCAATTATCCGTTGGGATGGGCTCAGGCCACCAATGTTCCGTTTAAAAACTGGAAACAAGATGCACAATCGGAAGGGGGAACGCGCAATCCGTTGATCGTTTTTTATCCGAAAGGAATTAAAGACAAAGGCGGAATCAGAAATCAATACAGCCACGTAACCGATCTGCTGCCGACAACTTTAGACATTGCCGGAATTAAAGCTCCGGAATATATCAGAGAAATAAAACAGGATACCATTCAGGGGTCTACTTTTTTTGCTTCGCTAAACGATGCCAAAGCACCTTCTTTGCATACCGTTCAGTACTACTATATTTTCGGAAACAGAGCCATCTACAAAGACGGTTGGAAAGCGGGAGCAGCTCACCTCCCGGATTCTTTTGCGGTAAAAAAATCATTGGGTAAAAACGAAAAACCGGCCGAAAGTAATTTTGACACAGACGTATGGGAATTGTACAACCTGAACGAAGATTTCAACGAACGTAACGATCTGGCTAAAAAATATCCTGAAAAATTAGCCGAACTTAAAAAACTGTTTGATGAACAAGCCAAAGAAAACAATGTTTATCCATTGATTGACTGGCAGGACGTGTACAACAGAAGAATACACAACACCACAGCCGACAAAGGAAAAACATTACAGGATCTCATCCAACAGGCTACCAGACCCGGAAATTCAAAATAATTAACCCAATAAAGATTCAGGTCTTTTGTCAATGTATTAAAGACCTGAATCTCTTTCAATTCCAATCCACATGAAAAAAACAGATTATGAAATTATAGGAAAAAAAATACTCGTGGGTGCGATTGTTTTTTTAGTTCCGCTACTCATTCTGGCGGGAGGTTTAACTTTAATTAGCAACTTTTTAAAATAAAAATCATGGCAGCAACAGCTTATAATTCAAAAAGTAAACTAACCAGAGATTTAAGTATTAGTCTCTTCCTTTATGCACTGCCTGTCCTGGCAATCTTTCTGTATTTCAAACTAACAAATGGTGCGATCGCACAATCACATATTGCCTTACCATCATTTTTAGAATTTATCAAACCGGCTTTCGAAAACATCAGAACCTGGGGATTAACCGCTTTTATGGTGATTCTGGGGATTATCGAATTTACAGCAGGTTTATACGACGATCAATGGACGGGTCAGGAACGCAAAGTAGATATCATTTGTTTTCTGGCTCCTAAATTGCTTTTGCCTCCGGTAATTGCTTTTTTCAGTCTTACTGCATTACCGTATTTAATTCCCAATCTTGCCAACTCGCTTTCATGGGTTCCGTTTTGGGGAGGTTTTTTCCTGATCGCAGTAGCCGATGATTTAACGCAGTATTGGTACCACCGCTTACACCATCAGGTTCCTTTTTTATGGCGTTTTCACCGAACGCACCACTCCGCTCCGTACATGGGCATGGCGATGGCTTCCAGACAAAACTTTATTTATACGGTTTTCTTTTCGCAGATTTACTTAACGGCAACTTTAACATTTTTAGGTTTAGGATTACCTGCATTGTTTGTATTAGTGATCAAAAGTTTTATCACTTTAGGCGCTCACTCCAGTATTGCCTGGGACAAACCCTTTTACAAATACAAAGTTTTACATCCAATTGCATGGGTTTTAGAACGTTTAATTTCGACTCCTGCAACTCATCACGCACATCATGCGGATACCAGCGGTGATGGTGTAGGACATTTTAAAGGGAACTTTGGTAATATGTTTTTTATCTGGGATATGATCTTCGGAACAGGTTTAATCACCAGAAAATTTCCAAAATCGTACGGAATGAAGTCCTACAAACAAGAAGAATGGTACGCCCAGTTTCTTTGGCCCATCTTCAAATCCAAAAAAGAAGGAAGTGCTTTGGCTGAAGGAGTGTTAGCTGTTCCAATACGCCAAAAAGTAGAAAAAACAGTACCCAATCAGGCTTACTATGAGCAGGTTCAATCTTAAAAATCATGATAAAAAATAAAACAATCCAAAACAGTATCGCCATTGTGATACTGTTTTTATCCGGAATTAGTTTTGCACAGCAAAAAGCATCCAACACCGTCTCATTAGACGTCTTTTATGCTAAAATTCAAAGCGAAAAAAAACCACAGATCATTGATGCACGCGGTCCTGAAGAATTTGCTCTTAATCATATCAATGGAGCACAAAATTTTAATTTGGAATCGAAAGATTATGCCAAACGCATTGCTGCCTTAGATAAAACAAGACCGGTTTTTACCTACTCTATTGGTGCAGGAAGAAGTGTCTGGCTCGCAGATGAATTACTTAAAAACGGTTTCAAAGAAGCTTATAGTTTAGAAGGCGGAATTGCCAACTGGATTGGAAACGGAAAACCTTTTTACTCCAATTCAAAAAGCAAACTAACCTTAGTCGAATACAATAAAATCATTTCAGAAAACAATGATGTTCTCGTTGATATTGGTTCTGTTTACTGCGGCGCCTGCAAAAAGGTAAAACCTGTTTTAGAAACCATCAGAGCACAATACGGAGCTAATTTAAAAATCGTGGAAATTGATTTGGAAGACAGCCCTCAGGTAATCGCCGACTTAAAAACAGTAAAAGTGTTCCCTACTTTGATCTTATACAAAAAAGGCAAAATTGTTTTCAAAAAAGAAGGTCTCGGAGATTTAAAAAATGATGTCGATGTTGCTTTGGCTTCCAAATAAAAACCGCTAAATAATCGCATACAAACCCGACAGATTTCAAAAACCTGTCGGGTTTAATCCAGTAAAAACAACCCTTAAAAATGTCAACCCAAACCAAACAATTTACCCTTCACGAAGACTGGACTGTCGTCGTTCTTGGATTTATCATCATCGGAATTTCTCTTTTTGTTTTTCTTCCTGAGATTCCAACTTTCAAATGGTCAACCGGAACAGATTTAGTAGTAGACGTGTTTAATTTCGGAAACCTGAAAATCATTGGCTTACAATTTATATATCTGACTGCGATTGGAACACTTGGTGCTTTTTTAATTGGAAAATCAGTCAAAAACTTTCTACTGGGTTTTCCCATCGTTTATGTGTTAACCATTTTTGCCCTGGTGATCTCCGGAAATACCACCATCAAAGGTCTAAATCTCGAAGCGGTGATTTTTAGTTTAATCATAGGTCTCTGTCTCGGTAATTTTTTCATCCTTCCAAGGTGGTTTCGTTCGTCTCTTTCAACAGAGGTATTTGTCAAAATTGGCTTGGTATTACTGGGAACCACTGTTATTTTCTCAGACATTCTAAAAGCCGGTTCACTTGGGCTTATTCAGGCTTTAGTAGTTGTACTCTCGGTTTGGTACTTTGCCTTCTGGCTGTGCAAAAAATTAAAAGTCGACGATGAATTAACCCTGATGATTTCCAGCGCGGTTTCGATTTGCGGAGTTTCCGCTGCAATTGCGACTTCGGGTGCCATCAAAGGCGACTCAAAAAAACTGTCTTACGTGATTTCTATTGTTTTGGTCACCGCAATACCCATGATGATTTTCATGCCCATAATTGCTAAACATTTCAACTTTCCTGAAGAGGTAACCGGAGCCTGGCTGGGCGGTAGTATTGATACTTCGGGAGCCGTTGTCGCTTCAGGCTCCTTGGTAGGCGAAACCGCTTTAAAAATTAGTACAATTGTCAAATTCTCTCAAAATGTACTCTTAGGATTAGCTGCTTTTGCCATTTCCGTTTACTGGACTTACACTCAGAACAAATCGGAAGAAGCTGTAGCATCAAAACCAACCTTAGCTGTTATATGGGAACGTTTTCCAAAATTCGTCATTGGATTTATTACCGCCTCACTCCTCTTTTCCTTTTTTTTGACTGCCGAAGTGAGAGACGAAGTAAAAGACGGCCTAAAAAACCTGCAAGGCATTTGGTTTGCCCTTGCTTTTACCAGTATCGGACTGGAAACCAAATTTAAAGATTTACTGGGCAATACCAGCCGAAAACCTTTATATGCCTTTTTAATAGCACAATTGTTCAATATCATTATCACGCTGATCATTGCTTTTTTACTTTTTAAAGAATAACAATCTAAATCATTTTTCGAACACTTTAAAGCGTAACTTATTGTATCTAAAACACATTTCATTAAAAATAAATCGCAGAGTTGTTCTAAAAAACCATAATTTACTCTACTTTTTTAAAGCTATGTTTATATGTCTTAAACCGATTCAACAAAAGATAAAACCAGTTTCAGCAACTCACAACATAAATTAAAATGAAAAAAACACTTCTCACACTCCACCTCTTATTTTCGACAGTACTTTTCGTTTCCGCACAAAACAAAACCACTACCCCTTCTTCAAAACCAAACATCATCCTGATTCTGGTCGACGATATGGGCTATTCTGATTTAGGTAATTATGGTTCCGAAATAAAAACACCCAATCTTGATCAGCTAGCCAGTGAAGGTTTACGTCTTCGCGAATTCTACAACAACTCAATTTGCGCTCCAACCAGAGCCTCATTGTTAACAGGACAATACCAGCACAAAGCCGGAATGGGCTTTTTTGATATCAATCTGGGTTTGCCTGCTTATCAGGGATACCTCAACAAAGAATCTTTGACATTGGGAGAAGTTTTTCGTTCCGGAGGTTACAGTACTTTACTTTCGGGAAAATGGCACGTGGGTTCCGAAGATCAGTCGCAATGGCCTAACCAGAGAGGCTTTGATAAATTTTATGGCATCTTAAAAGGAGCTTCCAGTTATTTCGACAGCAAACCTTTGCCTTTCGGAAAAACACCTTATCCTGTCAAATTACTTCGAAACAATGAAGAACTCCATCCTAAAGACGATTCTTATTATTTTACCGATGAAATCGGAAACAACGCGGTGACTTTTCTCGACGAACAAAACAAAGAAAATAAGCCGTTCTTTCTATATTTAGCTTTTACCGCTCCGCACTGGCCGCTACAAGCAAAACCGGTAGACATTGCCAAATACAAGGGAAAATTTGACGAAGGCTGGGATGTTTTAAGAGAAAAAAGAATTGAAAAGCTAAAAGCAAATGGCATTTTATCTGCCAATCAAACCGTATCACCAAGAGATCCGGAAGTACCGGAATGGAATAAACTTACCTATGACGAAAAACAATTCTGGAAAGCCAAAATGGAAGTTTATGCCGCAATGGTAGACAATATGGATCAGAATGTGGGTAAGGTTTTGAATAAATTAAAAGCACTAAAAAAAGATAAAAACACCCTCATTATATTTATTTCAGACAATGGTGCGCAGGGCGGTTTCAATACCTACAATCCGTTAGGCAGAGGTTTAGTCCGAAATGATGGTCCAATTGGAACTTCAGGTTCCTTCGATTATCAGGAACAAAACTGGGCCTATTTATCAAATACTCCCTTACAACAATACAAAAACAATATGCACGAAGGCGGCTTCAGTTCTCCATTTATTGCCTGGTTTCCTTCAAAAATAAAAGGAGGCCGCATTGATAAAGGTACCGGGCACATTATTGACCTTGCCCCTACTTTTTATGAATTGGCCGGAATTGAATATCCAAAAGAATACAACGGTGCCAAATCGAACCCGTTGGCAGGGAAAAGTCTCCTTCCTGTATTATTTGACAATGCTTCCGAGGTCAACAGAGGAGCTCCGTTATTTTGGGAAAGAGCAGGAAACAGAGCGGTACGGGATGGAAAATGGAAACTGGTATCGATTTACCCCTCTTACGAGTGGGAACTCTATGATATCGAAACAGATCGCGGTGAAACCAATAATGTAGCCAAACAGAATCCCGGTATTGTCAATAAACTATCGGCTGCCTATTTTGATTGGGCCGATCAGACCGGAGTTGTAGAATACAGTAAATTCAAACTAAAACAGGAAGTTATGCCTGGAGGCGCTGCCTTAAAAAAGTAATTGAAGCTTCTTTTTACATTTTATAAAGCATTTAAAAAGACAGAAAAATAAGTAAAAAACAACTCTTACTTCTTTTTCTGTCTTTTTTTATATTCGAAAACCAACAAAACCAAACATCTATAAATCAGCACTTTAAAACAACCCTTATTCTATACTTTACCTGTTTTCTTGCACTCATCTGAATAAATTTTAAAAAACTTTTGGATTTTATTATTTTAAACATAACTTTGTCTATAGAATTAGTAGAGATTAAATTTTAAAAAACTACATTTTGAAAACCACTGCAAGTACATCGAATTATATCCTTCCAAAAAAATATACCTATAACACTTTTTGTTATATGTGCTTCTGTCGTTAATTCTTCCATTATTTCGTTTTGACTCGATTTCATTCCTAAAATCGAAAGTCATCCCCAAGCACAAACAGGTCCTCTCTTTGGTAACGGGCACGAAACCAGATCACCCTATCAAGCAAAAATATCATTCGCTTAAAAGCAGGTTCTGCCTTGATAAACCTTATGATTCAACAATTTAGATATTATTATACTGTAAATTAAACGGTTTTTATTTCGGGGTTTTTTAGTTTTAAGCTAAATTTACTAGTACGATAAAATTGTTTTTTTTACGAATGAAAGTTCTTAAAATACTACAGCAAAAAATAAATTAACCATTAAACCATTAAGCCATGGCTGAAACAAAACAACAACAAACAGCATTAGGAGATGTTGCAGCAAGACAATTAGCAATTGCAACACGTACCGTTCCTCAAATTGGAACAATTACACCACGTTGGTTAACGCATCTTTTGCACTGGACACCAGTAGAATCGGGTGTATTCCGTTTGAATAAAGTAAAAGACGGAAGTCACATTGAAGTAGATTGTTCAGCAAGAGACGAAAGAGTTTTACCCAATACTTTTGTCGATTATATCGATAATCCGAGAGAATATAATCTGGCGGCAGTTCAAACGATTGTTGAAGTACATACAAGAGTTTCAGATTTGTACAGTAAACCATACAATCAGATTTCTGAACAACTTAGATTGGCGATCGAAACCATTAAAGAGCGTCAGGAAAGCGAATTAATCAACAATAAAGATTATGGTTTGCTCAGCAATGTTGCGCCTTCGCAAATTATTAAAACCAGAACCGGTGCACCGACTCCGGATGATTTAGACGAACTACTAACAAAAGTGTGGAAAGAACCGGGATTCTTTTTACTACATCCTTTGGCAATTGCAGCTTTTGGCCGTGAATGTACGCGTCGTGGTGTTCCTCCTCCTACTATCTCTTTGTTTGGATCTCAATTTTTAACGTGGAGGGGAATTCCGCTTATTCCATCCGACAAATTGCCTATCAAAGACGGAAAATCAAAAATCATTTTATTGCGTACAGGAGAAAGCCGTCAGGGTGTTATCGGATTAATTCAGCCAGGATTACAAGGCGAACAATCACCGGGATTATCAGTTCGTTTTATGGGAATAAATGAAAAAGCAATTGCATCTTATCTGGTATCACTATATTGCTCACTGGCCGTATTGGTAGACGATGCCATTGCCGTTCTTGAAGATGTAGAAATTGGAAAGTACCATGAGTATAAATACTAACAACAACGGTTTACCCAACATTGAGGATTTGCAGCTTTTGGCTAACGAATTGTTCAGTGCGTTACCTAACGAATTTCCCAAAGAGATTTCGTTAAGTCCTGATCGTAATGAACATCCCCGTGCCACAAAAGTTGCAGAAACCTTCCTGAATACGGGGAACTTCAGCGGGCACAACCCGGCAGCCCTGCCCTTGCAGGATGCGCCAGCTTCACCAACTGCTTTACCAGCATTTAGCGGATTTGGAGCAGCGCCAACGGTTGCTAATTATGGCTCAGGAGCTTCGGCTTTATATCCAAATGCCGGAGCCGGATTTGATCCTCAAAGTGAAACTTCTCCATTGGGAATTTCACACGGAAATAATGTAAATGTCAACAATCCGCAAACCGGTTTTTATGACGAAAATTTTGGGAATAACGGAGCCGCTCAGCTAAATGAAGAAAGTTTTTTTTCGAAATTGTTTTTAAATAATGAATACCTGCCTTTTCAATCCCAAGGTTCTTCGTTTGAAACAGAATTAAAAGCAGCTTTGGCTTTTGTGGATACACAATTTACAAAACGTGCCCACCTTCCATTAAACGGAAATGAGATATCAAATTCGTATTACTTTTTAGAGCAAAATCCGTTTGCTTTTGATCAGAGAAATTCGAATTTAATCGTTGGGAATACTTTTGAAAAACAAGATTTTGGTAGTATTTCCGGTTCTCATTTTGATGCTAACCGCATCAAAAAAGATTTTCCTATCCTAAGAGAAACCGTAAACGGAAAACCTTTGGTTTGGTTTGATAATGCTGCTACGACGCAAAAACCGCAGTCGGTTATTGATCGTATTGCCTATTTCTACGAACATGAAAATTCGAATATCCATCGTGCTGCTCACGAATTGGCTGCCCGCGCATCGGATGCTTATGAAGCTGCCCGCGAAAAAGTAAAAACGTTCCTGAATGCCAGCTCCGTAAACGAAATTGTATTTGTTCGTGGTGCTACTGAAGGTATTAACCTTGTAGCACAAAGTTGGGGCGATTATAATTTAGTTGCTGGTGACGAGATCATTGTCAGCAATTTAGAACATCACGCGAATATTGTTCCGTGGAAACGTTTGGCAGATAAAAAAGGATTAAAACTTCGTGTAATTCCGGTTGACGATGATGGTCAACTTTTACTGGATGAATATGCAAAATTGCTGAATTCAAAAACACGTCTGGTTGCTTTTACTCAGGTATCAAATGCACTGGGAACTGTAACCCCGGCCAAAAAGATTGTCGAAATGGCTCATGCCGTTGGAGCAAAAGTTCTAATTGATGGCGCACAATCGGTTTCACACATGAAAGTTGATGTTCAGAATTTAAATCCGGACTGGCTGGTTTTCTCCGGACACAAACTTTTTGGCCCAACCGGAATTGGCGCTTTATACGGAAAGGAAGAATTACTAAATGAAATGCATCCTTACCAATCTGGTGGGAACATGATTCAGGATGTCACTTTTGAGGAAATAAAATACCACAAAGCGCCCAATCGCTTCGAAGCCGGAACGGGAAATATTGCCGATGCAATTGGCCTTGGGGCAGCAATAGATTATGTGACAAAACTAGGAATAGATGCGATAGGCCAATACGAACATCAGTTGTTAGACTATGCGACAAAATTGCTAAAAGAAATCCCGGGCGTTCGATTGATCGGTACAGCAGCAAACAAGGCAAGCGTTCTTTCATTTAATTTGCAAGGCTACACAAACGATCAGGTGGGACAAGCCTTAAATAAAGAAGGTGTTGCAGTACGAACCGGACATCATTGTGCGCAGCCTATTTTGCGAAGAATGGGAGTCGAAACTACTGTTCGTCCGTCTCTTGCTTTTTACAATACCACTGAGGATGTTGATACTTTTATCAAAACCTTATGGGAACTTAAAAAAGTTAAATTTTAAAAAAACAACATCGAGAAATAACAAGTTAGAGCTCTTTAAAAAAAATAATTACTTTTTTTAATATTTTGAGTAGTTATTTCCAAAAGCGATTGTTTCAACACAATCGCTTTTTTTGTTTGAAAAATTAAACTTTAAAAAATAATCAAACAAAACGTAAATCATCAAACATAAAATTACAATTTTAGCTAAATATTAAGATTTAAAACATCTTAATAGTAATTTAATTACACAATAAGCAACAAAGTGTTTTATTTTTTTCTAAAAATAGTAAATTAAAACCATTTTGTTACAAATGTCACAAAAACAATTGTTTTAGTGATATTAAATGTTAAATAAAGACTACTTATTAACAGAAAATTAAGACATTTGAAAAACTAACCAAAAATATTTACAAATGAAAATCAACTTTAAGTTTTTTTTGGGGCTATTGATCACATTATTTATGCAAATAGCCAATGCGCAGGAAGGATCTATTACAGGGAAAGTTACTGACTCAAAACGAGTTCCGCTTCCGGGAGTTAACATTCTTGTAAAAGGAACAAAAGTCAGTACTCAAACTGATTTTGACGGAAATTTTAAAATAACAGCAAAAAAAGGAGACGTACTAACAGTAAGTTATGTCAGTTTTGCAACTGTACACGTCCCTGCCTCCAATTTAATGACCGTTCAACTGGTCGAAACACAAAATGAACTGGAAGCCGTTTTGGTCGTTGGTTACGGAACACAGACCAAAAAGAATTTAACGGACAATATTGCCCGCGTTACGGCAAAAGATATCCAGCAAATACCTGTTTCAAACGTTCAAAATGCGCTGGTGGGTAAACTTGCCGGTGTACAAATCACTCAGACAAATGGTAAAGTTGAAGGTGGTATAAATGTCAGAGTTCGTGGTGCTGCCAGTATTAGTGCGGGAACGCAGCCTCTATACGTTTTAGATGGAATTCCCTTGATTACAGACAACGAATCCAGCAACGGAGCGCCGACAAATCCATTACTAACTTTGAGCCCGAATGAAATCGAGTCTATTGACGTTTTGAAAGATGCTTCTTCTGCAGCGATTTATGGTGCACGTGGAGCTAATGGAGTAGTAATCATCACTACCAAAAAAGGAAAAGACGGAAAAGGAACTTTCTCTCTTAATTTCTCGCAAGGTGTTAGCGAAGCTACTCACAAGAGAAAGTGGCTTAATGCAAAACAATATGTTGAATTAATACGCGAAGCCGGAAAAAATGTTGACGATTTGGCCTCGGTAGAAGAAGAACTAGATCGTCTGGCTCAGGGAACTGACTGGAGAAATGGAGAAATTGATACGGACTGGCAGGATATCGCCTTTCAAACGGGATATACCACCGATGCTGATTTTTCGGTTTCCGGCGGAGACGACAAAACCAGATACTTCTTTTCAGGAGCTTACAACAACACTACCGGAATTATCGACAGTAACAGTCTGGAGAGAATAACCGGAAGATCTAACTTATCTCACAAGCTATCAGATCGTTTTACTGTGGGAATGAACATTGGTTTTTCAAGAGCCATCATCAACAGAGTGCAGGATGATAACTCTTTTACATCACCTTTACAATCCGTAGCGCAGGCTCCAATATCACAGGCAAGACTGGCAGATGGAACGGCAAACCCAAATACAGAATATGCTAACTATTTATTGGCAAAAGACAATACTTTCTGGAAAACCATCATGCGCAGACTTACCGGAAAAGTTTTTGGCGAACTTAAAATAGTAAAAGGTCTGAAGTTCAATTCTGATTTTTCTTATGACTACATGACTCAGACAGAAGACTACTGGCAGGGAAAAAATGCTCCTTTTATGGCAACTGACGGTGCTGTATTTGCAACCTCAGTAAATACCGAAAATTATATTTTCAGTAACTACTTTACCTACGACAAAACATTTGCAGAAAAACACGCTCTGAATCTTGTTGCCGGTATGGAACTTAACAAGTACAACAATAGATATCAGGATGTAAACAGTATCTACTTCCCTAACGACGGTTTTCAGACGATCGACGGAGGAGCCGAAATTAATGAAGGACACGGTAGGGAAATCGATTATGCATTTGTATCTCAATTTGGAAGATTAAGCTATGCTTTTGATGGCAAATACCTGTTTAAAGCCAGTATTCGTCGTGACGGCTCTTCCCGTTTTGGAAAAAACGAACGCTATGGTGTTTTCCCTGCACTCTCTGCCGGTTGGGTAATATCAAAGGAAAATTTCCTAAAAGAAAATCCGGTTTTAACGTATTTGAAAATAAAAGGAAGCTGGGGTAAATTAGGAAATGCCGAAATTGGAAACTTTGCTTCACGCCAATTGTATCAGACAAATCCCTATAATTTAAAATCAGGACTTACCTTTGATCAGCCCGGAAATGACAATTTAACCTGGGAGAAATCGACACAAATTGATTTTGGTGCCGAACTGGGCTTTTTAGATAAAATTACTTTCGAGGCCGATTACTACCAAAAAGACACAGACGGATTGCTTTTTGATGTTCCGCTTCCTAAAAGTGCCGGTGGTGGCGATTTAGGAACCATTAGCAAAAATATCGGAAAAATCAGAAGTAGTGGTTTCGAATTCACTTTAAACACCAAAAATATCACCACCGAAAATTTTACCTGGACAACAAGTTTCAATTTAACGACCAATCAATCTAAAGTAAAATCGTTACCCAACAACAATGCCGATGTAATAAGCAGTTATACCATTAATAGAGTTGGTGAAAACATTTCGTCTTTCTATTTGGTAGAATACGCAGGGGTTGATCCCGCAAACGGAGATGCACTTTTTGTAAAAAACACAAAAAATGCCGATGGAAGCATTGACAGAAGTACCACTAATGACTATAGTGAAGCACAGAGAACCATTCTTGGGAATCCGTTTCCAACCTTAATGTCAGGACTTACCAATACGATTCTATACAAAGGAGTTGATTTTTCATTTACTTTCCAGGGAGAATGGGGCGCCAGTATTTACAACACTGCAGGAATTTATCAGTCGACAGCAGCCGATTATTTTGACAACCAGACTCTGGATCAGTTAGACCGTTGGCAAAAACCGGGAGACATTACCAATGTTCCTCAGGCGAGATTTGGCGGTACAAACGGTACCCAAAATTCGAGCCGCTATCTGGGCAAATCAGATTTCATACGTTTAAGAAACCTGACTTTAGGATATTCGTTACCTAAAAAGACAGTAAGCGACATGGGAATGAGCAATTTAAGAGTATACATGACCGCTGTAAATTTATTGACTTTTACCAATTATAAAGGTTCTGATCCTGAGTCACGAAGAGACGATATCACAAGAGCAAATCCTAATATTGGACAGGAATTTTATTCGGCTCCGCCAGCGAGAACAATTGCGATGGGAGTAAATATCAATTTTTAAATCGATCAAGATGAAATCAAACACTATACTATTATTTATGTTTTTTGCAGTCTTTTTTACAAGCTGTCAAGATGAATTAAACATAGAACCAAAGCAAAGAGAAGACGCTTCTGTAACGTTAAGTACAGAAGAAGGGGTTACCAATGTACTCACCGGAACTTATGCTCTTGCTGCAAGAGGAAATGCTTACGGAGGAAGAATCTTAGTTTACGCCGATTTACTGGGAGCTACAGGTGCAACTGCCACTACTGAATTTAGATTCAGAGGAAGTTTCGGGGAATTAAGACAAATGTATATCAAACAAATGCTTGCTGACAACGTAATCATCACCGGAACTTACTCCAGATGTTACGAAATCGTAAACGCTGCTAATACCGTTATCGACAATATCAGCAAAGTAAAAGATCCTGCCAAACAGGCCCGAATGATTGGTGAAGCTAATTTTTTAAGATCACTTGCTTATTTTGATTTAGTGCGCTTTTTTGCAAAACCATACGTTAGCGGTCAGGCTAATAATCAATTAGGAATTGTAATAAGAGACAAAGCCATTTATGATTTCAACACCGATTTATCAAAAGAAAGAAGTACGGTTGCCGAAGTATACAAAGTAATCATTGACGGATTAAATCTTGCTTACACCAATCTTCCAAAAGACAATAGTTTTTATGCTGATAAATATGCTGCAAAAGCCCTATTAGCGAGAGTATATCTACAACAAGGCAATTACGCTTTGGCAAGAGACGCTGCCGATGATGTCATCAAAAACAGCGGACACTCATTGTCTACAAAATATGCAGATGCCTTTAATCATGATACCGATCAGGCTGAAGATGTATTTGCTATCCAAATTACAAAACAAACCGGAGTAAACGACGCCAATACCTTTTATTCAGCTGAGAATAATGGAGGACGCGGAGGTGACATTGCGATCAGAGATCCTTATCTGGAAAAATTTACAGATCCTAACGACGATCGTGCAAAATTCAATTATGTAAACCCTGTAAATGACAGAATACTAACCCTGAAATTTACCGATCAGTTTGCTAATGTGGGGATTATTCGTCTGGCTGAAATGTACCTCATCAGAGCCGAAGCCAACTTTCGCGCCGGAACAGTGGTAGGCAACACTCCGATTGACGATATCAACATCATCAGAACAAGAGCCAACGCACAAAAACTAACCGCAGTAACACTTGATGCCATTTTATTAGAACGCCAATTCGAATTAGCGATGGAAGGCTTTTCCATTCACGATATCCGAAGAACAAAAGGCTCCATTGATGTAAGTGTCGACGGTGACGGATCTGAATTATTATCTTATGATGCGGATGTACTGGTATTTCCTATTCCGATCTTGGAAATGGATGCCAACAAAAAAATCACCCAGAACCCGGGTTACAGTAAATAAAATTACTTAGATTCTCAGGAACTAAGATGCTGAGAATCTAAGATTTTTTTTTCCGGACTGCTTTAAAAAGTTCCTTAAAAATAAAAGGTGCAAAGTTTTATAATGAAACTTTGCACCTTTGTTGCTTTGTGTTTTTCGTCAAAGTTTAAAACTTTGACAAAGTTTGAAAGTTCTAAAGTTCTATAAAAAAACCTAAAAACCTTAGTATCTCAGCACCTTAGTACCTCAGAACTTAAAAAAACTAATTCTTGAAAGCATCCAGTGATTTCTCAATAATTTCAAGACACTCCTGAATTTGAGATTCGGTCATCACCAAAGGCGGTGCCAGTCTAATTTTATTTCCATGAGTTGGCTTAGCCAATAATCCGTTATCTCTGAATTTCAAACAAATTTCCCACGCCAAATCTGAATCTTCGCCACAATTAATCACAATTGCATTTAATAATCCTTTACCACGAACGAGTGTGATCAGGTTATTGCGTTCTGCAATTTCATTTAGTCCTTTTCTTAAAATAATTCCCAGACGTTCTGCATTTTCGGCAAGATTTTCTTCTTTGATTACTTCAAGAGCAGCTATCGCAACCGCAGCTGCAACCGGATTTCCTCCAAAAGTTGATCCATGTTGTCCCGGTTTGATTACATTCATAATTTCATCATTACACAAAACTGCTGATACCGGATACACCCCGCCTGAAATTGCTTTTCCTAAAATTAAAATATCAGGTTGTACATTTTCATGCTGTACGGCCAATAATTTTCCGGTACGTGCGATTCCTGTCTGAACCTCATCTGCGATGAACAGAACATTATGCTTTTCACACAATGCTTTGGCTTTCGCTAAATATCCTTCAGAAGGAACATAAACTCCTGCTTCTCCCTGAATTGGTTCTACTAAAAACCCTGCAATATTTTTTGACGACTCCAATGCTTTTTCAAGAGCAGCCAGATTATCGTATTCTATTTTTATAAATCCTTCTGTAAAAGGTCCGAAATTTTTGCGTGCGACTTCATCATTTGAAAACGAAATGATGGTAGTGGTTCTTCCGTGAAAGTTGTTTTCACACACGATTACCTGTGCCTGATTTTCCGGAATTCCTTTTACTTCATAAGCCCATTTTCTACACACTTTAAGAGCCGTTTCAACTGCTTCGGCACCGGTATTCATAGGCAATACTTTATCGAAACCAAAATACTTTGTTACAAATTCCTCATAATTACCTAATTTATCATTGTAAAAAGCACGCGAAGTCAGCGTAAGTTTTTGAGCCTGATCGACCATAGCTTTCACAATCTTTGGATGACAGTGTCCTTGATTTACGGCAGAATAAGCAGATAAAAAATCAAAGTATTTTTTTCCGTCTACATCCCATACATAAACCCCTTCTCCTCTTTCTAAAACAACAGGAAGTGGATGGTAATTATGTGCTCCGTATTTATTTTCTTTTTCAATCAAAACCTCTGATTTTGACGACAGGGCATTTTCAGTATGAATCATGATCTTATTTGTTTAAAATTTTCTAAAAATCAAAAGTATTAAAAATTTCTCATTAAACCCTCTAAAAACACCAATTTTGACTTTAAAAGTCTTTTTAAAAGTCAAAAACAAAGATTTAAAAGGTTGTAAAAATCAATTTTAGTTGCTTTATAATCCCTTTCAATCCCTTGTTAATTAAAAAAAATAGTTACTTTTATGAATGCGAAATTATTGTCGCCTATTTAGAGTTTTTTTTAGAACAGCTGCAATAACAGAAACATTAAGATTAAACACAATTTATAAGAATGGATATATTAGACGAATTTGATATTAGCATCATTAAAGAATTAGAAAAAGACGGAAGAATGGCTTTTTCTGCAATCGCTGCTAATTTGAAAATTTCAAACACCATGGTGCATCAGCGTATTAACCGAATGATCGAACAAGGTGTAATTGGTGGAATCAAACCTATCATCCAGGAAAAAAACATAGGTTATGACTGGGCGTCTTTTACAGGAATAACCCTGAATAAAGATTCTGACTCAGATCGGATTATTGAAGAATTAAAAAAAATTCCGGAAATTACAGAATGCTATTACGTGACAGGATCCTTTACACTTTATATTAAAATCATAGCCAAAAATCACGAACACATGCGCCGAATCCTTTATGAAAAAATCGATGGTATTCCGGGTATTGCCAAAACCGATTCGATTATTGAACTGGGCTGCGCGTTCAAACGAAATATCTCTTTATAATTACTTTTAAATTTTAAACCATGATGTTACGAAAACTGCTTTTACTTACTTTGTTTTGCTGTAAGTGCATGCTGTTTTCGCAAATCGTTGTTCCCAGTCCGCAAAAAAGTGATTTCTCCCCGACACTTTCTTTCTTAGCTTCCGATTGGATGAAGGGGCGCGGAACTACGCAAAAAGGGGCTTTGCTGGCCTCTGAATATATTGCTTCAATGATGGAACTTTACCAACTAGTTCCGTACAACACAAAATCAGGATACTATCAGAATTTCAAAATTGAAGAACACACTATAAAAAAGGCTGCACTTGAAATAAAAAAAAACAATAAAGAAACTTTTCCCCTTTCTCCACATACCGACTTTCAGGTTACCCCTATCGCACAATCGTTACAAAAAGAAACCGAAGTCGTTTTTGCAGGTTACGGATTAAATCTACCGAAAGAAAACTATGATGACTATAAAAACCTGAATACAAAAGATAAAATTGTTGTCGTTCTAAAAGGCTTCCCGGGACATTTGGACAGTACATCGGTATCGTATCAAAAATTCAAAAAGTACTATCCTGAAGAAAACAACCTGGAAGAAATCAAACTTCAAACCGCTATCAGTAAAGGAGCCATTGCATTGATTATTATTGATTGTAAAAAATGGGGCAAATTAAAAAAAGAAAACGCCTTCCATTCCCTCGAAAACTCAGCCATCACTTCGATTCCCGTTTTTGAACTAAGTAAATCAGCTGCCGAAAAACTTTTTTCCGGAAGTAACATTTCATTAAAACTTATAGAGAAAAAAGCGGCGCAAAAACCATCCTTTGCTTCTGCTCTCTTGAAAAAAACAAAGATTAGTTTCGCTATAGAATTGCAATCCCAAACCTTTCCGGTTCGCAATGTTTTAGGAATGATTCCGGGGAAAGACACTACTAAAACTATTATTGTTGGCGCTCATTACGACCATTTAGGCATCCTAAACGATTCTGTTTACAATGGAGCCGACGACAATGCCTCAGGAGTTTCCGGAATGCTGGCATTGGCCAAAAAATGGTCCGAAGCCAAAACAAAACCTCCCTGCACTATTTTATTTGCTTCGTGGACTGCCGAAGAAATGGGACTTTTGGGAAGTGACTATTTTGCTCAGCAGTTGGATTCCGAAAAGCAAAAAATACTGCTCGCTATTAATATGGACATGATTTCGAGAAGTGCTCCCGAGGACAAAACGCATCGAATGCTAAGCATTGGGACTCAAAAGGAAAACGATTATCTAAAAGAAATTGCGAATCTCAGCAATACAAAACTTTCAAAACCTTTTACACTCGATCTCTGGGAAACTAACGGACATACCGGAAGTGATTACGCTTCTTTTACAACTAAAGGAATTCCTATTATGACATTCTTCAGTGGTTTTCACGACGATTACCACTCCACCAGAGATACCGTTTCAAAAGTAGATTTAGATAAAATAAAAGATGTTCTCTTTATCGTCAATACCTCTCTTTTAAATTTTATAAACCAGCTGCATTAACTCTATTCAAAAACGATGAAAAACCAACTTCCCTCCCATTTTTCGTATCAAAAAATCCTGATCGTTATACTGCTTTTTACAGTGAGTCAGCTTCAGGCACAAAGTCCCAAAGGCAAACTTTTCATCATAGGCGGTGGCGATCGGTCTGATGCTTTGATGAAACAAGTTTTAAGTGTTTCTGAATTGACCAAAAAAGATTTCATTGTCGTTCTACCCATGTCCAGCGAAGAACCGGACAGTTCCTTTATTTTTTTCAAAACACAAATGGCAAAATTAACTCCGAATCCAATTGTGATGCTTAATTTCAATAAAGAAACTGCTCAAAACAAAAAACTGACGGATTCACTTCAAAAAGCAAAACTGATTTTCATAAGCGGTGGAGATCAGACCCGTTTTATGAATGTAGTACAAAATACTCCAATTCAAATGGCGATTCAAAAAGCCTATCAAAACGGAAGCACCATTTCCGGGACTAGCGCCGGTGCCGCTGTAATGTCTGAAAAAATGATTACCGGAAATCAGAAACTGCAAAAAGAATACTCCGGAACCTTTGATAACATCCGTTATGACAATCTTGAAACTGCCGAAGGTCTTGGACTACTCAAAACCGCTATTATCGATCAGCATTTTTTAAAGAGAAATCGTTATAACCGATTGCTTTCCGCATTAGTCGAGTTCCCTACTTTAACCGGAATCGGAATTGACGAAAGCACTGCCATCATTGTCCGAAACAATCAGATTGAAGTTGCGGGTGAAAGTGAAGTGATCGTAGTGAAAAACCCAAAAGGAATTCTGAAATCTAAAAAGAATAATCTCATTTCGATTGAAAATCTTCACATGAGCATTTATACTGCCGGACAAAAATTTAATATCCAATAAACATGTTTACCACCAAAACTATAAAATTAGCCTTTGTACTTTGTTGCGCAAGTCTTCCTCTTTCTGCACAAAAAATCAATTCAAAAGAAGCCGCTCGTCTCGAAAATTTAGCCCAACAGGTTAGTATTATCAGAGACAACTGGGGTATTCCACATGTTTATGGAAAAACTGATGCTGATGCTGTTTTTGGATTATTATACGCCCAATGCGAAGATGATTTTAAACGCATTGAAATGAACTATATTGAAAAATTGGGACGTCTTTCAGAAATAAAAGGGCAAGCCGTTTTATACAATGATTTAGAAATTAAATTATTAATTGACACTGAAGAAGCCAAAGCCGATTATAAAAAAGCTCCCTTATGGCTCAAAAAATTATTAAACAGTTATGCCGATGCTATTAACTTTTACCTCTACAGACATCCCGAAGTAAAACCGGCGCTCTTAACTCATTTTGAACCCTGGTTTCCTTTGCTTTGGACCGACGGAAGTATCGGAGCCATCAGTACCGCCGATTTAACAACAGGAGAATTAAAAGCTTTTTATTCCGGTAATGGCGACAAAGTGGCGTATGTTGAAAGAGAGAAAAATGTACAGACAGGTTCTAATGGTTTTGCATTTGCACCCTCAAAAACGGCTGCCGGCAATGCTATTTTGTACATCAATCCACATACCACCTTTTATTTCAGACCCGAAGTGCAAGTCACCAGCGAAGAAGGTTTAAATGTTTATGGAGCGGTAACCTGGGGGCAATTTTTCGTCTATCAGGGTTTCAATGAGCATTGCGGATGGATGCACACCTCTTCCAACGTTGATGTTGCCGATATGTATGCCGAAAAAATTGTCGATAAAAAAGGTAAATTCTTTTATGAATTCGACAAAAAACTAATCCCGGTTATCGAAAAAGAAATTATAATACATTACACGGAAAACGGGAAATTAATCCCTAAAAAATTCAAAACCTACCACACCAATAATGGTCCGATTATGGCCAAACGTGACGGAAAATGGATCAGTTTAAAATCAAATAACCGCTCGATGACCAGTTTAATTCAGAGTTGGGTCAGAACCAAATCAACCAGTTTTGAAGATTACAAAAAAGCGATGGACTTAAAAGCCAATACTTCAAACAATACCGTTTACGCAGACAACCAAGGAAATATCGCTTATTGGCATGGAAATTTTATCCCAATCAGAGATAAAAACCTTAATTGGTCTAAAGTCATTGACGGATCGATCTCTTCTACGCAATGGAAAGGTCTGCATAATGTAAACGAAACCGTTCATCTGTATAATCCAACAAACGGATGGCTCCAAAACTGTAACTCAACACCTTACACTGTTGCGGGAGAAAACAGTCCGAAAAGAGAAAACTACCTGCCTTATATGGCGCCTGACGGAGAAAATTTTAGAGGAGTAAATGCCGTTCGAATTTTCAGCAAAGGCAGTCAGTATACTTTAGACAAAGTAATTGCTGACGGATATGATACTAAATTATCGATTTTTGAAATTTTAATCCCAAGCCTGATTACGGTTTACGAAAAAAACAAAACAACATATCCCGAATTAAACGAAGTCATTTCGACACTCAAAAACTGGGATTATTATGCCAAAGAAAATTCAGTAGCGACCACTCTGGCAGTCGAATGGGCGTACAAATTAGATCCGATTATACTGAAAGCATACGTCGATGAAGGAGAACCGGATCAGGTAGAGAATACCCGAAAATTTGCAACGAATGCGACCGCGGTTCAAATGCTTCCGCAATTACAGTTCGTTTTAAAAGAACTGAACTCAAAATGGGGAACCTGGAAAGTAGCCTGGGGAGAAATAAATCGTTTTCAACGTTCAACCGGCGACATCGATTTAAAATATGACGATGCTCAGCCGAGTTTACCCATCGCTTTTGGACCGGGCTCCTGGGGAAGTTTACCTTCCTTTAAAAGCAGTTATCAGAAAGACTCCAAAAAACGATACGGTTACAATGGCAACAGCTTTGTATGTGCTGTAGAATTTGGTCCAAAAATAAAAGCAAAATCATTGTTAGCCGGAGGTAATAGCGGAAATCCTGACTCCAAACATTTTAACGATCAAAGTGAAATGTATCGAAAAGGAAGTTTTAAAGAAGTCTTGTTTTACAAAGATGATGTGATCAAAAATGCCGAGAAAACCTATCATCCCGGTGAATGATTTTCATTGTAAGAAAATAACGTTTAAAAACCTCGGAAGAAAAACAATCCGAGGTTTTTTTGTATCGTAATATTTCTGATATTTGTTAAAAATTGTACTCTTATGAAAAATTCGGCCTTTCTCTTATTTGCTACCATATTGTTTTCCAACGCTATAAATGCGCAACTAAAAGCTGTAAAATACACTGACGGTTCTCAGGCTCTAAGTGGATTATTTGCAAAATCTGCTAAAAAAAACACTCAAAATCCGGGGATTTTATTGATTCCGGCCTGGCTTGGCATCGACAAAGCTTCTAAAGATATTGCAGAAAACTTATCCAAATTAGGCTATCATGTTTTCATTGCTGATATCTATGGCGAAGGAAACAAACCTGCAAACACCGCCGAAGCAGCAAAGCAATCCAGTTACTACAAAAATAACTTTGAAATATATCAAAAACGCATCAATGCCGCATTACAGGAATTGATCAAATCAGGAGCCAACGCTGACAATATTGTAGCCATCGGGTACTGCTTTGGAGGAACCGGCGTTCTTGAAGCTGCACGCGGACATTTAAACCTAAAGGGAGTAGTTTCTTTTCACGGAAGTTTAGCCAGAGATGCCGCCCGCAAAATCGAACCCATTACAACTAAAGTATTAATTTGTCACGGAGCCGACGATCCCTATGAATCAAAAGAAGAAATCACAGCTTTCCAACAGGAAATGAGGGATTCAAAAGCCGATTGGCAAATGATTTATTACGCTAATGCTGTACATTCTTTCACCAATCCTGAAGCAGGAAACGACAACTCAAAAGGAGCAGCATATAACGCGGTTGCAGCAAAAAGATCTTTTGAGCATTTGCAGCTTTTCCTGAACGAAGTATTGAAAAAATAAGCTTTAAAACTGTGATTTCCAAAGAATAAAACGGACTTCAACTATATGGTTTTAAAATTTGGCTGATACATGAAATTCGCGGCAAAAAAAACACCTGTATTAACCCGAATAATTATTTTTAAAATTTACGGAAATTCGCGTTATTCGTGGCAAGAAAAAACAAACCAAGAAAACCAAACCAATACCATTTACAATCAATGTCACACAGTCCGATTAGAAAAGACAAAACCTGCTTAAACTGCAGACATGTTGTTGAACAAAAATACTGTCCCAATTGTGGACAGGAAAACACCGAATCCCGAAAAACATTTCATTATCTGTTCGTTCACTTTTTTGAAGATCTGACACATTATGAAAATACTTTCTGGCGTACTATCAGATACCTTTTGTTTAAACCCTCTGCATTAACCTCAGAATATTTAGCCGGAAAACGTTTATCCTATTTGGCACCTGTACGCTTATACATCTTTATCAGTTTTGTCACTTTTTTAATGATTGCCTTATTTCCCGGCCATTCAAAAGAAACCCCAGCTGATTTTAATCTCGACGTAAGCCGCAAGAAAGAAGTTCCAAAAAATATTTTCACAGGAGATCTTAATGATTTAAAACCCGGAGATGGTTTTGACAAATTTACAAGAGAAGTCGATTCCGTTCAAAAATATGCTCCGGAGGAAAAAAAATTAGATTCGTTTAGTTACTGGATGATTCAAAAAGTAAAATATGTAAAAGAGCACAATACCAAAAAAGAACTCATTAGCAAGTTTACAGAGTCTTTTGTACATAACATTCCAAAAGTACTTTTCATTATAATGCCGCTATTTGCCTTCATTCTATGGCTCTTTCACGGTAAAAAAAGATGGTATTATTTTGATCATGGAATATTCACCTTACATTATTTTTCATTTTTGCTTCTCGTAACCTCCATCTTATTTATTATCCGGAGATTGGTTGGGTTATTTGGAGAAGAAAGCCCACTATCTTTTATTTCAAGTATAACTGACTTTTTTGGAGGTCTCTGGATGTTTTACTATTTTTTTCCGGCACACCACCGTTTTTACGGAGAAACAAGATGGATTTCCTTCTTTAAAAGCATCGTATTGATGTTTATAAACTTTACTGTCATCTTATTTTTATTAGTTTTCTACATTTTCTATACCTTTATCAATTTACACTAAACAACATATGAAAAAAATCATAATCCTGTTATTAATTGGTACTGCATTTTCGTGTAAAAACACACAATCAGTTACCTTAAAAGACAATTCAGATCCGTCTAAATACATCGACTTTATTTCTGAAAAAGACCTAAAAACAATGCTTTATGTTGTAGCCTCTGACGAAATGGAAGGTAGAGAAACCGGATCGAAAGGACAAAAGAAAGCAGGCCTTTACATGATCGGGCAATACAAAAAACATGGAATTTCGTTTCCTAAAGGCGCAACCGATTATTACCAGCATATTCCTGCTTCATTTTTAAATGCCAGACGAAATGAAAACTTACCCGATTCAGAAAACATCTGGGCCTATATTGAAGGATCTGAAAAACCGGATGAAGTTTTGGTTATTTCAGCACATTACGATCACGTAGGAGTAAAAAATGGCGACGTTTATAATGGTGCTGATGATGATGGTTCCGGAACTGTTGCTGTAATGGAAATGGCAAAAGCATTTGCAAAAGCCAAAAAAGACGGACACGGTCCAAAACGTTCTATCCTGTTCCTGCACGTTACCGGAGAAGAACACGGTCTACATGGTTCTCGCTATTATTCTGAAAATCCTTTATTCCCAATCGCCAATACCATTGCCGACATTAATATCGATATGATTGGCCGTCGTGATGTAGAACACGAAAAAACAAACAATTATGTGTATGTAATTGGAGCCGACAGACTCTCTACTGATTTACATAATATTGTTGTGGCACAAAACGAAAAATACACTAAAATTGACTTAGATTTTAAATTCAACGACCCTAAAGATCCAAATCATTTTTACGAGCGTTCTGATCATTATAACTTTGCAAAATTCGGAATTCCATCCGTTTTCTTCTTTAACGGAGTTCACGAAGACTACCACAGAAAAGGTGACGAACCTCAGAAAATCGAATACGATGCTTTGACTAAAAGAACAAAATTAGCTTTCTCCATTGCCTGGGAATTAGCGAATAGGCCTGATCGTCCAGTAGTTGATAAACCGATTAAATAAGATACTGAGGTACTAAGATACTAAGGCTCTAAGATTTTTTAGGTGCTGAGAAACTAAGTTATCACTTTATTCTATAAATTAGGAGGCTGTCTTTTTAGACAGCCTCACTTATTTCTCCTATTTACTTAAAGATTATTCTTGCATCATAGAGCAACTTTTAAATAAGCCATCCCAATGATTTCTTATTTAAGCGGGTACTCCTGATTTTAATTTCTGTACAATTTCCAAACATCTATTTTCAAAAACAGATTCCTCGACTGGAACAACAACCGAGTCGAATAATTTCATCAAATCATCAGAATGTGAGGCACGTTTTACGCTCTGAGTATTGTAATGAAAGAACTTAATCCACAAAATTGCTTTCAATTCTGTTTCATTTTCATTCCACATTTTCATTTCAACCAACAGAAAATTATCGCTATACTGAACCAATTGCGACTCAATCAATACCGTTTCCATTGTAAAAGCAGGCCGCATATAACTAATCTGGTTAGTTGCTACTACCCAGCTAAGCCCTGTTTCCTTAAGATATTTAAAGATATCCAAATCGTAATGTTCTGCAATCTGATCTTCTCTTGTATTAATAAAATACTCCAGATACTTTGCGTTGTTTAAATGATTAAAAGGATCACAATCCTGAAATCTGATTTTCTTTTTTGTTTTTAATACTTTTTCCATTCTTTGAATCTATTTTATCAAATACCAATCGGTATCTGAAGGGTTAAAAAATTTTATTTCCTTATTTTATTAATTATTGTACTATCTATAAAGTCCATTGCTGCAGTTATGTAACTCTCATCATTATGTGTAAAGGCCAAAAGAGAACTTCCTTCAATTAAAGACAATAACAGCTTTGCATATTGCAGCGGATCAATATTCTCCTGAATTTCTCCACTACTAATACCTTCACTAATAATATTGGAAAGTCCGGTAACAAACCTCTGAGACAAACTCTGAGCATTCTTAAATAACAGTGGATTGATATATTTAGTATCTACCCCTACACGCAGCATTGGACAACCACCCCTGTCTTTGACTACCTCATAATAGCTCCTTTGATATTTCGTTATCGCGTAAAGTTTCTCTAAACTTCCTGTAGTAGAAGCCAGTATTTTGAATAAAGGTGTGATAGCTACATCTACATTCAATTGAAAAGACTTTAAAGCTAACTCTTCTTTATTGGCAAAATTGCAGTAAATAGCCCCTTTGGTAAGTCCCGTAGCCTTGGTAATATCCGTAAGACTGGTACCCACATATCCCTGTCTGTTAAAAACAGGTGCTACTTTATCCAATATAAATTCAGAAGTATTCATTATTTTCCAGTTTGAACAATTATTCGTCAAACAAATATAACACAAATACCGATCGGTATTTCATATTAAAGCTTTTTTTCTTCTAAACATAAAAAAAGGGATGAGTTTAAATAAAACTCATCCCTTTTTGTTCTTATATAATAGAGATTTCAGAAGAAAAAGCTTAGAGCCTCAGTTCCTCAGAATCTTAGTCCCTTTTCTAGTCATTCATTGAAATCAAAAACTCTTCGTTGTTTCTGGTTTTCTTGAAGCGGTCGTTTACAAAATCCATAGATTCTACCGGATTCATATCAGACAGGTACTTACGCATGATCCACATTCTTTGTAATGTTTTCTCATCCAGTAATAAATCATCTCGACGTGTACTTGACGAAGTAAGATCGATAGCCGGGAAGATACGTTTGTTAGCGATTTTACGATCCAATTGAAGTTCCATGTTACCGGTACCTTTAAATTCTTCAAAGATTACCTCATCCATTTTAGAACCTGTTTCGGTCAATGCAGTTGCAATAATACTTAATGAACCGCCGTTTTCTACATTTCTGGCAGCTCCGAAGAAACGTTTTGGTTTTTGCAATGCATTAGCATCAACACCTCCACTTAAAACTTTACCTGAAGCAGGCTGAACAGTATTGTATGCTCTCGCTAAACGGGTAATCGAATCAAGTAAAATAACCACATCGTGTCCGCATTCTACCAAACGTTTTGCTTTTTCAAGAACGATATTTGCAATCTTCACGTGTTCTTGCGGCTCTCTGTCGAAAGTAGAAGCAATAACTTCTCCTCTTACACTACGCTGCATATCCGTAACCTCCTCAGGACGCTCATCAATTAAAAGAACAATAAGATAAACTTCGGGATGGTTGGCTGCGATAGCGTTTGCAATGTCTTTTAGTAACATTGTTTTTCCCGTTTTAGGCTGAGCGACAATCATACCACGCTGCCCTTTTCCTATTGGAGAAAACAAATCGATAATACGGGTTGAAACTGAACTGCCTTTTTCGGCTAATTTAAATTTTTCAGAAGGGAAAACCGGGGTAAGATGTTCGAAAGAAACTCTGTCACGAACAACTTGCGGATCATGACCATTAATTTTAAGTACTCGAACTAGAGGAAAAAACTTTTCGCCTTCTTTTGGAGGACGAACTACTCCTTTTACAGTATCTCCGGTTTTAAGACCGAACAATCTAATTTGTGACGTTGATAAATAAATATCATCAGGAGAGGCTAAATAATTATAATCTGATGAACGTAAAAATCCGTAACCATCCGGCATCATTTCAAGAACACCTTCACTTTCGATAATTCCGTCAAACTCAAAGTCTGAATCTCTGAAATTACTCTTTTTATTTTTATGATTTGGATTTTGATTCCCGTTGTTTCCGTTCCCGTTTTGGTTAGAATTTGGATTCTGATTTGGGTTTTGGTTGGGATTCTGATTTTGATTTTTATTCTGGTTCGGATTAATCTTCTTGGTTTGAACCGGCGCTTCTGTTTTTTCAACAGTAGCAACTTCTGCTACAACTTCATTTTCCGGAACTACATCTTTAGTAGCTTCCTTTTCTTTTTTCAAAGCAACCTTTTTCTCGTAAGCCGATTTACTAAACTTTACAATTTTTGGTCCTTTTTTCTCTATTGCTGCATCTTCAGTATTCTCAGTACTTTCAGTATTCTCAATATTTTCCTGAACTTCCGGTGTTGTTTCAACGCTTTTTACTTCTGCTGTTTCTTTTGCTGCTGCATTCCCTTTTATCTTCGGATTTGTTTTAGGATTTGCTTTAATAGCCGGAGTTTTAGTTACTGCTATCGGAGTTTCCGCTTTTTCAGGAGCTTCCTCTGCTTTATCAAATTCCAGAACCGGTGCATTCTTATTTACTGCCGTTTTTTTTGCCGGAACAATTCTTGCTCTTTTCGGTTTTTCATCAACTATTTCCGCTTCTGCCACAGGACGAACCGGCGGCGCTACAGTCGCTTCCTGATGTGCTAAAATCTGACTTATTAAAGTCTCTTTTTTAACGCCATTAAACTTTATAGTTTTAGCTAACTTAGCTATTTCTTGAAGCTCAGAAAGCTTCATTTCTTTTAATGCAGAAATATCAAACATGAATGTTCTATGAATTTAATTATTTTAACGGAAATATTGTAAAAAGAATAGGTAGATATTTTTTTTCGATTGACCGCAGTATGAAGTGCTTACGGTATTATGATGCAATAATACGAATAAAATTTAATCATACAATAGTATTTTAAAAAAAGAAAATATATTTTTGTAAAACAATTTTAGACCATGATACAACGAATTCAGACTGTATATTTAATTCTTACCTTTTTAATTACGGGGGTATTACTGTTTTTCACTCCGCTTTGGACCTTAAACAATGGTAAGCCTTTTTACTTTATGCAGGATAAGTTTTACACGGTACTATTAGGTCTAAGTACAATGCTTACTATCATTAGTATTATTTCATACAAAAAAAGACAAAATCAGTTTGTAATGGGCAGACTGAACATAATATTAAATTTAATTTTATTGGGATTATTTGTATATCGTTCTCTAAATTTATCTGGAGATACTACTACCATTGTATCAGAGAAAGGTATTGGGATGTTTCTACCTATTGTTGCTATCGTATTATTAGTTTTAGCTAATAAGGCCATCAAAAAGGATGAAGATCTTGTAAAATCTGTAGACCGTTTGAGGTAAACCTATAAACTTAAATTTTTTGTGCGAAGAGAACCCGAATTTTAAATTCGGGTTTTTTTGTGCTCTAAATTCTCCGTAATTTGCTGCATAACAGTCAAAACAAACTTAAAAAGAAACTTTGTAAGATATTTTTTCATTTATTTGCATTTCAGTTCCCCGAATAATTATGAAAGATAAAATAAGAATACACCTGGCAGATGATCATCAGGTACTTATTGATGGCCTTAGTAACTTACTGCAGACGGTTGAAAATTTTGAAGTAGTAGGCAAATCATACGATGGTGATACTGTTTATGAAGATATTATTCTAAACAATCCCGATATCCTGATTCTGGACATTAGTATGCCTAAAAAAGACGGGATCGAGGTAGTTAAAGAACTTCAACAAAAAAACATCCCATGTAAAATCATCATTCTCTCTAGCTACGACGATCTGAAAATTATTAAAGAAGTAATGAAACTGGGGGTAAAAGGCTATCTCACAAAAAAATGTGCGGGAGAAAATATTATAGAAGCCGTAGAAGCCGTTTATCAGGGACAGGAATATTATTGCGATGCCGTTAGAGAAAAAATCTTTAATATTTTCTCTCATAACAATCCAAAACTCAATAAAAACATCAAAGTAGACAACCCAATTCTAAGCGCCCGTGAAATCGAAATTATCACTTTAATTGCATTAGAATACAGTGGAAAAGAAATTGGTGAACAGCTCTTTATCAGTACAAACACGGTCGAAACACACCGAAAAAACATCATGAAAAAACTGCAGATAAAAGGTTCTATTGGCTTGGTAAAATATGCTCTGAAAAATAATCTGATAAATTCCTGATCATTCTAAGAAAAACACCTTTTGCTATGTCCTTTTTCAGATACTTTATATTTTTCATTCTTTTAACCACTTTCACCAGCTATCCTACTGTTGCTCAAGAAAAAACAGTTTCAAAAAACAACACTAATGCAGTTGTCGGAAATACAGAAAAAAACAATACTTGTCTTCCTGAACAAATAAGAAACAAACAAATTATAAGCTTATCATTCGTGATGATAATCCTCTTGTTTTTTTTGTTTTATTTTTTCTACCAAAACAACAAACTAAGACAAAAGATTAAACGGAAAGATGCCAAGCAAAAAATATTACTAAATGTGATTAATGCCGGCATTGACAGCCAGGAAGTTGAACGTAAAAAAATTGCATCGTTTTTACATGACAACATTAATTCTTTATTATCTTCTGTTGGACTGCATTTAAAAACTTTCACAACACTAAACGATATAAAATCAGATGAAATTCAGAAAGCAAAATCGATTCTACAGGAAGCACACGATCTTTTGCGAGATATGTCACACGACTTGGTTCCTACGCTTCTGGTTCGTTTTGGGTTAATTTATGCTTTGGAAGATCTATGCGAAAGAAACTCAAATTCTCATATAAATTTTAAATTTTCGAGCACCATTTCAACAGAAAAAAGATACATCGAAAAATTTGAAATGAAGCTTTACTTTATTGTTTCGGAACTTTTCAATAACATTGTAAAACACAGTGATGCCCAGAAAGCCAAGATTTTCCTATCCGAAAAAAACAATCAGTTTATCATAGTAATTCAGGACAACGGAAAGGGTTTTGAAACCCAAAGACTAAACAATTTTGAAGGTTTTGGTATTAACCGAATCAGAGCGAGAATCAAAAAATACAAAGGAAGTATCTCAATCACTTCAAAGGCAAACGAAGGAACCACTGTCAAAATTAAGGTTCCGTTGCCCTTTTAATTTAGCTTTACTTTTTACCAATTTCAACTATTTCCAGATCCTTTATTTTATCACCGTCAATTACAAATCGCAACATTGTTCTAACCTGATGAAATCCGCTTTTTCCGGCCGCTCCGGGATTCATATGCAGCAGATTATTCTTTTTATCGAACATAACTTTCAGTATATGCGAATGTCCACAGATAAATAATTTAGGCGGATCCGACGCCATCTCTTCTCTTATATTGGGATTATACTTTCCCGGATATCCGCCAATATGTGTAATCCACACGGAAACATCCTCACATAAAAACCGATTGTGCAAAGGAAATTCTAATCTCGCCTGTGCATCGTCAATATTACCATATACACACCGCAGAGGCTTTAACTTTTTGATTGTATCCGTAACATTCAGATCTCCAATATCTCCAGCATGCCAGACTTCATCGGCCTGAGCTACATATTTTAAAATAGTATCATCAATATGACTGTGGGTATCGGAAAGGAGAAGAATTTTTTTCATTCAAAGGTACAAAGGTTCAAAGGTTCAAAGGTTCAAAGGTACAAAGGTACAAAGATACAAAGGTTTTTTTTAAGGGACTAAGAGGCTCAGGTTCTGAGAGACTAAGTTATTCTAAGATTCTTTCAATTATTCTTATTTAACAAAGAAACCTCTCCCCTTTGCTCCTTTGAACCTATCAAACAAAAAACTTAGTTCCTTAGAATCTTAGCATCTTAGTATCTCAGAACCTTAACATCTTTTTTTAAAAAACCTTTGTACCTTTGTACCTTAGAGCCTTTGTCCTTTAAAAAAAACCTTTGCACCTTTACCTTGAGATATTTTATTCAATTTGCTTATAACGGAACTAATTATCATGGCTGGCAATTTCAGCCCAATGCCTCTTCTGTTCAGGAAACTTTAAACAAAGCACTTTCCATTTTATTGAACACTCCTATAAGCGTAATGGGTGCCGGAAGAACCGATACCGGAGTTCATGCGGAAGAGATGTATGGGCATTTTGATATTGAAACTCCGTTGGATATTCCAAATTTAATACACAAACTCAACTCCTATTTACCCAAAGACATTGCTATTTTTAATATTCTTCTGGTTCACGATGACGCTCATTGCCGATTTGATGCTACTAAAAGAACCTACGAATACCATATCAACACGGTTAAAAGCCCTTTTTTACAAGAATTGAGCTGGTATTTCAATCAAAAATTAGATGTAGATCTGATGAATGAAGCTGCAAAAATTCTACTGAACCATACCGATTTCCAATGTTTTTCCAAAGTAAATACAGATGTCAATACTTTTGATTGCACGGTTTTTGAGGCGTATTGGAAACAAGAAAACCATAAGCTTATTTTTACTATCTCGGCCAATCGTTTTCTTAGAAATATGGTTCGCTCAATTGTTGGAACACTAGTAAATATCGGCTTGCATAAAATTTCCCTAACTGATTTTGAAACGATCATCGCCAGCAAAAGCAGAGAAAAAGCCGGATTTTCGGTGCCGGCACACGGATTGTATTTAACCGAAATTGATTACGATTACTTATCGCTGTAGGCCATAAGCCGTAGGCTGTAGGCTTTTGCCTAAAGCTTATTGCCTAAAGCTTAAAGCTTAAAAAAAATAAATGAAAGCAAAAGCATTTGATACCGGATTATTCAAACGAATCTTAAAATATACCAAACCTTATAAATGGCGCTACTACGGCGTTATTATTTTTGCTGTATCTCTTTCTATTTTTGCAGCTCTTCGCCCCTATTTGCTAAAACAAACGGTCGACGGCTATATCAAGACACACGACAAAGAAGGTTTACTGCTTTATATCATGTTAATGGGAGCAGTTCTTTTAATGGAAGTTTTCTCTCAGTTCTATTTTGTCTACTGGGCCAACTGGCTTGGACAGGATATCGTAAAAGACATTCGTACCAAACTTTTCAAACACATACTAAGCTTCAGAATGAAGTACTTTGACCTGGTTCCGGTGGGACAATTGGTTACTAGATCTGTTTCGGATATTGAATCTATTGCCCGAATTTTTAGCCAGGGACTTTTTATGATCATTAGTGATTTAATGAAAATGCTTGTAGTCCTTATTTTCATGTTTTACATGAACTGGAAATTAACGTGGATCGTAGTCGTTGCCATGCCGATTCTGGTTTACATAACCAGAATATTCCAACGTAAAATGCAAGTCGCTTTCGAAGAAGTCCGCACGCAGATTGCCAATATGAACTCTTTCGTACAGGAACGTGTTACAGGAATGAAAATCGTACAGCTTTTCAATCGCGAACAAATTGAAGCTGATAATTTTAAAGAAATCAATAACAAACACAGAGTTGCCTGGATCAAAACTATTTTATACAACTCGATATTCTTCCCTATTGCCGATATTATCTCTTCTATTACCTTAGGGGTAGTGGTCGTTTATGGTGGATTCAAAATCCTGAACGGAGATCATTTTACAACTTTTGGAGATTTGTTTTCCTATACCATGTTTATCGGAATGCTGTTCAATCCCTTACGACAGATTGCAGATAAATTCAACGAGATGCAATTAGGGATGATTGCCGCCAATCGTGTTTTTGATATCATCGATACTCAGGATCATATTCAGGATACCGGAACAATTGAAGCTCCAATTTTTGAAGGAAGTATTGAATTTAAAGACGTCCGTTTCAGTTATATTCCGGAAGAAGAAGTCATAAAAGGAATTGATTTATCTGTCGCTTCAGGTCAAACTGTCGCTATTGTAGGTTCAACCGGAGCAGGAAAATCTACCATTATCAATTTACTGAATCGTTTTTACGAAATTAACAGCGGCACCATTTGCATTGACGGCCATAATATCGAAAATTATACCCTGGCCTCGCTTCGAAAACAAATTGCCGTGGTTTTGCAGGATGTTTTTTTGTTTGCCGATACGATTTATAACAATATCACTTTACACAATCCCGAAATTAGTCGTGATCAGGTTTTAGAGGCTGCTAAGAAAATTGGCGTGCACGATTTCATCATGAGTCTGCCGGATAATTATGATTTTGATGTAAAAGAACGAGGGGTTATGCTTTCGTCCGGACAGCGTCAGTTAATTGCTTTTTTAAGATCATATGTCAGTAATCCGAGTATTTTAATTCTGGATGAAGCAACGTCTTCAATAGACACCTATTCTGAAGAACTCATTCAGCGCGCTACTGAAACGATTACCAAAGGAAGAACTTCGATCATTATCGCACACCGATTGGCTACGATTGTAAATGCCGACAAAATCGTTGTGATGGATAAAGGTCTGATCGTAGAACAGGGAACGCACCAGGAATTGCTCCTTAAAACCGACGGATATTATAAAAACCTGTACGACTCCCAATTTGCTGTAGCAAACTAGATTTCAAAATGCTAAAAAAGTTCTTAAAAAAGTTAAAATAGCGTTATAAGAATCATAAATCTACTGATTCACAGTCTTTAGGATAGCAGTCTTTTTTTTTGAATTATTTATCTTTGAGAGACAAAATTCAAATGCAAAAGAAAATGCCACAAAACAGATTTTATCCAAACGAAGAATTCAAAGAAATAGAAATAAACGCCTCATTACAACTTAAATATGCTATTTCAAACAAAGGCCGACTCATTAGTTTTACAGATGAAATTCAAAACGGACGTATTCTAAAAGGCGGTTTAAGCGATGGTTATCCTACTTTTAGATTTAAGGTTAAAGATGGTGACAAAATTGTCAACAAATATCTTTTTCTGTACAAATTAGTCGCTCATTATTTCATTCCGAAAGAATCAGAAGAACAAACTTATGTACTCCATCTGGATTACAACCGCAGCAACGACGATGTAAAAAATTTATGCTGGGCAACAAAAGCCGAAATGATGGCGCACAGCCGTAAAAGTCCACATGTCATTCAGGCAAAAAAGAATCTGATCGAGCACAATTTAAAAGCCGACGGAAGAAAGTTAACAACTACCAAAGTCATGTTAATCAAAAAAATCCTCGCACGTCCGGAACAAAAAACACGTCTGAAAATGATTGCCAAACAATTTGGTGTTAGCGAAATGCAAATCAGACGTATCGCCAGCGGTGAAAATTGGGGCCATGTAAAGGTCTAATACATACAAAATCATTCTATTATTATCATTATCCGGAGCTTCTTAAAAAGAGCTCCTTTTTTTTTGCACCAACGCCAACAAACAAACCTCTCATTTTTAAGTGTTTAAAATAATTTCACGCCAAAACATTAAAAAACAGAGTCAAAAAAGGCAGAATAGTAGGATTAATACTTTTATTAATTGTAAACTTGTATACCAAATTCAAGGATAATTTTATGAAGAAAAAACTACTTATCTTACTGTGTTTACTCAGTTTATCTGCTTTTGCACAAACCACTTTAATTCCTGACCAAAATTTTGAACAGAAATTAATCTCTCTCGGATTAGATACCGTTCTCGATGGAAAGGTACTAACTTCAAACATTTTATCTGTTACTTCTTTAGATGTGAGTTCCAGTTCCATAAAAAGTCTTAGAGGACTTCATGCTTTTACTAATCTTGAGACTTTAATTTGTTCCAACAATGAAATAATCGGTTTAGACTTTCCTAATAATCCTAAACTTTCTACTTTGATTTGTCATTCCAATAAAATACAAAGTTTAGATGTTAGTAAAAACCCCCGCCTGCAAAATTTAGACTGCCAATCCAATGAAATAAATTATTTGGATATATCCCAAAATACTTTTCTAACACAGTTAAATTGTTCTAAAAATAAACTGAGTTCTTTAAACACTTCTAAAAATTTAAGACTTAAGGGACTGTATTGTTCAGATAACATACTGAATTCTTTAAACCTTATCGGCAATACATTACTTACTGAACTTAACTGCAATAATAACAGGATTAAAAGTCTTACTATTTCCGATAACACTGGTTTAATAGATTTATATTGCGAAAACAACCGAATAACTACTTTGGATCTTTCTAAACAGAAAGAGCTTAAAAATGTTAATTTGAAGTCTAACGATCTTGTAAATCTCAATATAAAAAACGGCAACAATACATCCTTAAATATCAATAATCTAAATTTAGCACACAATCCGCAATTGTTATGCATACAAGTTGATAATGTAATATACTCTAGTACGAATTGGGAATACGTAAAGGATCTTCAAACAAGTTATTCTACCGATTGCCCTAATTGTACTGTAATACCTGATACTAATTTCGAAAATGCTCTTATTGCTTTAGGAATTGATTCAGGAACTCCCGACAAAAAAGTTTTAACTTCAAACATTTCTACTGTAACTACACTAGATTTAGGAATTAATACAACTATTGCAGATCTAACCGGAATACAAGACTTTACAGCACTTCAGACTCTAATTTGTCATGGAAATACAGGTCAGGTAATCAACGGTGGTAACGGAAAATTAAAAATTCTTGATATTTCTAAAAACGTAAACCTGACCACTCTGGATTGCTCCTATAACCAGCTTATAAATTTAGATGTCACCAATAATCCCTTACTGGTTTCGTTAAATTGCAACGTCAATAAACTAACAAAAATTGACGTTTCCAAAAATGTAAAACTGAATAATCTTGACATAAGCAGTAATCAAATTATACAACTTGATCTTTCAAAAATCCCAACTTTACGCTACCTAAGTGCCGATGACACAAAACTTACCTATCTGGATATTTCATCTAATCCGAATATGGTTGGATTATTTTGTAACAATTCAGATTTAAGAAGTTTAAATTTAAAAAATGGAAGTAACCAATTAATTTCAGCACAAGACATAAACTTCAAGGGAAACCCAAATTTAAACTGTATTCAGGTCGACAATGTCGTAAATGCTACTACAAACTGGTCTGCTGCCAAAGATGCCGCCACAAATTATTCAACCGAATGTGTAAATGATTCATTTACAATAATTCCCGACAGCAACTTTGAAAATGCACTTATAACTTTAGGAATCGATGCAGGAGTTCCGGATGGAAAAATCCTGACTTCAAAAGTTTCTTCTGTCACGAAATTAGATTTAGGAACCAATACAACCATTACAGATCTGACCGGAATTCAAGATTTCAAAGCCCTTGAGTGGCTGGTTTGCCAAGGAAATACTGGTCGCGCAGGTGATGGTGGAAACGGAAAACTAAAAACACTTGACGTCTCCAAGAATACAAATCTAACGATTCTTGAATGCTCTTTTAATCAACTTACCAATTTAGATGTAACGCATAACCCATTACTGCGTTCCTTAAGATGTAGTGTAAATAAATTAACAGCAATTGATGTTTCTCAAAACACAAAACTGGATGATCTCGATGTAGGCAGTAATCAAATTACTACGCTTGATGTCTCAAAAATTCCAACTTTACGTTTTCTCACTGCCGAATCTACTAAACTTACCACATTAGATCTTTCCTCTAATCCGGCATTGGTTGGATTATTTTGTAGAAGTTCGGATTTGACAAGTTTAAATTTAAGAAATGGTAAAAACCAATTAATTGTACCGCAGAGTATAACCTTTACAGGAAATCCAAATTTAACTTGTATACAGGTTGATGATGCAGCATTTTCTACTGCAAACTGGTCTGCTGCCAAAGATGCTTCTGCCATTTACTCGAACCAATGCCAGACAGGTCCATACACCCTTATTCCTGACAGCAATTTCGAAAGTGCTCTTATTTCCTTAGGAATTGATTCAGGTGTTCCGGACGGAAAAGTACTGACTTCAAACGTTTCTTCGGTGACAAAATTAGATTTAGGAACCAATGCAACCATTACTGATCTAACCGGAATTCAAGATTTTACAGCGCTTCAACGGTTAATTTGTCATGGAAATTTTGGGCACATGGACACAGGCGGAAATGGAAAACTGACTACTATTGACGTTACTAAAAATACAAAACTAATTGCTCTTGATATCTCATACAATAAAATTACAGCTTTAGATGTGTCCAAGAATCCCTTACTGATTTCACTAAAATGCAGCGTAAATAAACTAACAAAAATTGACGTTTCTCAAAATATAAAACTGGATAATCTTGACATCAGCAATAATTATATTACACAGCTTGATATTTCGAAAATTCCAACATTACGTTACCTAAGCGCTGATTACACAAAACTTACGGCACTGGATATTTCCTCTAATCCGGTAATGGTTGGGCTATTTTGTAACAATTCGACTTTAACAAGTTTAAATCTAAAAAATGGACAAAACCAATTGATTGCAGCGCAAAGCATAAACTTTAAAGAAAACCCTAACTTAACTTGTATTCAGGTTGATAATGCCGTAAATTCTACTGCAAACTGGTCTGCAGCTAAAGATGCTTCTGCCAATTACTCAAATGAATGTCAGACTGGCCCATATACTCTTATTCCTGACAGCAATTTCGAAAATGCTCTTATTTCCCTGGGAATTGATTCAGGTGTCCCGGACGGAAAAGTACTGACTTCAAACGTTTCTTCGGTGACAAAATTAGATTTAGGAACCAATGCAACCATTACTGATCTAACCGGAATACAAGATTTTACAGCACTACAATGGTTAATTTGTCATGGAAATTTTGGACACATGGATACAGGTGGAAATGGAAAATTGACCACGATTGATGTTTCTAAAAATACAAAACTGACTGTTCTCGACGTCTCATTCAACAAAATTACAAATCTGGATGTTACCAATAATCCATTGCTAATTTCTTTAAGCTGTAACGTTAATAAATTGACCGCAATTAATGTTTCTAAAAACACAAAACTGGATAATCTTAACATCAGCAATAATTACATTACACAGCTTGATATTTCCAAAATTCCAACTTTACGTTACCTAAGCGCTCATTATACAAAACTTACGGCACTTGATATTTCCTCTAATCCGGTAATGGTTGGGCTATTTTGTAACAATTCGACTTTAACAAGCTTAAATCTAAAAAACGGTCGCAACCAATTGATTGCAGCGCAAAGCATAGACTTTAAGGAAAACCCCAATTTAACTTGTATACAGGTTGATAATGCCGTAAATTCTACGGCAAACTGGTCTGCTGCTAAAGATGCTTCTGCCAATTACTCAAATGAATGTCAGACTGTCCTGTACACGCTTATTCCTGACAGTAATTTCGAAAAGAAACTGATTCAGCTGGGAATTGATTCAGGAACTCCAGACGGAAGAGTATTAACCTCCAGTGTTAAAACCGTAACGTCTTTAGATGTCTCTCTAAGCAACATTACAGATTTGACCGGTCTAGAAGACTTTACCTCTTTGACATCATTAAAATGTCAGGCAAATTATACTTTAAAAGCTCTGGATGTTACAAAAAATATCCATTTAACTACATTGGACTGTAGCAATAATTATCTTATAACAACTTTAGATGTATCGAAAAATACTGCTTTAGTTGATTTAAATTGTTATTACAATAAACTGAGCACTTTAGATGTAAGTGCTAATACAAACTTAACCACTTTACAATGTTCATCAAATAAATTAACAAACCTTAATGTTTCGAACAATAAAGCCTTAACTAAATTAGATCTTGGTTATAATTTAGTTTCTAATCTGGATGTGTCGCAAAACACCAAATTGACATCATTAACTTGTACCTCAAATCAAATTTCTAACTTAAACATCAGCTTAAATACAAAATTAACTGAACTATGGGCTGGAAACAATAAATATGATGTACTAGATGTTTCAAACAATACCGCTTTGACATCTTTAATATGCAATACAAATCAGCTAACATCAATAGACGTTTCCAAAAATACCGCATTGACAAGATTGTTAGTCTACCAAAATAAGATAACAAGTATCGATATTTCAAACAATCTGTTACTAAGTTCATTTGACTGTAATTCGAACTTAATCACCAATCTTAATGTTTCAAAAAATATAGATTTAAACTTCCTTTACTGTGACAATAATAAATTAACCGTTTTAGATGTTTCTGCAAACACTAAGCTTGGCACATTCGATTGTGCTAACAACCTGCTCACGAACCTGGATGTTTCTAATAACAAAAATCTAAGGTCGCTTGAATGTGAATCCAACAAACTGGTAAATCTAAACCTAAAAAATGGTAATAATTATAGGTTTGATCCATTTCCAGGCTCTGATCCTAATTTTATTTTATATAGAATAGATTTTAGAAACAACCCTGATTTAACTTGTATTCAGGTTGATGATGCTTATTATTCAAACGAGAAATGGTCAACAAGAAAAGATCCAAAGGCAAAATTTAGTGAAGATTGCAACAATAGTACTTTGATAACAGATTCTAATTTTGAAGATTTTCTTATTGCTGCAGGTATTGACACTGACGGAAAAAATGGAAAAGTTGCCACCTCCAGTATTGCTAATATTAAAGTTCTGGACATTTCAAATTCAAACATCTCGGATTTAAAAGGAATTGAAAACTTCACCGCTTTAGAGAAATTTATCTGTAAAGGAAATTTAATTACTACAGTTGACATGTCGAATAATACTCAGTTAAACTATCTGGACGTCTCAAACAATCCGCTGACTAGTGTTAATGTTTCTAAAAATAAATTATTAAAAGAATTTTATTGTAATGGAATACAAATTATTCTAAAAAAATCGACTTCAACTTTTAGCAGGTTAACAACTTTAGATGTATCGAACAATACTTTGCTAACAAATCTTAACTGTTCGAACAATCAGCTGTCAAGTCTTGATTTATCAAAAAACACTAATCTAATAGAAGTAAACTGTTCTAATAACCTTCTAACCGATTTGAATTTACAAAGTGGCAACAACGGTATTTTAGTCAACTTAAATTTAAAAAACAATACTCAATTAACTTGTATAAAAGTTGACAATCCTTCTTTCTCAACTGCTACCTGGACAGATGCAAAAGATGAAATCGCAAAATACTCATCAACTTGCCGTACTTTAGAAACAAATGAGCAGGTTTTTAACAACATCAATATTTATCCAAATCCATCTCATGGCGAGTTATACATTACAAACGTTTCAGTAACAAAAGCAACGATCTATGACAGTTTGGGTAAACTTGTAAAAGTAGTATCCTTAAAAGGAGATACTCAGGAAAATTACATCGATTTAAAAGGAATAGCCCAAGGAGTTTACTACATCTTTATCGAAAACCCTGAAGCACATACCGTAAAAAAAATCATCATTAAATAAGTATTCGCCTATTTCACTAAAAAACACATTTTAAAAAATAAAATGTGTTTTTTTTTATAACAAATTAATGATCCATCTTTCTCTACTTTGTTATTAAAAAAAAATAAAATACCAATTAAACTTTATTCTTTTCTATAACTTTTCTCAATATCTGTGTGAAAAGATCAAATTCGGCAAGGGTGAAAAGAAATTTTAAAGTATTTTTTAAAATAAATCCTTAAATTCGCAAGCACAAATAACAAAAGAATAAATCGATAAATGAGTTTCGGAATTAAACTTCATTATCGGTAATAAATACTAAAAACCAAACAAATGAAATACGACGTTATTGTTTTAGGAAGTGGTCCCGGTGGATATGTAACAGCAATCAGAGCTTCACAATTAGGCTTTAAAGTAGCTGTAGTTGAAAAAGAAAACTTAGGTGGTGTATGTTTAAACTGGGGATGTATCCCAACAAAAGCACTATTAAAATCAGCTCAGGTTTTTGATTATCTAAAGCATGCTTCTGACTATGGATTGAAAGTTTCTGAGTTCGACAAAGATTTCCCTGCAGTGGTTCAACGCAGCCGTGGTGTTGCTGAAGGAATGAGCAAAGGAGTTCAATTCTTAATGAAAAAAAACAAAATTGACGTTATTGAAGGTTTTGGAAAACTAAAACCAGGTAAAAAACTTGACGTTACAGACAAAGACAATAAAGTTACTGAATATAGCGCTGATCATATTATCATCGCAACCGGTGCTCGCTCTCGTGAGTTACCAAACTTACCACAAGACGGTGTAAAAGTAATTGGTTACCGTCAGGCAATGACCTTACCAACTCAGCCAAAATCTATGATTATTGTAGGTTCAGGAGCAATTGGAGTTGAGTTCGCTCACTTCTACAACTCAATGGGAACTGACGTTACTATTGTAGAATTTATGCCAAATGTAGTTCCTGTAGAAGATGAAGACATCTCAAAACAATTTGAGCGTTCTTTGAAAAAAGCCGGAATTAAAGTAATGACTAACTCATCTGTTGAACGTATTGATACAACAGGTGCAGGAGTTAAAGCATTTGTTAAAACTGCAAAAGGTGAAGAAGTTCTTGAAGCTGACATTGTACTTTCGGCAGTTGGAATCAAAACTAACATTGAAAACATCGGTTTAGAAGAAGTTGGAATCGCTGTTGACAGAGATAAAATCTTAGTAAACGCTTACAACGCAACTAATATCCCTGGATATTATGCAATTGGAGACGTTACTCCGGGACAAGCTTTAGCTCACGTAGCCTCTGCTGAAGGAATTAACTGTGTAGAAAAAATTGCAGGTTTACACGTAGACCCAATCGATTACGGAAACGTTCCTGGTTGTACTTATGCAACTCCAGAAATCGCTTCTGTAGGTTTAACGGAGAAACAAGCAAAAGAAAAAGGATACGAGTTAAAAATTGGTAAATTCCCATTCTCAGCTTCAGGAAAAGCAAAAGCTGCCGGAACTCCAGACGGATTCGTAAAAGTAATCTTCGATGCTAAATACGGAGAATGGTTAGGATGCCACATGATTGGTGCAGGTGTTACCGATATGATTGCAGAAGCAGTTGTAGCCCGTAAACTTGAAACTACAGGTCATGAAATTCTTAAATCTATCCACCCTCACCCAACCATGAGTGAGGCTGTTATGGAAGCTGTTGCTGATGCTTACGGCGAAGTAATTCACTTGTAAAAATATACCGTTTTACGGTTACATATAATTTTCAATTTAAAAGAATCCGATTTGTGAAAGCAAGTCGGATTTTTTTATGGCGTGTCCCTCCGGGTCAGGCTGTCCGCTGTATCTTTTATAGCGAACCCCGCCATAAAAGGATGCCACTTCCATCCTTCACGCTAAATTGTTTTCAGTATAACCAAGTTCTCCTGCAAGGTTTTCAAAACCTTGTAGGAAATTAAAAAATAAAGGCAAATGGCTTGAAAAACTTAGTTTTATTAACGATGAAATTCTAATTCTCAAACAAAGCAAAAACAGACTTATTATTAATAATGAAAAATCAAAGGCATAATTAAATAACATCACTTTGTATCAAAAACTCAATTCGGATTTTTTATTGTTAAATTTTAAACCATTTATCAGAAATATTTTATCTTGGAGTTAAAATACACTTACAGCCTTAATTAAAATAATACCTAATGGAAAACACACCTACCTTCTTTGCTGACGGAGAAAATCCAAAAATGATCGAAGCCTATCAAAAAGCACAGGAAACCTTTAAATATTTTTGGAGAGAATTATCGTGGGAATACCGCCGAATTGTTCCGGGACTTGACGTTGCCTGCGTAAAACTAGCCTTTACTCAGGAAATTGATGGTGAAACTGTAGTCGAACACATGTGGATTAACGATATCAATTTTGACGGTGATACCATTTATGGCATCTTAGTAAATCAGCCTAACGATTTAACCAATGTCAATAATGGCGATGAAGTACAAATTCCCGTAAATCAAATAAGCGATTGGCTATATGCGTCTCAGGGAAAAACCTACGGAGCCTTTACGATACAGGCCATGCGTTCAGAAATGAGTGAAGAGGAAAGAGAAGATCATGACGAAGCCTGGGGTTTAGAATTTGGAGATTACAACGATATTCTGGTTGTTTCAGATCAAAAAGAAAAACCGGAAAACCTCATAGAACACCCAATGAGCAAAAACATGAAAGAAAGCCTTATTGATTTTGTCAAAAATAATCCCGAAGAACTTAGCGCGACAGATGAGCTTGGTTATACTTTTTTACATCGCGAAACCATTGCAGGAAATAAAACTTCTGTTGAAGTTTTACTGGAATCGGGAGCAGACACAAAAGTTAAGACCAACAATGGCAAGACCGCCCTTGACTTTGCAAAACAACTCAACTGGGAACATTTAATTCCTTTGTTGTAGTTTTTAGTATCTAAAGTCCGATTTGTCTCAGCAAATCGGACTTTTTTTTTGAAATTTCTATGAAAATAAATATTAATTTATAGTAACCATTAAGAGACCTTTTTTTAATAATAAAGCATTAATTTTGCGGCACCCAAAACAAATCTGCCATGAAAAAAATAGTGCTCGTAGTAACATTCGCTCTTCTTTTACCTGCAATGATTATTGCGCAAACCAAAACCGAAACGCCTGATGTTTTTGCAAAATCTACTAATTATGTAAATGATTTTGAAAAAATCCTTACTTCAAGCCAAACCAAAAATCTGAGCGACTTTTTGAAAGCCGGCGAAACTAAAACTAAAACTAAAATTACTATTGTAACCCTCTCTTCAATAGCACCATACACTAATCTTACCGATTATTCTTCAGACCTTGAACAGTATCTGGTTTCTAAACTAAAAATAGACTCCTCTATTTTAATCGTTTTAAGCAAGCAATTGAGACAAATTCAGATTCAGGGTGTTAACAAACTGCGTCCAAAAATGAGCGATCAGGAAATTAAAGACATCGTATCAGCTTATGTACTTCCGGAACTAAAAAAAGGCGATTATTATAAAGCCTTACAGGAAGGTTCTATTCAGCTTATTAAAAAACTGGAATAAAAAAAGTGCTCTTTATTGATTACTGCTTTCATCAGAAAAAAATAGTAAATCCGACTTGTGAAACCAAGCCGGATTTTTTTTTGTACTCGTTTCTATAAAATTATGGATTGTCAATTTATAATATGACAACATTCTCCATAAATCAAAAGACATTTGTATTCTACTGGATATTCATTAAAAAAACATACAGATACAAGGAAAATGAAAAATTTAAGACGACTGAAAATTCATAGAAAGCATCAAGCACGGGCTTACAGAAAAACCATAACGATTCCACAAATAATACTTGAAGGCAAATGGCTTGGTCGTCTTGGCTTCATGGCAGGACTGATGGTAAATGTAGAACAAAGGAAAAACAAATTGATAATTACTGTTCACAAGGAATGATTTTGCGAATAAAACTCTTCAATCAAATACATTTCAAAGCACTATTTTCCTTCAAAAAAAGACGGTACAAACTTGGCACTTTCCAACTTTTACACGCGATTATTTTTCATAACTTTATCACTAAATAAAAAGGGTCATGAAAGAAATATGCATTGTTGAATTTCCGTCGAATCTGGGTTTGAAAGAACCTCAACCCGGAAAAGAACCGGGCGTAAAAAACTTACCTGACTGGTTATGGAAACACCATCTTCATAAACTCATTCACCCTAAAAATAGTGTAAGACTTGATCCTCCAAAATATTCAAATAAGCGGGATCCTGAAACTCAAATTCTCAACAGCAATTCACTAATCGATTATGCCAGAGAGCAAGCTTATCTGTTAAACAATTTACTTTCTCAGAACAAATTTCCGTTTATCTTAGGCGGAGACTGCAGTATACTTTTAGGAACTGCTATAGCTTTAAAGCAAAAAGGGAATTACGGACTATTTTATCTCGACGGACATACCGATTTTATGAATATTTCCTTGTCCGAAACCGGAGGTGTTGGCGGAATGGCAGCCTCGATAGTTACCGGAAACGGGACAGACAAACTAACCAATATTCTAAATCTGCGTCCTTATATCAAAGAAGAAAATCTCTGGTGTGTGGGAAACCGTGAATATGATGATGCCTATGAAAATGAAATTCGCAACTCTTCTGCCACGTACCTTAGTCTGGACCACTTGCGAAACCAAGGTGTTTTAAAAAGCGTACAATTATTTCTTTCGGAAATAGAAAACAAGAATCTCGATGGTTTCTGGCTGCATATTGATGTTGATGTTTTAAATGACACCATAATGCCTTGCGTCGACAGCAGAACACCTGACGGACTTACTTATGCCGAATTTAATGAACTAACTTCAATGCTTTTTCAGAGTAATTTATTAACCGGGCTTGAAATTACCATTTTAGATCCTGATCTCGATCCTACCGGACAATACACCAAAGAGTTTGTAAGTCACTTTTCGACTACTTTTAATCAACACATCCACTTAAACTCCTGACCCAAACTTAAAAAAAACGTATTTTAGCTCATTACATCGATAAAACTTAAAACCTCTTATCATCATGAATACAGCCGTACAAGATTATAACAATGCACAAAGCAGCACTGATCGGGAAATCTGCAATCGGCTGGCTGCTTTAGTCGACGAAAACCTTACGGATGCGGAGAATAAAATCTGGCACGCACATCCGGTTTGGTTTTTAGAGGGTAATCCTATTGTAGGCTACAGCAAACTAAAAAATGATGTTCGGTTATTGTTTTGGAGCGGTCAGTCTTTTGATGAAGAACAACTTGCCAATGAAGGCTCTTTCAAAGCGGCAGAATTTCGCTATACCTCAGTCGACCAAATTAACCCATCTGATTTAAAACGCTGGCTTGCAAAAGCAAAAGAAATTCAGTGGGACTATAAAAACATTGTCAAGCGTAAGGGAGTTTTAATACGTCTGAAATAATTTAAAAAAGTATTATATTCACTCTTTAAATTAAAAAGCAATCCTAAAAACTCTTTAAATTTTAAATGGAGAAAGAACAACTCATACAAATATTCATCTATTTTCATGCTCTGTTTGGCGGTATTGCACTACTTTCGGGATTCCTTTCGTTAGCATCTAAAAAAGGAAAAAGCATCCATAAAAAATCCGGAAAACTCTTTTACTACACTATGCTTTTATCGGCTCTAACGGCTTTAATTATCTCAAGCTTGCCTAAACATGAGAGTTCTTTTTTATTTTCAATTGGTCTGTTTAGCTCTTACTTCACTATAACAGGGTATCGGGCTTTGCAATTCAAAAACAAAAACATCAATTTAAAAACGGATAAAATTATCTCAGGAATAATGATCATCACGGGAATTTTAATGATTTTATACAATCCACTTATAAATCAAAAAATCAATATTGTCCTTACCGTGCTTGGTCTTGTCGGACTCCTTTTTTCAACCCGGGATTTTCTGCTATTCCAAAACAAAACTAATCTTCAAAAGGTCTGGCTGAAATTACATTTAGGAAAAATGATTGGCGGTTATATCTCCGCCACCACTGCTTTTATTGTAGTAAACCAGTTTATTCCCAACATTTATGGATGGTTTATTCCGGGAACAATTGGCGGATTCTATATTGTTTATTGGATCAGAAAACTCAATAAAAAACAAAATCAGGCTAAAATAAATTTAGAATGAAAATAACTCCGGCCGAAAAAACAGATTATGGCATCTTAAGAACCTTATTCCTGCAAGAAAGGCGATCTACTTTTTATTGGCTTGATCCGTCAGTATTTCAACTCAAAGATTTTGACTCCTTAACCAAAGGAGAAACAATTTTAGTCGCGCGAATTGGTGAAACTGTCGTTGGATTTATTTCGATCTGGATGAAAAGTCGTTTCATTCATCATCTGTATGTAGATCAAGACCATCAAAGCAAAGGTATTGGAAGCGCTTTATTAAAAGCTGCCATTCAGATAACCGATTTACCAATTACACTCAAATGCCTTGAAAACAATAGTAGAGCTGTTATTTTTTATCAGCAAAAAGGTTTCTCCATCAAAGAAAGAGGTTTATCAGAACACGGCCCCTATATTCTGTTTGAATTGACAGAGAGTATAAAATAAAACGAGAAAGAAAATAGCTACCTGACCTTTTTTTGACATCCATCAAAAAAAAAATCCGCTCTTCAAAAAGATTTGAGGAGCGGAAATAAAACTTTTAGTTTCTTATCGTACCAGGAAAAGAGCATTGCTGAACAGTAAAACTCCATTTTCCCAAAAACCTCTGAAAAGCGGGTTATCCATCATATAAATTACGGTTCCATCTCCTCTTTTGTCCACAGCAAAACTTACCGTTTCGTTCAGTTTTTTTCTAATATCATTACCTACAAATCCATAGCTTAAATAATCTTTCGGAATGTACGCCACATTGATGGCCTTTTTTAGCAATGAGAATGATCTTTCGTTACTTTTAAGACTAAAATACGTATTCCCTAAGCCGAAAGCCATTGGATAGGTTTTGTCGAGTTTATTTTCGATGATGGCACCGGGAATCGAACCCGAAATTTCTCTTCGCTCTGAACCTTCAAAGTCCAGAAAACGTTTTTTAAGTTCGATCTCTTTCTCTTCTTTTTCCGATTTTTCTTTATCTTCTTTACTAGCAAACAAACTCAGAGCGTACCCGTCACGGTCCTGAAACAATGAAATTGCATTGGCCATGGCAATAACTTTTCCACCATTTTTCACCCATTCATCGATTTGCTTTTTCTGATCTTCCGCCAGGTCATAGCTACCGTCTGAGAGAATCAAAGTATTATAGTTATACAATTTAACTCTGTTTAAATTTGCCGTTTCTACAATACTCACCGGATAAGCAACTGTTTCATCTAGATAAAACCATGTCGCTCCAAACTCGGTTGAAACTACTCCTTTTCCGGACAACATAAGTATTTTTGGCGCTTTAAGTAGCGTAAAATTCTCCCCTCCGATATCTTTAGAATTAGTCGAAAATCCTGTACTGATAAAACTAAAATCGGTTTTGACTTTGATAATATTGCCGACTGTCTTTTCAAAATCTGTAATTTTTGGATTATCGGCTCTGCTGATAATTAATCCTCCCGGCTCGATCGTAACGGTTCCGAAAACTGCTTTTTTCATGGCCGAACGAACTTTAATTCCCGCCTGATGCAGCAAAGAAACAACCTGAGCCGACGTTCTGTTATTCCACGGAACATAAAAGGCGTAAACGGATTCCGGTATGTTTTTTTCTGCAGACTCGATTTTATTCTTTGTTTTAATCGGAACACTATTTTTAACCGCATAACCGTCAACACCATAAGCTAAAGGAAGTGCCCAGGCAGTAATATCATACGATAAACTGTCATTTAATTTCTGATTGGGTTCAAACAATACCTGTGTTAAAACCGATCTTGGCTGATCTGCTTTAATAATCAAATCATTAGGCTCAATTTTAAAACTCTCGTTCTTCTTAGTTTGATAATGAAATCCGGAGGCGCTTCCGGGCGCCTCTGCGTAACTAAATTCAACATCATTCTTTTGAAGCAGCTCCACCAGCTGTTCCAGCTTAGGATTATTTTTCAAAACATACGTATTGTAAACCCCTTTTGCTTTTTTACGGGCATTGATATGAAAATCCCTGAAACCTTTCAGCAATACTTCTTTCTGTGAAGCGGCACTTTCTACTACGGTCAAAACTGCTGCGGCATGCTGCGTCAAACGATCTTTTATAGTAACATTAGAGCCGTTTTCCATGGTTACTTCACGTCCTGCTCCTATTCCGCCTTTTTCAAGCGTAAGACCTACGGCGCCATTATAGGTTGGATAGGTATCTCCGTAACTCGGATAAAACAAATCAAATCGCTCTCTGGTATTGTACATCCAGTTTTCCTTGTCAAACTTCTGCGAGATATTTTTACCTAAAACCGTATAAAAATCCTTCTGATATTGTTCAATAAATTCATGCAAAGGTTCTGCAGCCGGTGGGAAAAAATAAGGTGAATTGTAACTCATTTCATGCACATCGGTATGTACCTGTGGCATCCATTGGTTGTACAATTTAATGCGCTGCTGCGATTCAATTTGTGTCTGCCATGCCCAGTCGCGATTCAAATCAAAAAGATAATGATTGTATCTTCCACCCGGCCAGACTTCCATATGCTCTCTGTCATACAAACCCGGATGTGTTTTTTTTCCCGAGATTTCTCTCAGCCAGTTTCCATATCGCGAATAACCATCGGGATTAATACACGGATCCAGAATGACAATGGTATTTTTGAGCCATTGTTTTGTGGCTTCATTTGAGGGATTCAAAAGTTCGTAGGCCACGGTTAATGCACTTTCGGTTCCGGCAAACTCATTTCCATGAACGTTAAAACTCAGCCAAACAATAATTTTATTTTCAACTCCACTCGTTTTTTTATCTGATAGTCCAATGGCGGCTAAATTATTGTTTCTAATTTGTTCCAGATTTGCCAAGTTTTCGGGAGTCGAAATATAATAAACATTCAGATCCCGCTGTTCGTTGGTTGCGCCGTATTTTTGTTTTTTGATCGATTGCGATTGTTCCGTCAGATATTTAAAATACTCTTCGACCTGATGGTAATAACTAATTTGTTTTCCGTAATTCGGAATAAATTCTGAAGGTGCTTTTAATTGTGCAAAGGCAGAAAAAGAAATGGTTAACAGCAGAACTGCTACAAAGAATATTTTCTTCATAAATAATTTGGTTTTAGATGGTTGGTTAAAAATAACAATTAACTTCATCTCTTTTAGAAAATTAGGAGGAAAAGTTATGAGTTATGAGTTGTGAGTTGTGAAATGTAAAATGCAAGCCGAAAACTCAACAATCTAACAATCCAATAATCTAATTGTCTAATTATCTAATTGTCTGATTCACCCCTCAATCTTGTCTCTTCACACCCCTAACACCTTGATAATTAAAACCTAAATTTGTATTCTAACTTTTAAACCCTTACCCAATGAGTGCAACAAATTTTACCACAGTTATAAGAGTAGATCAGTCTCCACAGAAAGTTTTTGATGCCGTTACGAATGTGCGCGGTTGGTGGTCGGAAGAAATCGAAGGCAATAGTGCGAAACTAAACGATGAATTTGACTACCATTACGAAGATATCCATCGTTGTAAAGTAAAAATCACAGAAGTAATTCCGAATCAGAAAATAGTCTGGTTAGTGGAAAAAAATTACTTCAAGTTTACAGAAGATAAAACAGAATGGACGGGAACTCATCCTACTTTTGAAATTTCGCAAAAAGACGGCAAAACGGAACTTCGTTTTACTCATGTGGGTTTGGTACCAGAATATGAATGTTTTGAAATTTGCAGAGGCGCCTGGACCAATTATATCGGAAATAGTTTGCTTAAACTAATTACAACCGGAAAAGGAGAACCAAACGCAACTGGAAAACCACAAACAGAAAACGAAAAAAAACTTTCTGAAAAAGAATAAAAAACAAACCCGAAAGCATCATTTAATTGCAATACCAACTATAATTTTCATACATTCGTTTTACTAAAACGATGACTATGAACCCTATTTTAAGAAATACATTAGCAGTTATACTTGGTCTTTTTGTTGGAAGCATTGTCAATATGGCTATCATATTAATGAGCAGTTCTGTCATTCCGCCTCCCAATGGTGCTGATGTCACAACCATGGAAGGACTAAAAGCAACTATGCATTTGTTTGAACCCAAACATTTTCTTTTTCCCTTTCTGGCGCACGCAATAGGTACGTTTGCAGGTGCGGGAACAACTGTTTTAATTGCAATCAGTAATAAAACAAAACTAGGACTGGTTATTGGTGCTTTCTTTTTACTTGGGGGAATTGTAAATGTGTGCTCATTGCCTTCACCGGTTTGGTTTACGATCACAGACCTTTTCTTTGCCTATATACCAACAGCGTATCTGGCTGTAAAATTGTTTGCAAAAAAAGATTCTAAATCGTAAAACTCCGCTTTATAAAATAATGAAGAAAATTGGGCTTGTGGGCGGAATCAGCTGGGTTTCTACTATAGATTACTACAAATTTATTAACGAAGGAGTAAATAAAAAATTAGGTGGACTTCAATTTGCGGAATGCCTGATTTATTCACTAAACTTTGGTGATGTACAGGAAAAAACTTGGGCTCATTCCTATGAACTCTTATGGAATGCCTGCTTAAGTTTAAAAAACAGCGGTGTTGATGCTGTCGTTTTGTGTGCAAACACGGCACATATGTTTGCCCGTGAAATCGAAAATGAAATTGGACTGCCCCTAATTCATATCGGAACGGAGACCGCAAAAGTCATTCTAAAAGAAAAAATCACAACCGTTGGACTTATAGGAACTTCATTTTCGATGGAAATGGATTTTTACAAAGATCGTCTTAAAAGTTTTGGACTGAATGTCCTGATACCCGAAAAACAGGAAACACGGGACTACATACAATATGTTTTAAAAGAAGAACTCGGAAGAGGAATTATCAATCCCGATTCGAGACAAAATTATATCCAAATTGCAAACGAACTTATTCTGCAAGGTGCCGAAGGCATCATTTTCGGATGTACCGAAATTCCGTTACTGTTAAATCAGTCTGATTTTTCAGTACCTGTTTTTGACACTACAAAAATACATTCTCAAGCTATCGTAGAGTTTATACTATCTTAAAATTAAGCACTTAAGCCAGTTTAGTGCAATTAATTTCATAACTTAGTTAGCTCATTAAACTTAAATACCATGACTAAGAAAGAAATCGCCCGCGACTTTTTAAAACTCGCCGCAAACGGACATTCGCACGAAGCTTTTCGTCTTCATGCCGGCGAAAATTTCAAACATCACAATGCTTATTTTAAAGGAGATGCCGAAACGCTGATGTTGGCTATGGAAGAATCAACCCGAAAAAATCCCAATAAAACTTTAACTATTCATCATATTCTGGAAGATAAAGATCTGGTTGCCGTACATTCACACCTGAAACAGACTCCTGCTGACATTGGTTTTGCTGTCGTACATATCCTTCGTTTTGAATTGGATAAAATTGTAGAATTTTGGGATTTAGGGCAATCCATTCCTACCGAAATGATTAATGAAAACGGGATGTTCTAAAAAAAACTTTATTCTTCCGAATTCAGATTCAAAAATCTAAAAATCAAAAGTAATGTCTTAAATCTGTAAAAAATGGCACAAAATAAAACTATAGAAACAGAAAACAGTGTTGCCGATTTTATCAATACTGTCGAAGATACAACCAAAAAAAATGATGCTTTTGAATTGGTCAGGCTGATGCAGGAACAAACGGGTTTTGAAGCCAAAATGTGGGGACCAAGTATCATAGGTTTTGGCAGTTATCATTACAAATATGCCAGCGGCCGCGAAGGCGATGCCCCATTGGTGGCGTTTTCACCAAGAAAAGCTGCAATTTCACTTTATGTGTACGCATCACCTGAAAAAAGAGAGGAGCTACTCTCCGAATTTGGAAAACACAAAGCCGAAAAAGGTTGTATCTATGTCAAGAAATTAAGCGATATTGACCTCGAAATTCTTAAAAAAATGATTTCCGTGTCAGTTGAGCATTTACAAGAACTATATCCCCCTCAATAAAAATGATTACACCTTTTCTAATTATAATTCTGATTTTAGGCATTACACTTTACTTCTTTCTACAGCATCCAAAGTTTGGTAAAGCACCTTCAGGAGAAAGATTGACATTGATTCAAAAATCACCTCAATTTAAAAATGGCAAATTCGAAAATCAAAACCATACACCGGAATTGGCTGAAGGTTACGGCTATCCACAGGTATTATATGATTTTCTCCTTAAAAAAGTAGACAGAAAGACTCCATCTGACGTAATCCCGTCCATCAAAACCAATTTACTGGAACTTTCGCCCGAAAAAGAGGTACTAATCTGGTTTGGACATTCTTCCTATCTCATCCAGCTTGAAGGGAAACGCTTTTTGATTGACCCTGTTTTCAGCGGTAATGCCTCCCCGATTCCCGGTACCACAAAAGCATTCAAAGGAACTGATATTTACACGGTTGATGATCTTCCGGAAATTGATTATTTACTGATCACGCACGATCACTATGACCATCTCGATTATGAAACCATTTTACAATTGAAGCCTAAAACCAAACACATAATCTGTTCTCTTGGGGTAGGCTCTCACTTTGAATTTTGGGGATTTCCAACTGAAAATATCATTGAAAAAGACTGGTTTGAAAAAATAGAACTCGATCAGAATTTAACGCTTTACACTACTCCTTCAAGGCATTTTTCGGGCAGAAGTTTTAAACGATGCAACACGCTATGGACGTCGTTTGTAATAGAAACCAAAGATTTTAAAATGTATCTGGGTGGCGATAGTGGTTATGACACCCATTTTAAAGAAATTGGTACTCAATTTGGCCCCTTTGATATCGCTCTAATTGACAACGGCCAATACAATCCCGCTTGGAAATACATTCATAATTTACCCGAAGATGTTATCAAAGCCATGAAAGATCTGAATGCCAAAAGAGTATTTCCGGTGCATTCTTCTAAGTTTTCATTGGCACCTCATTCCTGGGACGAACCTTTGAATAAAGTCACTGAATTAAATAATTTATCGGAAAATCCAATTCCGTTGATTACTCCCATGATTGGAGAATTAGTAGAACTAAAAAATGAAAAACAGCAATTCCAACAGTGGTGGAAAGGCATAAAATGACCCGCATACTTCAATTAATAAAATAAAAAATGATTCCTTCAGCTTATACCCTGCGCAATGCCCTCCCTTCCGAATTTGAAGAAATTGGAAAATTACTCATTAGTGTTTATTCACAATTAGAAGGTTTTCCTAAAGAAAATGAGCAGCCCAACTATTATAAAATGCTGGCCAATATTGGCGATTTTACCCATCAGCCGCAAACCGAACTTTTAGTCGCTGCTGACGAAAACAATACAATTCTTGGTGCTGTAATCTATTTTAACGACATGAAAAACTACGGTTCTGGCGGAATTGCTACTCAGGAACAAAACTCAGCCGGATTTCGATTACTGGGAGTTGCGCCAACTGCCCGCGGAAAAGGAATTGGTAAGCTTCTAACGCAGGAATGCATCCAAAAAGCGGCTGATAACAAACGTACTCAATTGATCATTCATTCGACTTTAGCCATGAAAACAGCCTGGGAAATGTATGAAAAATTGGGTTTCAAAAGATCTGAAGACTTAGACTTTATGCAGGGTGAACTCGCAGTATTTGGCTTTCGTTTACCGCTTAATTCCTAAAATTAACCTATTACTTAAAAAGTTCAAAAAATGAATACCTCTCTTTTAAATCTGCAGCCTGAAATTCTGGAAGATGATCTGGTTCAATTACTGCCGCTTCAGGAAAATGATTTTGAAAAATTGTACAAAGTGGCTTCAGATCCTTTGATTTGGGAACAGCATCCGAATAAAAACCGTTATGAAAAAGAAGTTTTTCAAAATTTCTTTGAAGGTGCTATGGAAAGCAAAGGTGCTTTTCTGATCATCGATAAATCAACCGGAGAAATTGCAGGAAGCACCCGATTTTATGAATACGATCCTGAAAACAAAGCTGTTTTTATTGGATATACCTTCTATGGAAGAAAATTTTGGGGCACCGGATTTAATACTCAGGTAAAAAAAATGATGCTGGATTATGCATTTAGAGCAGTTGACAAAGTCCAGTTTCATATTGGAGCGGAAAATTACCGTTCACAAAAAGCCATAGAAAAACTGGGTGCTGTTAAAGTAGAAGAAATAAACGTTGCCTACTACAATGAACCATCGCGTCATAATTTTGTATACGAATTAAAAAAATAATGAAAAGAATAACTGTTTTCTGTGGTTCCAGTTTTGGAACCGACAAAATTTACAAAGAACAGGCAGCACTGCTTGGAAAAACTTTAGCCCAACAAAATATAGAGTTGGTTTATGGCGGAGCAAATGTAGGCCTGATGGGCGCTGTCGCCGATGGTATTTTGAACGAAGGCGGAAAAGCTATTGGTGTACTGCCAAACTTTTTAAGATCAAAAGAAATTGCCCATTTGGGTTTGACCGAATTAATCGTTGTGGAAAGCATGCACGAAAGAAAGACCAAAATGAATGATTTATGTGACGGTGTTATTGCATTACCGGGTGGTTTTGGAACTTTGGAAGAACTTTTTGAAATGCTGACCTGGGGACAATTAGGTTTGCATAAAAAACCAATCGGCATTCTGAACATCAATGGCTTTTATGATTCTCTGATTGAATTAACCAAAGTTATGGTAGAGAAAGGTTTATTAAAGCCTGTCAATCAGGAAATGCTTCTGGTGAGCGATACTATTGAGGATTTATTGCATCAAATGAGAAATTATGTTCCGCCAACCACCGGAAAATGGATTGATACAACACAATCCTAGTATCTAAAAAATAGTTGCAGCGAAATTCTTTTCAGACAAATCATAGTGCTTCCGGAACAAATATCGGCCAATCAATAGTTCTAATTTTACAGTATTAACAAAAAACTAAAATCATGGATACTTTTATTGTGGATACTAAAACAATTACATTATTGCTGGCTACCTTATTTACAGGGCTTTTAGCCGGAATATTTTTAACCTGGGGCAACGCTGTAACTCCGGGAATTGGAAAACTGGATGACATCAATTATCTCAGGGCTTTTCAAAACATGAATCGCACCATACAGAATCCGGTGTTCTTTCTGGTCTTTTTTGGTTCTTTCCTGTTTTCTTTTGCAGCGGCTTATTTTAATAAATCAAATACGATTGTTTTAAGTCTGACGATCGGTGCTGCGATTATCTATTTCGCAGGTGTTATTCTGGTTACTATTTTGGGAAACATTCCGCTTAACGAAATGCTTGATAAAACAGATCTGGTTCATACCTCAATTCAGGAGGCTGCCCTTTTACGAAGTAAGTTTGAAGCAAAATGGAACAATCTCCACCTTTTCCGAATCGTGGCTTCTATAATTTCTTTTTTACTTTTGATCATTAGCTGTTTACTAAAAACGAAACCATAAATTTTATAAATTAGAAGTCGGGGAAAAATGAAATTGAAAGTTCTAAATTTCAGCTTTCACAAAATTCATTTTACATTTTACATCTAACATTTCACAAAAAAAATGAAAACAGAAAACAACCACTTCGCAAAAGCCGAAATGCTGATCAGAAAACCTGTCTCAGAAGTTTTTCAGGCGTTTACAGATCCGGAAATCACCAGTAAATTTTGGTTTACAAAAAGTTCAGGAAAACTAATCGCCGGAACAACAACCGAATGGACCTGGGAAATGTATGGGTTCTCGTTAACGGTGACTACTCATAATTTAGAGGAAAATAAAAAAATTGTAATCGAATGGGGACATCCTAATGAAACCACCATAGTCGAATGGATCTTTAGTCCGTTAAACGAAAATGACACCTTTGTGAGCATCACCAATTCAGGTTTAAAAGGAGATCCCGATAAAATCATCGATCAGGTTCGAAATTCTACCGAAGGTTTTACTTTGGTACTGGCCGGAGCCAAAGCTTATTTAGAACACAACATTCAACTCAATTTAGTTTTGGATCGATTCCCTAAAGGATTGGAATAAACAACCTAGAACCTGAAACCTGAAACTTTAAGCAATTTAAGACCATTGTATGGAAACAAAGAAACCGGAAAACATTGATGAATATATTGGTAGTTTTCCAAATGATGTTCAGGAAATTTTAGAGAGGATTCGAATGACCATTCAAAATGCAGCTCCTGATGCTAAAGAAAAAATCAGTTATTCTATGCCAGCTTTTGAGCAAAACGGAATCGTAGTGTATTTTGCAGCTTTCAAAAATCATATTGGGCTTTATGCTTTACCTAGTGGGCATAATGCTTTTAAAGAAGAACTGTCAAAATACAAATCAGGAAAAGGCTCTGTACAATTTCCTTTAAATCAGCCTATGCCCTATGATTTAATTACCGAAATTGTAAAATTCAGAGTAAAAGAAAATCTGGAGAAAATAAAAAAGAAATAAGGAGGCACAAATCTGACAACTTATATACTACTTATTAAACTTCCCAAAATGCCACAAAACACCCGAAGGATCGTGTAAAAAACATTCACTTCCCCAATCCTGATGAACGATAGGTGTTAATTTTACTCCGTATTTTTCCGTTAAGTTAAGCGCCAAAAGCTGCTTGTAATAGTAATCGACATCTTCTACTTCTAAAAAAATCATGGTGTTTTCATTCCAGCTTTTATCGTAATAATCCTGAAGATAAAAGGACAAATCTCCCGCTTCAAAAACAGAAAATTTTGGATCTAAAACTCCTTCTTCAAAACCTAAATCCTGATAGAAACTTCTGGAAATCTCAAAATCTTTGGCTCCTATAAAAGGTCGGATCGATATTGCTTTATGCTTCATAATTGCTCGTTTTAGAAGTTAAAAAGTCAAATTTCTATTTATCAAAACCCAGTTGTTTTCGCAAATCTAAATTCAGTCCGTATTGTTCCTGGACCGAAATTATTTTTCGTGAATTTTTATTAATATCGTTTCCTTCCGCCGTCCATAAAAAAGGATAAAAGTTAAAGACTTCATCGCCTTTCAATTTTGATACTTCGGCTCTCCATCCATTCCATCTGTTGCCTTGATAGAACTTATCCAGATCATTATCAAAACAGAATCCTAAAAATTCAGAATACGTAATATCCAGCTGTTCGTACTCCAGATTATCAGGAGAGAAATAATACATTTTTCCAACATCACTTCCCAATCCTCCTCCATTTAGAAGGTAGAAACCTCCAATAGCATCGTCGGCAACTAATAAAAAAGGCGCTGTTTCGCCAAAATCATTAAACGATTTCCCTTTGTTCCAATCCGGAAGCGTACGATTGAATTTTGCATTTCCTGAACCCAGAATTCTAATCCAGCCATCGTCGATCAAAAGACCTCCTGTATGGTACACAATAGCTCCCATTGGCGAGCGGGTGGTAACCTGAATTTTGTACAAAACCTCTTTTGCTTTTAAGGCGTCAACTGGCAAAATTTCTACTTTATTTTTTGCTGTCTTAATCCATTCTTCGACCTGAGTCCATCCTGGGTCGGCTTTGTCTATAAGTTCTTCGGCTTTTTTCATTTTATTTTGCGCAGTTGCTGTAAGAGTTAAAAAGGTCAATACAATTAAAGGAAATTTTAGTACCATCTTAGAAAATTACAAATTATTTATTCTAGCCTTTTTTCAAAATATTACCCAAACCTCGACCAATTTGTTCTATTGCTTCCAGACCTTTTGTCAATGGTGTTGCAGTGAAATCATCGTAGGCATCCATTGCAGTCTCTTTACGGTCTTCCTGTCCATAAACCAAAATCAGATTGTTATCACTAAATGATTTTTCAAATTTCTGTGGCAATCTGTCAAAAATCGATTGGTACGAAACGGATCCTTTTCTGGAGAAGTTAAAAACAATCAGATCTGTAGCTTTAATTTCATCTGAGATCGATTCAAAATCATCCCAGTTCAAAATACTTTTAAAAGCTAGTTTGGCATTTAATTTCAATTTAGTGGCAATCTGCACAATTGCCTCATGTGTTTTGTATTCGGCATAAACGACGATCGGAATACTTAATTCCTGAGATAATCGAGAGATCTTTTGCAGCAGCAGGTGAAATCCAACACCTCTTTCAGAGAAAGGCGGACAGATAAAAACCAGTCTTTTTTCCTCAATAAATGTTTTTTGAAACCTGCAGATGAACAAACATTTGTCTACATTATTGATGATCGAGTCTACATTTTCACCGAAAATTTTATCCAAAAAACCAGTTTTTCTGGGCCATCCCACGATCACAATATCGGACATGATCTCTTTGGACGTTCTCGCAATTCCACTTGCCGGATTATGGTCGATTCTGGCAATCGTATTGATTTTTACTTCTGAAGCTGACCCCTGAATAACAAATTTATCAACAGCTTTTCGGTATTTTAAGATATTAATTTCCGCCTGATCGTTATTCGGTACAATCGTTAATAGTGTCACCGGATTAGATGATTTTTTATCTTTTATCAAAAGTGCAAAATCCAGCAAACTTTCCGTAGCCGACGTTTTGGCTAACGGAATCAGGATATGTTCGTCCAGAATCTGATCACCATTGGCATCTTCATTTGAAACTTCTTCTTCGCAAATCGCAATCTTTTTAGCTGCTTTTTCTGTCGCGAAAGAAGCCACAATACAAGTAATCAGAATTAAAATAATTGTTCCGTTCAGGATATTTTCGTCTAAAATTTTTGCTTTAAATCCTACCAAAATAACGGCTAAAGTCGCAGCTGCATGTGCACTGCTCAATCCAAAAATAAGCTGTCTTTCGGTTTTGGTATATCTAAATACAATCTGCGTAAAAAAGGCCGCGATCCATTTTCCAAAAATAGCCACCACACTCAAAGTTCCTGCTACAATTAAAGCGGTTGGTCCGCTCAGGATCACGCTGATGTCTACCAGCATTCCCACCGAAATCAGGAAAAAAGGAATGAATAGTGAATTCCCGATAAACTCAATTCTGTTCATCAAAGCCGATGAATGCGGAATTAAAGGGTTTAATGCTAAACCGGCAACGAATGCACCGATAATAGGCTCTACTCCCGCTACCTCTGCTAAAAACGCAGCAAAAAATACCACTGAAAGTACAAATATATAGTGGGCGTGTTTCTCGCTTTCCAATTTTTTAAAGAACCACTTCGCTATCCTTGGAATAACCAAAAACATGATGGCCGAAAAAATGGCCAGTGAAACCGTCAATTTAATCCAGAAAGCCTGATTCAAACTTCCCTGACTGCTTCCCATAATCACCGCCAAAATAATCAAAACGGCAGTATCCGTTAATATAGTTCCTCCAACTGTAATAGCCACTGCCTGATTTTTTGCGATTCCGAGTTTACTCACAATCGGGTACGCGACCAATGTGTGGGTGGCAAACATACTGGCTGTTAAAAAACTAGCATTAAAATCATATTTCAGCAGATAAAAACAAACCGGAAAACCAATCGTTAACGGAAAAATAAAGGTAAAAAAACCGAACAATAAACTCTTATTCCTATTGGCTTTAAACTCATTCATATCCAATTCCAGACCCGCAATAAACATGATATACAAAAGTCCGATTGTCGAAAACAAATCAACAGCAGAGTTCTTGGCCAGAATATTCAATCCGTGAGGCCCAATGATGACTCCTGAAATTATAAGCCCGATAATTCCCGGGATATTAATTTTTTTTAGTAAAATCGGTGACAAGAGGATGATGAAAAGGATCAAAGAAAAAATCAATACCGGATTACTGAGTGGTAATTCGAATTCTTGTAAAAAATGCCTGAAAAATTCTATCATAATGTAATTTTATCTTCTTAACAATATTTTAGTTTTCCGCAGAAAAAAGCGCCAAAAGCAAAATAAAATCTCAGAAGTTATTATTTGTCGTTTCTTCGAAAAGCAGAAAAAACGGCTTCTTTAGTGATTGTTTCATTACAAAAATACCTAAAAAAATTGCGAACTTTCTACGAAAATGGCATATTAAGCAATTAATTTTGTTTCGTTGCCAAATTATTAATATTTAATATTTATTTTAACAAAACTGCAACATTAACAATAGAAAATTGAGCGGGATTGCATTATTCAATTATCTTTGTCTTAATAAAAATTGCACAATGGAAGAATGTATCTCTGTTTTTGATATGCTTAAAATTGGCGTTGGTCCCTCAAGTTCACATACTTTAGGGCCATGGAGAGCCGCTGAACGTTTTTTGGAGGAGCTGAAAGACGAATCAATTTTAGACCAGACTAAACGTGTAAAAGTCGATTTATACGGATCTCTTTCCTTAACCGGAAAAGGTCATGCTACCGATTTGTCGGTAATGCTGGGTTTAAGCGGGCAAGATCCCGAGTATATTCCGGTTGAAAACATTGCCGGAATTATTAAAAACATTGAAGAACAGCACGAAATTATTCTGGCTAACGAATATAAAATTCCGTTTTACTTTCTTCAGGACATTGTTTTCAATAAAGATTTCCTTCCTTTTCATGCTAATGGATTAAAATTTACAGCCTATAAAGCTGACGATTCTGAATATGAATCTACTTTTTATTCGATTGGAGGAGGATTTGTCGTTAAAGAAGAACGCACCAATGCTAAAATCAAAGAAGAGATCAAATGTGCCTTCCCTTTCCCGATTCAAAATGCTGTTGAGCTTTTAAATTATACAGTGACCGAAAACAAATCGATTTCTGAAATTGTTTATGAAAACGAAAAATCGATGCGTCCGGAAGCTGAAATTCACTCCGAATTAATGCGCGTTTGGCATACCATGTTAGAATGCATGTACATTGGCTGCCATTCAGAAGGAATTCTGCCGGGCGGTCTGAATGTTCGCAGACGTGCTTTTGACATGCATCAGAATTTAATCGGTTTATCTAACTATTCAGATCCACAAAGCTGGCTGGAAGAAATCAGAAAAACAGAGGTTAAATTTCGTCAAATCCTGAAATGGGTAAGCTGTTTTGCACTTGCCGTGAATGAGGTAAATGCTTCTTTAGGTCGTGTAGTTACTGCTCCTACAAACGGAAGTGCAGGTGTAATCCCGGCTGTTTTAATGTATTATCTGGTAATTGAAAACCATAATGCAGGCGAAAAAGAAATCAAACAATTCCTAATGGTTGCCGGAGAGATTGGTAGTATCTTCAAGAAAGGATCAACCATTTCTGCCGCAATGGGAGGCTGTCAGGCCGAAATTGGTGTATCATCATCAATGGCTGCAGCAGCACTTTGCGAATTAATGGGCGGATCTCCTGCTCAGGTTTTAATGGCTGCCGAAATTGCCATGGAACATCACTTAGGTCTTACCTGTGACCCAATTGGCGGTTTGGTTCAGATTCCGTGTATCGAAAGAAATACAATGGGAGCCATAAAAGCTATCAATGCGGCTGAACTGGCGCTTGAAACCGATTCTAAAAATGCAAAAGTGCCTTTAGACAAAGTGATCAATACCATGTGGCAAACTGCCAAAGACATGAATTCCAAATACAAAGAAACCTCTGAAGGCGGATTGGCCATTGCCGTAAACATGGCGGATTGCTAAAGAACATTTGCCACAGATTAAATACGTTTGAATTAAGTTTATTACAGCTCTTTTTCAATCCTTTTAATCTGTGGCGAAAAAACTACTTCATGAAAAAGCACTTCTTACTTATAGCGATACTGTTTTGCTCTGCTCTGATTCATTCGCAAGAACGTTACTTTCTTAATTCTGATACTCGTCTCTATACTTCAACTACTACTGCAGGCGACTTTCTTGGCTATTTTAAATATGGAGCAGAAGTTCAGCTTCTTTCGGAAAGTAAAAATGGCTGGTATAAAGTAAGATCCGATAATTTCTCAGAAGGTTATGTTCCTGAGCAATTTATTGCAAAAAGGTTAAACGCAAAAGATGTTCAAACAAAAGATCCCGAAAATCCAATTATTGAAGGTAACGACAATTACTATGGCAGCAGCCATCTTTTTGTTTTAGTCGCCGGTTTAAAAGCAAGAGCACTACCGGATAAAAACTCAAAAATAAGAGCCATTCTGTTCACCGGTGATCCTGTAGCGGTTAATTATCTTCCAAAAAACCCGGACGAATGGGTAAACATACAAGGTCATAGTGATCCTGAGTATGCACAATTTACACTTGGAAAATTCCTTGGAAAAAGACCCGATTTTAATTCGTTACTCAAAGATTTTGATAAGCTGAATGTCAATGCGGTTGCAGAACGCAAAACGATTGGCGAACGAATTGTAGAATTGGCCTGGAACAGTGAAAATGCAAAACTGGCACCCGCTTATCAAAGATATTATGAAGTTGTAAAACAATTAAACGATCCAAAACTTCTGGCCGATACTGAACTGAATATCGCTATTGCCAAAGGATTAGCGAAAACCAAAAAACCGGAAGAAATTACCGCTTTCAGTAAAAAAGCCGAATTTCTTTTAAAAGGTGTAAAAACAAAATCACTCTTTTTTTCGCAAAAAGATTTAGTCAAAAACTTTGGAAAACCTACTAAAAAAGGAACCGTAAGCGACGAATGCGGTATTTACCTCAGTGAGCTTTTTTACTACTATCCGGATTTTGAAGTTTCAGTAGATGAAAAACAAAATCAGGCTGAAATAACGAAGGTTTTTATCAACGAAAACAACAAACTTGTTTTCAGTCCAACGGCTTCTCTCGATCACAATCTGACCGAAAAAGCATTTATTGAAAAATACGGGACTTATATCGGTGCTTCCATGAAAAATCCGCATCTGTATGCTATTCAACTGGAAGACAGCGAATTTAGAATAGAATTCAGAGAGGGAAAATTATTTACGATTGAAATAATCTTCTATTGCTGATTTCAATCTATAATTATTCAATACTTTTACACATTCAAAAAAACTCAAAAATGTCAGTAGCAAAAAAAGATTATAAAAAGATCACCACAAAGTCATTAATCGAAATGAAAAGCAATGGAGAAAAAATCTCAATGCTTACCGCTTACGATTTTACAATGGCAAAAATTGTTGATACCGCAGGAATCGATGTTATTCTGGTAGGCGACTCTGCATCAAACGTTATGGCAGGTCATGAAACGACATTGCCTATTACTTTAGATCAAATGATTTACCATGCCTCGTCTGTAGTTCGCGCTGTAGACAGAGCTTTAGTAGTGGTAGATTTACCTTTCGGAAGTTACCAGTCAGATCCAAAAGAAGCTTTGCGCTCTGCGATCAGAATCATGAAAGAAAGCGGCGGACATGCGGTAAAACTTGAAGGAGGAAAAGAAATTAAAGAATCTATCAAAAAAATATTAAACGCAGGAATTCCGGTTATGGGACATTTGGGCTTAACACCTCAATCCATCTATAAATTCGGAACCTACAGCGTTCGTGCAAAAGAAGATGAAGAAGCCGAAAAATTAATTGAAGATGCTAAACTTCTCGAAAAAATTGGCTGTTTTGGTATTGTTTTAGAAAAAATCCCGGCTCATTTAGCCGAGCAGGTTGCTAAAAGCATTTCAATTCCGGTAATCGGAATCGGAGCCGGCGGCGGTGTAGACGGACAAGTTCTTGTAATTCATGATATGTTGGGAATGAACAACGAATTCAGTCCTCGTTTCTTACGCCGTTACTTAAATTTATACGAAGAAATGACTCAGGCTATCAGCCAATATGCTGCCGACGTTAAATCTGCAGATTTCCCGAATTCGGGGGAACAGTATTAATTTAGATTTTTCGATAGTTCGATTATTGGATTGTTAGATCGCAATTAACTCAATTTAAGAAAAACCTGTAATGCATAGATTTAAAGATTTAGAAATTTGGAAATCAAGCAGAAAATTCTGCTCCGAAATTTACGTCATTACATCTAATTTCCCTGAATCAGAAAAATTTGGTTTAACAAATCAACTTCGTCGTGCCTCTGTGTCTGTGCCTTCAAATATTGCTGAAGGATGCTCACGAAGCAGCAGCAAAGATTTTTCAAGATTTCTCGAAATTGCAATCGGTTCTATTTTCGAAATTGAAACTCAATTATTAATCTCTTTTGATTTAGGCTATCTCGATCAGGAAAAACTGGATGAGTTGTGCTTTAATCTCGATAGAATTGTAAAAATGACCTCAAAGTTTAAATCTACTCTAATATAATTTCAGTTGAACGACACTAACTTGGATCTTTCGATCTTAAGATTATTGAATTGTTCAACTGAAATTAAATTAAGTAACGCTGGTAACAAACAGATTACAAGATTTAAAACTATTAAAACACAACAATTGATCTCTTTTAATTTAGACAATCTCAATCTAAAAAATTCGAACAATCAAACAATCTAAAAATCTAAAAATCGATTTTGAAAGTACTTTCCAACAAAAACAACCTCCAAATTCTTCACGAAGACAATCACATCATTGTGGTCAACAAGCGTGTGGGTGATATTGTACAAGGAGATAAAACCGGTGATAAACCTTTATCTGATATTGTAAAAGAATATATCAAAGACAAATTCAATAAACCCGGAGATGTTTTTCTGGGCGTTATTCATCGTCTGGACAGACCTACGACAGGAATTGTTGTTTTTGCCAGAACCAGTAAAGCATTGTCACGTATGAACGAAATGTTCAGTAATCGTGAAACTCAAAAGACGTATTGGGCTGTTGTTAAAAATAAACCGCAACAAAACACTGCGAAGCTCGTTCATTACCTCAAAAGAAACGAGAAAAACAATACTTCAAAAGCACATTTAAAGGAAGTTCCAGACAGTAAACTGGCCAGTCTGGATTATACTGTTTTCAAAGAGCTTCAAAATTATGTGGCACTCGAAATCAATTTACATACCGGTCGTCATCATCAGATTCGTGCTCAGCTGGCAGCGATTGGCTCTCCTATAAAAGGAGATTTAAAATATGGTTTTGACCGAAGTAATCCTGATGGCGGAATACATCTTCATGCCCGAAAATTAGTTTTTGTACATCCGGTTTCTAAAGAAAACATCACGATAATCGCTCCTACTCCCGACGAGACTATTTGGAATGCGCTATGATTTTATGATTTAATTGTTAAAATATCAAGTTTTATCGATTAACTTGCAGAAGCAAAAAATCAATCGGATTATACACTATGGACTATAAAAACAACATTGCCTACAGGAAAGAAACGTTAAAGAAATTGTTGTACAACATTCAGAAAAGCGAGGATTTGATTGTAAAAGCTTTGTACGATGATTTTAAAAAGCCTGAATTTGAAGCTGTTTTAACCGAAACCAACTATGTAATTTCGGATCTAAAGGATACTATTCGAAACATTAATAAATGGGCGAAACCAAAACGCGTTTTGCCTTCTCTGCTCAATTTCCCTTCTACCGATTACATTTTTAAAGAACCTTACGGAAATGTTTTGGTAATTGCTCCCTGGAATTATCCGTTTCAATTGGCTTTATGTCCTTTAATTTCAGCTGTAGCTGCCGGAAACAGAGTGGTTTTAAAACCTTCAGAACTAACACCTCACACCTCAGCAGTGATTGCTAAAATTATTGAGAAGACCTTTCACATCAAACATGTTGAAGTTATTGAAGGAGGTGTTGAAGTTTCGAACCAATTACTGGCACAGCGCTGGGATTATATTTTCTTTACCGGAAGTGTTGCTGTTGGAAAAATTGTAGCCAAAGCTGCTGCCGAAAATTTAACTCCCGTAACTTTAGAACTAGGCGGAAAAAACCCATGTATCATTGACGAAACCGCGAATTTAAAGCTGGCGGCAAAACGAATCGTATGGGGAAAATTCATCAATGCCGGACAAACCTGTATTGCACCGGACTATATCCTGGTTCAGAAAAACATGAAAGTCAATTTTATTTCTTTTCTGATAGAAGAAATTCTAAAAGCTTACGGCAAAAAAATAGACAAATCTCCTGATTTTGCCCGCATCATCAACACCAAAAACTGGGTCCGACTAGACAGTATGATCGAACGCGAAAAGGTTATTTTTGGAGGAGAAACGGATGCTGAAAAAAACTACATCTCTCCTACTTTAATTGAAGAACCTGCTTTGGACAGTCCGGTCATGAAGGAAGAAATATTTGGTCCTATCCTTCCTATTCTGACTTACGAAACAGAGGCTGACATACACAACGTGATCAGTCGTTATGAAAAACCTCTTGCCTTTTATGTTTTCAGTGAAAATAAAAATTTTGCTAAAAAACTAATTACTTCCCATTCTTTTGGAGGAGGTTGTATTAATGATACTGTCGTTCATTTCTCAAACAAAAGATTACCATTCGGAGGAGTTGGTCATAGCGGTATTGGCGCTTATCACGGTCAATTGAGCTTTGATATTTTCTCACACCACAAAGCTGTGGTAAAAAAAGGAAACTGGCTTGATTTACCTATGCGTTATGCTCCTTACAAAGACAAACTGATATCCCTGAAACGTTTACTGAACTGGTTGTAATCTGTAAAAAAACAATTTCGCAATGTTTTCCAGATTTTCATATCAAATTGATTAAAAATATTATATTTACGGCGCATTAATTATTTAAAATTTCGTCGATATAAAATAATTCTACTCCAATAAAAATGAAATCTACATTCGATCAGATCAAAGACATTAAAAATCATGGATATACCTTAGATTTTTCAACTGTTTTCAATCATGCTTTTGAAAATTACAAGAAAATAGCCGTCTATGCCGGATTAATGCTATTGGTTTTTTCGGTATTCTTTGGTGCTATTGTTTATCTCATACTAGTTGCATTTTTTGGCATCGACAAATTAACGAATGCAAACTTCCTGAACATACAGCCTCAAAATCTGTCTCAAATTTATCTAGTCCTTTATATTATTGGAACAGCCTTCGTATCGGCAATTATGAGTCCTTTTACGGCAGGGTTTTTAAAAATGGCCGATTGTGCAGAAAAAGATCAGGAATTTAATGTCTCTACAATATTTTCCTATTACAAAAGCCGCCATTTCGCACAAATTTTTGCGGCGACCTTTTTGATTTCATTGTTTAGCGTTATCGTTACGACCTTTTTAGAAGTTCAAAAATTAAATGCCGTAGGATTAGTTTTCTCACTGACATTATCTTTTTTTACCTTCTTAACCATTCCACTTATCGTATTTGGAAACTTAAAAGCCGTTGATGCCATTAAATCAAGTCTCATCTTGATAAGCAAACAGCCTTTGATATTATTAGGACTTATAATTACTATAGTTGGCGCTATACTAGTTGGTCTTTGTGCGTTTTGTATTGGAGTACTTTTTACGATCCCTTTTAGCTATTCCATGACTTATGCCATATATTGTGCTATTGTAAAAACAGATAAAGAAGATCCTATTGACTCTATCGGTCAGTCTGATTTTTAAAAAATATAAAATTTCAGCTAAAAAAGAGTCTAACCTGCTCTGTTGAAATTTTCAAAATAAAAGATTTACTAAACCAAACATACCCCCGAATTCTATGGTAGCAAACTATAGTCTTTTCAATTCGTTGATCCCAGGAGTTGCCATACTTGGTAATGCCCTGAAATCAATTATTACGAAGTGGTATGTTATCAATTCAGATATCATATTTTACAACAATCCTAAACTCATTATGTTAGGATTGTCGATGATTGCCTTTCTGACCCTTCTCGTATATCAATTCTTCCGGATCAAGACCAGAATTGGCTACTTCATCGAAAGAAAACCGGAAACAGAAACAGTAAACAGAGAGTATCATCTCTATATTTTGTTCTTTGGTATTGCATTGATTGTAATCGAAATCATCAACGAAATTTTTAAAATCAGGCCAAAGAGTTTACTTTTAGTAAATGTAAGCATAGGCTTCTCGATGCTTTTATTTTATTTCATCATTGGTAAAATTAAATTTTTAAAAGAGCGGGTTCAGTCGATATTTATTTTATCCTTCTTTGTTTATCTCTTTTATATCGGATACAACATCATCTATCGCACCAACGATATTATTCCTATAATTGCTTTTTTAATTTTCTTCTACTTCTCCTACAGCATCTTAAAACCCATAAAACTATACTGGTTCTTTGTTGGATTAGTTTTTACCTTTCTGATTACAACGGTTGTTTACCAATTAATTCCCGTAAAATCATCCATTATCTTAATCAACTACTGTGTTCTGATTTTCATTCTTAATCAGGTTAAATATGCCGTTTTACTAAACAACAGTGATAATTTCAGATTCACCAATGAAATTGTACACAAAGGGAATTCCCTGACTATTGCCACAAACGAAAAAAACGAAGTCTTATTTTGCAGTGAAACTATCACTTCTATTCTGGGATATTTACCGGACGAAGTTATGGGGGCTAAATTTTGGAAATTAACAAATGAAACAGACTATCCTGAAAACCTCAGCAATATAAACCATGAAGAAGACAAACTTTATATCCGGAAATTAAGAAGCAAAAACGGGGAATACAAATACATACAGTGGAAAGATAAAAGATTTTCTCAGGGTTTAATTATCAGTATCGGTCAGGATGTTACAGAACAAATTACCGTTCGCGATCAATACAAAAACCTGATTCAAACCGCTACGGATATCATTTTTGAAATTGATTCTGATGGTTATTTTACCTTTATCAATGACTTTGGATTTTCGATATTGGGGTATTCTGAGAACGAAATTATCTCTCAGCATTATTCTAATTTCATCCATGAAAACTACCAGCGTAATGCCGTAGATTTCTACGAAAACCTGGAAATGAATGAAAATAATTTCCCCACTATAGAGATTCCTATTCTGAAGAAAAACGGGAAAAAGCTTTGGATTTCGCAAAAGATTATTGTTCGAAAAAATGACCTCGGACAAACAATTGGCTTTGCCGGAATAGCCCGTGACATTACTGAAATTAGAAATATTGAGAACGACAAAAGAAAACGTCTGAAGAAAATCGAATCGTATAACAATTCGATTAATAAACTCTCGACTACAGATTTTAGCCAATACGACAATTTAAATACGGTTATTGATTTTATCATAAAAGAAGCCGCAATAGTAACCAAAACCAATCGGGTGAGCTTTTGGAAATGTCATAAAGACTTAATCAGCTGCAAGAATCTTTTCAGCATTGACAAACAGCATCTTAATGACAAAAATATACTGGACAAACAATCCTATCCAATTTACTTTGAAACGCTTAAAAGCAAAGCAATCATAAATGCTCCGGACGTTTTCAATAAGCTCGAAACATCCGAATTTCAAAAATTATACTTTACTAAAAACCACATCAAATCGATGTTGGATGTCCCTATATTTTTAAACGGACAGCTTGTTGGAGTTGTTTGCTTTGAAAGTACCGAAGAAAAAAGAAACTGGGACAACGAGGATATCAATTACGCCCGCACCATTTCGGATGTAATCTCATTGGCAATCTCCTCACAAATGCGTTTGGAGGCCGAAAAAAAATTAGAATTCAAAAGTCAGCTATTGTCTGCACTTTCGCTGTGTACCGAAAAATTTCTAATGAGTAAATCTACTCAGGAAATGTTTCAGGAGACCTACAATTTAATTGGAAAAGCAGCTAAAGTAGACCATATGTACTACTACGAAAAAGATTTTACAACAAATACCGTAAGTCAGAAATACAAATGGTCCAGACAGGGTATTGAGCATCAGATCACAAAATTACAGCGATTAACAAAAGATCAATTACAAGAAATCTACGACGCTGCTCAGAACAAAAAAATCGTCAATACACTTACCCGCAAACTAGACAATACTTTTTTCAAACAACTACTGATTGCCAATGAAATCAAATCGATTCTGATATTACCGCTGTACATCAACGATATCTTTACCGGATTCATAGGCTTCGACGATTGCACCAAAGAGCGAAAATGGTCTGAAGAAGAAATTTACATCTTTCAGGTTCTGGCAAATAACATCTCATCGGCACTGGAAAGAAACCGAAACGAAACCAAAATTCTCGAAAGTGAGGAAAAATTCAAATTAATCGCCAACAACATTCCCGGCACGGTATACTTGTCAAAATTTGATGCTTTCTCTACTAAGATATTTCTCAACGATGAAATTTTAAATCTTACCGGTTATTCCAAATCAGAGTTTATTGAAAATAATTTATCCTTTTTATCTCTTATTCATCCTGATGACAAAGACGAAGTGATCAACAACCAAATCGATAATTTACAAAGTGGAATGCCGCTGCACAATATCTATCGCATCCGGCGGAAAACCGGCGAGTTTATCTGGGTAGAAGAATTTGGAGACGTGATTAAAAAAGGGGATGAAATTGAATTTGTGGGTGGAATTTATTTCGACATCACCAACAAAAAAGAAAGTGAAGATGCCATAAAAGCCAAACAGCTTGCTGAGGCAGCCAATAAATCTAAATCTGATTTCCTGGCCAATATGTCGCATGAAATCAGAACTCCTTTGAATGGCATTATTGGTTTCACACATTTACTGATGAATACCGGCCTTGAAGAAATTCAGGAAAAATACATGACTACGATTAACCAGTCAGCGCATTCGCTACTGGATATCATCAATGACATTCTTGATTTTTCTAAAATCGAAGCGGGCAAACTGGAACTTTTTATCGATTTATACGACATCAAAAAAGTACTCGGACAAGTTTTTGATTTAATTGTATACGAATCCAATCAAAAAAATCTGCAGTTAGAATTAAATGTCGCACCCGATGTTCCCAAATACATCTGGACAGATATTGTGCGTATCAAACAAATCTTAATCAATCTGCTTTCAAATGCTGTTAAGTTTACCAACAAAGGCTCTATCAAGCTTAATGTTTCCGTTTTAGAAAAAAGCAGCAACAACGATTGCATTATCCGATTTTCGGTGGTGGATACCGGAATTGGAATTCTCGAAAAAAATCAGAAGAAAATCTTCAAAGCCTTTTCTCAGGAGGATAGCTCTACGACGAGAAAATTTGGAGGTACAGGATTAGGACTGACAATTTCAAATCAATTGCTTGCTTTAATGGAAAGCCGCTTACAGCTGGAAAGTAAAATCGACAGAGGAAGTAATTTTTATTTTGACCTGAACTTAAAAACAAGCAATCAAAGCATTAGCGAGAAATACAATACCGAACTTCAAAATACCAGTCTCGAACTAAATTCCGACGACCCGGTTTCAGATCAAAAAAGCATTACCTTTTTGATTGTCGAAGACAATAAGGTCAACATGCTGCTTTTAAAAACCATCATCAAAAATTTATATAGCGGTGCCTACATACACGAATGCGAAAATGGTTACGAGGCCGTAAGTCAGTTTGAAAACATCAATCCTGATTTGGTTTTTATGGACATTCAGATGCCTATTATGAACGGTTATGAAACCACAAGAGCCATCAGAAATACCATTATAGGAAAAGACATTCCAATCATTGCCGTAACAGCCGGCGCCGAAAAAGAGGAACGCAACAAATGCCTTTCTGCCGGAATGAATGACTACATCTCTAAGCCCATAATGAAAGGCAGTGTCGAAGAAGCTTTAGTAAAATGGCTAAAATAATGCAAAACTAAATTCGGCTATTACGTCATTATTCCTAAAAAAAATATAAATTCGTACAACACAAACCTTTACGAACTAAAATCCAAATTACTATGAAATGGAAAGGAACGCGAGAAAGCGATAATGTTGAAGACCGAAGATCAATTTCTGGTGGAAAAGTTGCCATTGGCGGTGGCGTTATCGGAATTATTATTCTATTATTAAATGTTTTTGGTGGTGAAACCGGCCAAACGGTAGGTAATGTATTGGAGCAAATGCAAGGCGGACAACAAGCCACTGAGACTGCTGCCCCATTGAGTAAAGAAGATGAAGAAATGGGACATTTCGTAAGATCTGTTTTAGCTAAAACCGAAGACACCTGGGAGAAAAAATTCGCAGCAGAAGGACTTACTTATAAAAAACCTAAATTGGTACTTTTCAGAGGATCCGTAAACACAGCCTGTGGAGGTGCATCATCTGCATCCGGGCCATTTTATTGCCCGGGAGACCAAAAGGTATATATGGATTTAGGCTTCTTTGAAGAACTAAAAACTAAATTTGGTGCCCAAGGTGGCGATTTTGCTATTGCGTACGTTATAGCGCACGAAATTGGCCACCACATACAAACACTACTGGGGACCTCGGCAAAAATGCGAGAAGCACAGGAAGGAAAAAGTGAGGCCGAAGCCAATAAACTGTCTGTAGCACTGGAATTACAAGCCGACTTTTATGCCGGAGTATGGGCTCATGACAACCAACAATATATAGAAGCCGGCGATATTGAAGAAGCCTTAAGTGCAGCCAACGCTGTTGGAGACGACGCCATTCAGAGCAAAATGCAGGGACAAGTGGTTCCGGATTCCTTTACTCATGGTACATCCGCACAAAGAATGTTCTGGTTCAAAAAAGGTTTCCAAACCGGAGACATTAAACAAGGGAATACCTTTGATGAAATAAGATAGTTCACAAACTAAATTACAATAAACAAAAAAGCATGATTTTTTTTAGAATCATGCTTTTTTATTTATTTCTCTCACCAGCTCACCAAATCCACTAAAAAAGCTTTAAGAATCTTCATAAACGCTGTAAGTTTCATTACTTATTATTTCACAACCACCCCTTTTTAATTAAAAACTCCTGAATCGAAATTGTCCTTTAGATTTTTTTGTAATTATTGGGGTTTATTACAAATTATTCAGATTCCAAATTTTAAATTCGATTCAGGAGAAATGCTAGGATCTACCTTACAGTGCTACCATTTTTAATTTATTAGACCATATCTTATAGGTTAAGAACTTATCTTTTACATTGTAAAGGTAGTACTGAACTTCAACCCATTACATGATTAAAATCATAGAAAATTATTTTTTTTATTTGATAATGAAATTCTGTAGCTGATCTGCTCTTTCCTTTTCTGGACGACACTACCTAACTCAGATCATAGTGCTTTGCACTATGCTGTCGCTAAGACTCTTTTAGAGCAACAGCTTACTATATTACCCACAAAGCTCGAAACGGAAGCCTGAAACTTGGAACTTGGAACTTGAAACCTGAAACCTGAAACCTGAAATTTTAAAACTCTCAAGATTCGTTTTTGTATAAAAACAAAAAAAGCCTTGAATTTCTTCAAGGCTTTAAATTTCTGGGTGGCTGACCGGGTTCGAACCGGCGACCCGCGGCACCACAAACCGCTACTCTAACCAACTGAGCTACAACCACCATTTTTCTGCTTGTGCATTTCTGCTTAGCGAGTGCAAATATATAACTAATGTTGAGTTCTACAAAGAAAAAAATGAAAAATTTACAGTAAATTTTCTAAACTATTGACAGCCAAACACCTTTCAACAGTAAAACCTTCAGCAAAATCTTTCCCAACAAGCCTTCCTAGATCCTTCGCACGATAATCTAAACTCTCAAAGAAGTTTTTACTCGTAATTGGCGTAGCAGGTTCTTTCGAATTCGGATCATAAAACTGAGTTTTATATGCCGAAACTGCTTCAACCTTTTTCTTTTCAAAACCTGTGATGTCCACTACAAAGTCAGGCACTATGTTTTTCCACTGTATATAATGGTACACCACCTTTGGTCGCCAGGCTTCCTGACGCTCTCCATCGATCGAGGTTTCGATTTTTGCCAATCCAGACAAAAAACAGGCATCCGAAACTAATTTACTCCCTTTCCCGTGATCGATATGGCGGTCATCAATTGCATTACACAATACAATCTCTGGTTTGTACTTTCGAATCATTTTAATAACCTCCAGCTGGTGTTTTTCATCATTCGTAAAAAAGCCATCACGCATGCCCAGATTTTCACGAACCAAAACTCCTAATATCTTCGCTGCCTCTTTTGCTTCTTCATCTCTGATTTCCGCCGTACCACGCGTTCCTAACTCTCCACGTGTCAAATCGACAATACCCACTTTTTTACCCAGTGATACTTCTTTTAAAATTGTTCCTGCGCAACCCAATTCTACATCATCAGGATGTGCACCAAATGCTAATATGTCTAGTTTCATAATTTTTAATATCAATGTCAAAAATCAAAATTGATGTTTTGTCTATTCTCTTTACTCTTTTTCTTTTTTTTGTTTCAGGTTTCAGGTTTTCTTTGTTTCAGGTTTCAGGTTAACAACAAAACTTGAAACTTTTTTCCAACTTATTTTATCTTCAAAACTCTTTTCATTGTCATCGACTTGTTCACGCTTTCCTCCCATTCCTTTTCCGGAACGCTTTCTTTTGTAATACCGCAACCCATGTAAAGAATCGCCTTATTCTCCTGAATTTGCATGCTTCGTAAATTTACGTAGAAATCAGAACTGATCTCATCATGAGCAAAACTGCTGTTCAACTCCCCTAGAAATCCCGTGTAAAAAGTCCTGTCGTAATTTTCATTCTCAATAATAAATGCCTTCGCCTTTTTCTTTGGCAGACCGCAAACTGCTGGTGTTGGATGTAATGTATCGATTACTTCCTCAAGCGTCGAATTATCATTTAAAACTCCCGAAATATCTGTTTTGATATGCCAGATCGATCCAGCTTTTACACTGTAAGGTTCAGACACATCTACAGAAGAAGCTACTTCACGTAATCTTTTTACAATAAAATCCGTAACATATTGCTGCTCGTCTTTCTCCTTTTGCTGCCATAAAATATCCGTTTCCAGGGTTGCTTTTTGTGTTCCGGCCAAAGCCACTGTTTCAAAAACATTTCCATTGGCTTTCAGCAATCGTTCCGGTGTGGCTCCCATCCACAAACCAATTTTTGGATGAAAAAAAACATATGAAAAAGTCGTGGGATACAATTGAATCAGGTGCTGAAAAGTAGACACAAAATCGAACTCGCTTAAAGTTACTTTTTCGCTTCTGGACAGCACTACTTTTTTGAACTCATCGTTTTGAATCGCCTGAATTCCTTTTGAAACCAATACTTCATAGTGTAACCTGGCCTCGTTATCAATCCCTGAATCTTCAATTTCAGCAGCCTCAAAAGCAATTTCCAGCTGTTCTGCTGTTAAAATTTCGGATTCATTCTCCGGAATCAATATCAGTTGTTTTTCACCAAAAGAAGCAAAAACAAAACCTTTTTCCTTGTAATCGGAGATTTTATGTAACGTGTCATTTTGCTGCAAAAGCGCAAAAATGGTAGTAGAATTCGGTTTAGAGTACATTACAAAAGGTAAACACTTTTCGTACTGTACTTTAATTTTAGAAAAAAAATCATTCATACTTCCTATACTGTTTTCTTTTTTTCCAAAACCATATTGGTCAGTTTGCAAAGCGAAATCAGATTTCCTTCTTCATCCGTAATCTTGATTTCCCACAAGTGAATACTTCTTCCTTTGTGAATGATTCTTGCCGTTCCAAAAACCCAGCCTTCCCGAATACTTTTCAAATGATTTGCCGAAATTTCTATGCCACGTACTTCCTGTTCTTTCATATCGATAAAAAAGAAGGATGCTGCACTACCAACACTTTCTGCCAGAGCTACTGAAGCTCCACCGTGTAACAAGCCCATTGGCTGATGAACAGAAGGATTTACAGGCATTTTTGCAGTTAAAAAATCAGGCCCTGCATCGATATATTCTATTTTTAGCGTTTCCATCAATGTGTTTTTTGAGAACTCATTACAGCGCGCTAAAATCTGCTCTTTTGTATAATTCATTAAAATAGTCTTTAAAAACGTAAAATTAAAGAAAAGATGAGATACAAATTTGAAAATCCCATTCTAAAATTAAAAATCCACTTCAAACGTGTAAGTTTTTTGTTATTTTTACAAAAACATTAATTGTTAATCTGTTGCTGAGACTTTTTTTTATGCCACAGATTGCACAGATTATTACAGATTATATTTTTGCTGCGTGCAAAATCATTCTAATCCTTTTAATCCGTGGCAAAAAAATCATTCAAATGCGTCAATACTTTGTACTCTTCATTTTCGGAATAATTCTAGCTTTTAGTTCTTGTCGAACTGATTTTGATACCGTTGCCAGTTCCGGAGATTTAAAGTTTTCAAAAGACACCGTTTATTTGGACACTGTTTTCAAGAATATTGGCTCTGCTACTTACCAACTTAAAGTATACAACCGAAGTAAAAACGACATCTCCATTCCTATTATTCAGCTCAAAAACGGTTTAAATTCAAAATACAGAATGACGGTTGACGGCATGAGTGGAAACAATGGTAAAATTTTCAAAGACGTCACACTTTTAGCTAAAGACAGTTTGTACATTTTTGTAGAAACCACCGCAGATATTACAGATGCAAATCCAACCGATTTTTTATATACCGATCAGATTCAGTTTGACAGCGGCGCTAATCTACAACAAGTCGCTTTGGTCACACTGATTCAGGATGCTGTTTTTCTTTATCCACAACAAAATCCTGATGGAACCAAAGAGAAAATTAAAATTGATGGCAAAGATGTAGATGGTTTTTACCTGAATGATAACGATCCTGTCAACGGAAACGAATTGCTTTTCACCAAACAAAAACCTTATGTTATCTACGGATTTGCCGGTGTTCCTAAAAACAAAACGGTGACTTTTGAAGCAGGTGCACGCGTATACTTCCATGCCAATTCAGGTCTTTTTGTCGACGATAAAGCTTCTTTACAAATTAAAGGAACCACTTCTTCAACTCCAAAATTAGAAAATGAAGTTGTTTTTGAAGGCGATCGATTAGAATCCCTTTACGACAATATTCCCGGGCAGTGGAACTCTGTTATTTTTGCTAACGGAAGCACCAATCATGCTATCAATCATCTTACCCTGAAAAATGCGGTCATTGGTTTAAATTTCAAGAATCCGGATCCTGCTTCGACTATTGAAATCAAAAACACTCAGATTTACAACAGTGTAGAATATGGAATACTGGCACAAAATGCCCGTATAAATGGAGAAAACATTGTTATCAATTATGCCGGTCTCGCCAGTTTGTCTTGTGTATACGGGGGAGATTACAAATTCACCCATTGTACCTTCAACAACAGCTGGTCAAATAATTCTCAATTTGCAGTTAGCCTCAGCAACAGTCTGGCCAATGCTGTTCCGGAAACAAATCCGCTGACACAGGCAACTTTTAACAACTGTATCATTTACGGATCGGGAACCAACGAGTTCAATTTAAACAAAAAAACCACTGCCGCCTTTGTGTACCAACTCAATAATTGTTTGCTAAAATTCAGCAGTTCTTCCACCAATCCGGATTACCAGTTCAAAACGGACCCGGCACACTACAACCAGATCATTCTGAATGAAAATCCCAAGTTCTTTAATGTTGCTAAAAACCTATTCAACATTAACAATACTTCCTCCGCTTTCGCGAAAGGAAACCAGGCCTACAATATTCCTTTAGACATTATTGGAAAAACGAGAACTTCTCCTCCGGATTTAGGAGCTTATCAGAGCGCCGCTTTTCCTAAGTAGTTTTATGCCCTCTAAAATTTAACTTCGACAGATTTCCTTTCATGTCATTTCGACCGAAGGGAGACTCGAGCGACAGTGAACAGGCGAAGCAAATCGCACGCAGAATTCGACAAAGATTGGCGACAATTGGGATGGAGTTTCGCGTGCGATTTCTCCCTTCGGTCGAAATGACAAACTGCGTTCAATTCATGGCAAAAAACTTCACACGTTAAACATTTTCTACCCCAAAAAAACACTCGTAAGAAAATATATCCAAAATTAAACATCACTTAACTTATATAATTCATAAAAATAGTAGATTTGCTAAAACTGATTTTCAACATTCTAAAATTCAGTATTTTAAAAACAGAAAAACAACCAAATCTTAAAGACTATTAACTATGAAAAAAAACTACTTTTTACTGTTATTGATGTTTGCCGCAACGGCATTTGCGCAAATTCCCACCGGCTATTACAACACCGCAACAGGAACAGGTTATACGTTAAAAACACAATTGTACAACATTATTAAAGGTCATACCGATAACGGATATGCGGGATTGTACACCACTTATCAAACCTCCGATGTCGATAATTTTTTTGAAAACGACGGAACTGTTTTAGACATGTATTCCGAAAACCCATCCGGAACTGACCCATACAATTATACCACAGGATCAACACAGCGTTGTGGGAACTACGTTGCAGAAGGTGACTGCTACAACAGAGAGCATATCATTCCGCAATCGGTTTTTAACGAACAATCTCCAATGGTATCCGACGCTCATTTTATCACTCCGACAGATGGAAAAGTAAACGGAATCCGATCCAATTATCCTCACGGAACTGTTAGTTCTGCTACTTACACTTCTCAAAACGGAGGTAAATTAGGCTCCAGTTCGGTATCCGGATACTCAGGAACTGTTTTCGAACCTATAAACGAATTCAAAGGCGATATTGCCAGAATGTATTTTTATTTTGCTACTCGTTATGAAAATACCGTTGCGGGTTACTCTTTCCCTATGTTTGACGGTTCCGGCAATAAAGTTTTTACTACGGCATTCTTAAATCTTCTAATAACCTGGCACACACAAGATCCTGTAAGCGCAAGGGAAATTGCCCGAAACAATGCGATTTATGCCCGTCAGAACAATAGAAACCCTTATATTGATCATCCGGAATATGTCAATCAAATTTGGGGAGGAACACCTTCTTCAGACACTCAGGCTCCAACTGCGCCGACAAGCTTAGCTTCGACTGCAAAAACAGCAACTTCTATTACACTATCCTGGACTGCTTCTACCGATAATGTAGCCGTTACAGCTTATGATGTTTATGCAAACAGCGCTTTAAAAACCACTGTTTCTGGTGTAACTACAACAATAACAGGTTTAACCGCGGCAACAGCTTATTCTATTTATGTAAAAGCAAAAGATGCCGCAGGAAATGTTTCCGCTTCAAGCAATACCATTTCAGTTACAACCGACAGCGGCGGAACAGGATCTACAACGGATCTTCTTTTCTCTGAATACGTCGAAGGTTCCGGAAACAATAAAGCAATTGAAATTGCCAATAACACCGGAAGTTCTGTGAGTTTAGCTTCGTATACGATAAAAAAACAAACAAACGGTTCCGGTTCCTGGAGTACCGGTTTGGCTTTGAGCGGAACCTTAGCCACGGGAAGTAAATTTGTCATTGTAAACAGCTCCATATCTTCAAGCTGTTATTCAACCAGTGCGGCTAATATTTCGACAACAGCAACTGAAATGGCCTTTAACGGAAATGATCCTATTGGTTTATTCAAAAATGGCGTTTTAATCGACATCATCGGAACTTTCAATGGCGGAACTGCTAATTTTGGAGCTGACGTTACTTTAAGAAGAAAATCAACTGTAACTTCACCAAGTACCACTTTTAATCTGAGTGCACAATGGGATTCATTTTCACAAGATACCTGTGCTAATTTAGGCAGCAAAAAAGTACAGTCTACTGTAGCTGGAGGAGAAGAAAACATTGCAGATTATAACGGAATTATCGTTTATCCGAATCCTTCTAACGGGAATTTCAATATAAATTTAAGCGAATCTGGCTCTTCTTATGCTGTAGAAATCGTTTCCTTCTCAGGACAGAAAGTTTTTGAAAAACAGAACACTACAGAAAACACCATTTCAGTAAGTCATTTACCAAGTGGTATTTATATTTTAAAAATTGTTAAAGATTCGAAAACTAGCATCAGGAAAATAATCATTAACTAAAAATACTTTTCACTCAGATTTAGCAGATTTTTTTTGGAACTACTTATAAATAGTTCCAGCATTCTAGAATCTGCTGAATCTGCGTGAAAATAAAAACTTTGCACGACAATATCCCAATTTCAGAACGGTATCATATTTTTTAAAAGAGTTTGTTTTCAAATTTGCGCTTGCTAGATATTTAAACTAAATTTGCACTTCAATACAACAAACTACACATCACAATGATCCATTTCTTTGAAAACCAAAGCAAAACTGTTTTTGCAGTACAGACGCAAAACGAAATTTCGGCTCAAGACATTTCAAAACTAAACTGGCTTTTTGCCGACTCCAATAAGATCGAAAAATCCGCACTGACGGATTTTTTTGTTGGTCCTCGTGCCACTATGATCACTCCATGGAGTACAAATGCTGTAGAAATTACTCAAAACATGGGTATTACAGGCATTATCAGAATTGAAGAATTTCATCCGGCAACAGCTGATTTTTCAGATTTTGACCCAATGTTATTACAGAAATTCAGCCAATTAGATCAGGAAATTTTCACGATCAATGTGCAACCAGAACCTATTCTGGAAATTGATGATATTGCCGCTTACAATACAACAGAAGGATTAGCTTTAAGCGAAGAAGAAGTTGATTACTTAAACAATCTTTCTACTAAATTAGGAAGAAAACTTACTGACTCAGAGATTTTTGCTTTCTCACAGGCAAACTCAGAGCACTGTCGTCACAAAATCTTCAACGGAACATTTGTGATTGACGGAGAAGAAAAAGAAACTTCTTTATTCAAATTAATTAAAAAAACATCACAGGAAAATCCTAACGATATTGTTTCTGCTTACAAAGACAACGTTGCTTTTGTAAAAGGACCAAAAGTGCAGCAATTTGCACCAAAAACAGCTGACAAACCAGATTTTTACGAAATTAAAGAATTCGATTCTGTTATTTCGCTAAAAGCCGAAACACACAATTTCCCAACCACTGTAGAACCTTTCAACGGAGCAGCAACGGGATCAGGAGGAGAAATTCGTGACCGTTTAGCCGGAGGACAAGGTTCATTGCCATTAGCAGGAACTGCGGTTTACATGACATCCTATTCACGTTTAAAGTCCTTCGACTCCGCTCAGGGTGACCGAAAATGGGAAAATGCTGTTGAAGAAAGAAAATGGTTGTACCAAACTCCAATGGATATCTTGATCAAAGCTTCAAACGGAGCTTCTGATTTTGGAAATAAATTTGGCCAGCCGTTAATTACAGGTTCTGTTTTAACATTCGAACACGAAGAAAACGACCGTAAAATTGGTTACGATAAAGTAATCATGCAGGCGGGTGGAATCGGTTACGGAAAACTGGATCAATCAATCAAAAAGAAACCACAAGAAGGTGATAAAATCGTAATTCTTGGAGGAGAAAATTATAGAATCGGAATGGGTGGTGCTGCAGTATCATCTGCAGATACCGGAGCTTTTGGCTCAGGAATTGAGTTAAACGCGATTCAGCGTTCGAATCCTGAAATGCAAAAACGTGCTGCCAATGCGATTCGTGGTTTAGTAGAAAGCGATAATAACCCTATTGTTTCAATTCACGATCACGGAGCTGGAGGACACTTAAACTGTCTTTCTGAATTGGTGGAAGAAACCGGAGGATTAATCGACTTAGACAAATTACCTGTTGGAGACCCTACGCTTTCTGCAAAAGAAATTATCGGTAACGAATCTCAGGAAAGAATGGGATTGGTTATTGGTCAAAAAGATATCGATACTTTACAAAGAATTGCCGACAGAGAGCGTTCGCCAATGTATCAGGTTGGAGACGTAACGGGCGATCACCGTTTTACATTCGAATCTAAAACAAACGGTTCAAAACCGATGGATTATGCTTTGGAAGATTTCTTCGGAAGTTCTCCAAAAACGGTTATGACCGATAAAACAATTGATAGAAAATATGCTGATGTTGCTTACAACACAGCAGATTTCGAAAGTTATTTACAAGACGTTTTGCGTTTAGAAGCGGTTGCATCAAAAGACTGGTTAACCAATAAAGTAGACCGTTGTGTGGGTGGAAAAGTAGCCAAACAGCAAAATGCAGGACCATTACAATTGCCTTTGAATAATGTTGGAGTTATGGCTCTGGATTATTTAGGTAAAGAAGGAATCGCTACTTCGATCGGGCATGCTCCTATCGCTGCTTTGATTGACCCGGTTGCGGGATCCAGAAATGCTATTGCAGAATCGTTATCAAATATTATCTGGGCACCAATTAAAGATCAGTTAAAAGGTATTTCATTATCTGCCAACTGGATGTGGGCTTGTAAAAACGAAGGTGAAGACGCTCGTTTGTACGCTGCTGTAGAAGGCTGTTCTGAATTTGCAATCGAATTAGGAATCAATATTCCAACCGGAAAAGATTCCCTTTCGATGAAACAAAAATATCCAAACGACGAAGTAATTGCACCGGGAACGGTTATTATTTCGGCAGCAGGAAATTGTACCGATATCAGAAAAGTAGTAGAACCTGTTTTACAAAGAAACGGAGATTCAATCTATTATATCAATTTGTCTCAGGATGATTTCAAATTAGGAGGTTCTTCTTTTGCACAAATCAGAAATACAATCGGAAAAGAAACTTCTACTATTAAAGATGCTTCTTTCTTCAAAAATGCCTTTAATACCATTCAGGAATTAATTGGTGACAACCAAATTTTAGCCGGACATGATATCGGAAGCGGTGGTTTGATCACAACTTTATTAGAATTGTGTTTTGCAGATGTAAACCTTGGGGCAAAAATTGACTTCAGCGCTTTCGCAGAAAAAGACTTATTGAAAATCCTTTTTGCAGAAAACATTGGTATTGTTTTTCAGGCAAAATCAGATGCTGCTGTTGAAGCTAAGTTAAATGCCAACAACATCGAATTCTTCAAAATTGGTTCCGTTCAAAGTACACCAAGTTTGGAATTTGGAACTTATAATCTGGATGTTGCGAAATACAGAGACATCTGGTTCGAGACTTCTTATTTATTAGATCAAAAACAATCTAAAAACGGAAGAGCACAGGCACGTTTTGAAAACTATAAAAATCAGGCTTTAAACTATACTTTCCCTGCACATTTCACAGGAAAGGCGCCAGTCATCTCGAGCGGAGTCGAGAGACCAAAAGCGGCTATTATCCGTGAAAAAGGAAGTAATTCTGAGCGTGAAATGGCAAATGCTATGTACTTAGCCGGTTTTGATGTAAAAGACGTTCACATGACCGATTTGATTTCAGGACGTGAAACACTGGAAGACATTCAGTTTATTGGAGCTGTTGGAGGTTTCTCTAATTCAGATGTTTTAGGTTCTGCCAAAGGATGGGCCGGAGCTTTCTTATACAACGAAAAAGCAAAAACCGCTCTCGATAATTTCTTTAAAAGAGAAGATACGCTATCTGTCGGGATTTGTAACGGATGTCAATTGTTCATGGAATTAGAAGTGATCAATCCGGAGCATGAAGTTCACGGAAAAATGCTTCACAACGAAAGTCAGAAACACGAAAGTATCTTTACTTCTGTAAAAGTACAGGAAAACAACTCGGTAATGCTATCGACGTTGGCCGGCAGTACTTTAGGAGTATGGGTTTCTCACGGAGAAGGTAAATTCAAATTGCCTTTAGCCGAAGAAAATTACAACATTGTTTCTAAATATGCTTACGAAGGTTATCCTGCCAACCCTAACGGATCTGATTACAACACAGCAATGTTATGTGACAAAACCGGGAGACATTTGGTAATGATGCCTCACATCGAGCGTTCAACCTTCCAATGGAACTGGGCACATTATCCAAAAGACAGAAACGACGAGGTTTCACCTTGGCACGAAGCTTTTGTTAATGCCAGAAAATGGATTGAGAAAAACTAAAAGTATATTTTTATTAAAAACGCCCGAATTTATCGGGCGTTTTTTTTTTATTTAAAAAAAAGAGTACAACTCAAATTAACTGATCATCAAGCTTTTTCAAAACTCTTAAAACAATTTTTATCTGTATTAATTAATCGCTACCAAATTAACGCGAAGCTTGTTTGGAGCAGAGCCTTCAGACATAAAAACCAAATACTTTCCGTCATTTGTCTTTCTAATAATTTGACTAGGCTGTACCAGTCGGGAATTATCGTCCTTCCCATTAGACAAAGAAACATCTTTAGTAGTAAGCACATTCGCATCATAATCCACGGTCGCAAGCGAGGTTTTTAAAACTTTATCATTTTTAGACATATCAAAGACATTCCAGGCTATAAATATTTTTCCCTCTGAATAATGAGCCATCTGCGCTCCCCAGCCGGCAGTTTCTGTAGCCTTATAACTGGTTAACCAAACATCCTTAACTTTGACTGCGCTTCCCTTTGCAGCACCTACGCCCGAAAATATAGACAAGCGAAGATCACGACGTAAATCATTAGCAGTAAACTCATGTTGTGTAGTATAAAGAACGGCAATATTTCCATTGGGCAATTCTAATATATCACCGGTAGCTGTATTGGTAATATTATCATTTCCAGTTGCAGAATTGGGAAGCGGAAAAACATTTGACCATGTACGATTAAACGGGTCATCATTAAATTTCCAGGCTTCTATTAAAAGACCTCTTGAGGGCAACGCATCTGCATGGGCAGACGCAAGATAACGTCCATCATTTAGGGGTAATAACCTCTGGTCGAAGTTATGGGATATATACCAAGGGCGCACAAATGTTTGCTTGCCTGTCGCTGCCTCGTGAAAGCTAAGCCAGGCTGCCTGATGCTCACCCATTCCTCTGCGAGCTAAATAAATACCAAAATTATCCAGTTTTTTATTGTAAACGACAATACCCTGTCCGGATCTTCCTGCCGCATGAGTATCTGAGGGGTCAGGAGGAGCCTGCCACAAATCTATGGAGTACTTTACGTTACCTGAGCCATCAAAACAATAGTACACAGGCCTCTTTCGTGCAATGTCATCTGTGTTTACTTCCGATGCTCCCATCATGTAACGATTATTACCAAAATACTCGTAACCCAGGAAAGTGGTATTACCTAAATTTAGTACTTGAGGAAAAGAAATTTCAGAAACAATAGATTTACTAGTAAGGGAAATTCTGCTTAAATGACGGTGTCCGTCAGCAGTTGGTGCTAATTCTCCTTCCCAATAAGTATCCAGATTACCATCTTCGTTAACAGAAAAGCGGATGCTTGGCTTTACGGCATAAATAGCATAAGCATCATTAGTTAGTGGCCGAAGATTTTCAGGCAGATTTACTTCAAAAGAGGAATATTCGAGCCCCTTACCAACATCACTGTCTTCTTTATCACCCGTACCTCCTGTATTATCAACTACCGGATCCTCTACATTTTTACTACATGCTCCTAACGACAATAAGGCAACAACTAATAAGACGTAAATTTTGTTTTGAGAAATGTGTTTCATTAAATTTATTTTAATTATATAATAGTAATTCATTTTTTAGTCATCATTTAATGATTTACAATACCTCTTAAGAAGTGTTCTTCCTCTTTAAATTCAAACCAAAGTTATAACACCTGTTTTTTGTGCATTTTATACTTGTATCAAATGGTATTATTCCTGTAACAAACAGTATTATTCACAAAACTTCTGAATAAAATTCATAGGAAAACACCTCCCGATGAGAATCAGAAATACAAAAGACAGAAACAACAACGTTTCACGCTTTTATAAATGCCGGAAAAAGAATTGAGAAAAGCTAAAAAATATATTTCAATTAAGAACATCCGAATTTATCGGCTGCATTTTTTGCCAAAGACTTCACAGATTTTCACCATTCACTTTTCACATCTCACATCTCACCTTTTCAAAAAAACCTCCATTTAAAAAGACTCTAAGACTAATTTAATTCTATCTTAAGGCTACTTTTTCCCACATTTTTAATGTGATAGATATCTTTGTTTCATGAAAAAATGGACATTAAAATTATCGCTTTTACTCCTCTTACTTATTATAAGCCAAGTCACGTTTGCCCAAAATTCTTCTGTAAAAGGAACTGTTTCTGACGGAAAACTGGCCATCGAATTTGTCGATGTGGTTTTAAAAAACACTGCCGATTCAACAAAAGTTGCCGGATATGCCGTTACAGATGCTTCCGGAAATTTTTCTTTAGACCATGTTACTTCAGGTGAATATAAAATTCAGTTCAAATTAATCGGTTTTAAAACCGTTACGCAAAAAGTAAAATTTACAGGATCTCCAATTTCTATTGGAACCATAACTTTAAAAACGGACACTAATCTGTTAAACACTGTTGTCGTAAATTCTCATAAAAAGCAAATTCAAAAAACCAACGAAGGCTTCATTTTTAATGCCGTTTCGAATCTTACACAAACAGGCGGAACTGCTACCGATATGCTCAAAAACATCCCTACCGTTGCTGTGGATGCAGACGGAGGAATTACTTTAAGAGGAAAATCACCTATGATTCTAATTAACGGAAAAAACTCTGCCATTACCAATATGGACCAAATTGCAGCGAGCAGTATTGAAAGTATTGAGGTTATCAGTAATCCTACAGCTAAATACGATGCGAATGCAGAAAGCGGTATTATCAATATCAGACTTAAAAAAAACAACCAAAGCGGCATGAATGGCGCGGTGGTTTTAGGAGGCGGTTTTGGTGCCAAAGGCAGACTAAACAGCTCTGTGCTCTTAAATCAGAAAACAGATAAATGGAATTTCGGACTGGGGTACGACAATCGCTTTGCCGGAAGAACTAAAAAGATCAAAGGGGAGAGAATCAATTACCTGATCGATGACGAACATTATATCAATCAAAACAGAAGCGACCAGCGTACAGAAGGTTTGCAGAATTTGAAATTCAACATTGATTTTTCACCAAATGAAAACAACAACTTTTCTTTTGAAGCTTTGGGAAATATGGAAAGTCAGGACAATGACGAAACTTTATACACGCAGGTAAACAACAGTGCTAATCAGTTTTTCTCGAGCAATAAAAGACATTCTTTGGAACTCGAGCGTTCTAAGGTAGGCGAACTTGCTTTTAGCTACGACCGAAAATTTGCCGATGACCGAAAAAGCCTAAACGCCAGTATTACCTCATCTTTCAATAAACACAGAGAAAACACTGATATCGATACCTATCAATTCGATCAGTACTACAACCTGATTGGTGATGCCGCATGGCAAAGAACACACAATTACGAACACGAAAATATCTCGAACGCTATTGTAAATTATGCGCTTCCGGTTTCTGAAAGAACCATTTTAGAGACGGGCTACAAAGGAACCTTCCGATTCTTCGACTCCGATTTTCAAAGTGCAGATCAAAAAAATGGAGAATACGTTGTAAATCCTTTAGCAAGCAACGGCTTTAAATTCAACGAGCAAATCAACGCGGTTTACGGAATGTTAAACTCTTATATTGGCACTAAAGAAACTCCCAAATGGAAGTACAATTTAGGATTACGTGCCGAGCAGGTTTCAAACAACGGAAAAACGCAAAACAACAGTGATAACTTCTCCAATCATTATGTAAAACTTTTCCCTTCTGCCTCATTACAACTTAATTTAGCATCAGACGAATTTCTAAAAATGGGCTACAGCAAACGTATCAACCGCCCGGACTTAGACAACTTAAATCCATTTATTGATATTACCGATGCCTTGAATCCGCATGGAGGAAATCCGTACTTAAAACCGGAAATCATTCATATTATTGAGACAGGCTATTCTAAAGAATGGTCCAAATATTCCCTTTCGACCAATGCTTTTTACAGAAACGCGACCAATACAATCAGACAGTATGCCGAATTACAGGACAACGGAGTGGTTTTGCAACAGCCCAGAAATATTGGAAGCACCATTACTTACGGTCTTGAAACTATTTTCAGTCTGAAGCCAATTGGATTCTATGATGCCAATATCAGTATTACCGCTTTTCAGCAAAATATAAATGCCTCCAATCTGGCTCAGGATGTAGTCAACAATGCATTCAGCTGGTACGGAAAGATCATCAATAATTTTGTTCCCTGGAAAGGTGGAAAACTGCAAATTATCGGAAATTACAATTCGGCTCTCGCTACTGCACAGGGAAAAAGAATTCCGATCTATAATGTTGATATGGGATTTCAGCAAAAACTGGGTAAAGGCAATGCCCGTTTAGGTTTAGTGGTAACTGATATGTTCAACACACTTGAAAGCGGTTTTAAAAACAATACAGCTTTGTTCAGTAACAACCGTACTTCAAAATCAGACACACGCGCTCTGATGCTTACTTTTGCTTACACCTTCAAATCTGATTTTAAAGAAAAATTACTGGAAAATCAGTTTTCGACAGAGTAACATTACATTAAAGTAAAAAATATCATTCTTGTAATCGGGATTCATTTTTCTAGTGAAAATTGAACTATATTCGCCAAAAAATTCGTGCCCCGAATTTTTTGGCAGCTCCAAGAACCCTTAAACCTACATAGAATGAAAACCCTGCAAGTATTTCTTTTTACTTTATTATTTAGTGCCGTAAAATTACATTCACAAATTCACGTAGACCGAATCACTTATAAAGTCCGTGACCATTTTATTACCACCACTATTGGGTATCCGGTACCCGGAACTTTTTTGCCAGCCGGAAAAAAAGAACCCTCTACCATTTTAAATCCGGACGGAACAGGAATTATTCAATATGAAGATCTAAGCAAAAAAAAGATCAACTGGGGAATTGAATGTACCGAAGAAGGTATTCCGGTTTTTAAAGAAGGTTTCAACAGTGCTTCCTATACTTTCTGGTACCGTACCAATGACAGTGAGGAGTGGAATTACACACAATTTTCTATCCATTTTACCAAGAAAAAAATGTTTCTGATGGGGGAAAGAGTAAAAGAATATGTAGATTATAACGTACAATAATTACTACGTAAAAATCAATTTTTCTTGATTTTTATACCTTTTACTACAAAAAAGAAAACGTTTTCGTAGATTTTCTAAAGTACTTATAATTTTTCCCATAAATTTCGATAAATATAAAAATTATACCTAATTTTTATTTAATTTGCGATAAAATTCAATATACTAACATGGTTTCAATCACACGCCTTTTTGATTTTCCCTATTATCAACAAGAAACTTATAACCTTCAGGTTGCCTTAGCAACTAAAAAAAACGGAGTCTGGGAAAAGACATCTAGCCAGGAATATATTGCAAAAGCAAATGCTATTTCGAGAGCATTATTGCGCATGGGTGTTCAAAAAGATGATAAAATTGCATTAATCACTTCTAACAATCGTACGGAGTGGAATATTATGGATATTGGTATCCTGCAAACCGGTGCTCAAAATGTGCCTATTTACCCAACTATTGCCGAAGAAGATTACGAATATATATTAAATCATAGTGGAAGTATTTTCTGTTTTGTATCCGATACAGAAGTACTTGACAAAGTTAACGCGATCAAAGCAAACGTTCCTACTTTAAAAGAAGTCTATTCTTTTAATGAAATTGAAGGTTGCAAACACTGGTCTGAATTGTTAACACTAGGAGAAGACGACAGCAACCAAAGCGAAGTTGAAGCCAGAAAAGACAGTATTAAACCAGAAGATTTAGCTACTATTATTTATACTTCCGGAACAACAGGAAGACCAAAAGGAGTTATGCTTTCTCACCATAACATTGTTTCTAATGTTTTAGACAGCGCGCCAAGAATCCCGTTTGATCCGGGAAAAAGTTCGGCTTTAAGCTTCCTTCCTATTTGTCATATTTTTGAAAGAATGATTTTATACATCTATCAATATTATGGTATTTCGGTTTACTTTGGTGAATCGATTGATAAAATCAGTGATAACCTAAAAGAAGTACGACCAAATGTAATTACAGCTGTTCCAAGACTTTTAGAGAAAGTTTACGATAAAATCTACGCAAAAGGTGCAGAATTAACCGGTATTAAGAAAAAACTATTTTTCTGGGCCATTGATTTAGGACTACGCTACCAGCCTTACGGTGCTAATGGCGCCTGGTACGAATTTCAGTTAAAAATTGCCCGTAAACTTATTTTCAGTAAATGGAAAGAAGGTTTAGGAGGAAACTTAGATTTAATGGTTTCCGGAAGTGCTGCTTTACAACCGCGTTTAGCGAGAGTTTTTGCTGCTGCTGAAATTCCGGTAATGGAAGGTTACGGTTTGTCTGAAACATCACCGGTAATTGCCGTAAACGACCAAAGAAACAAAGGTTTTAAAATTGGAACTGTTGGAAAACCAATTCGCAATGTAGAAGTTAAAATTGCCGAAGACGGTGAAATCCTTTGCAAAGGGCCAAACGTAATGTTAGGCTACTTTAAAGATCCTGAAAAAACGGCCGAAGCTTTACAAGACGGTTATTTCCACACCGGAGATATTGGAGAAATTGACAGCGAAGGTTTCCTTAAAATTACAGATCGTAAAAAAGAAATGTTCAAAACTTCGGGAGGAAAATACATTGCTCCTCAGTTGATTGAAAACGCCATGAAACAATCTCGTTTTATCGAGCAGATCATGGTGATTGGTGAAGGCGAAAAAATGCCGGCAGCCTTCATTCAGCCTAACTTTGAATTTGTAAAAGAATGGGCTAAAATTCACAAAATAACTTTAGGAAACAGCGACAAAGACATCAGCTCTAACGCACAGGTTATCAAACGTATTGATGAAGAAGTAGAAACCATTAACGAGAAATTCGGACACTGGGAAAAAATCAAGCGTTTTGAACTTACTCCAGACGTTTGGTCGATTGACGGAGGACAACTTACTCCTACCCTAAAATTAAAACGTAAAATCATTAAAGAAATTTACAAAGATCTTTACGCTAAAATATACGGACAAAATTAATAAACCAACATAATACTAACCAACGAAAAACGGCTATCTCATAAGGATAGCCGTTTTTTAATGGTACAAACATCACTTTAAATAGTCAACAACCGTTGTGAGTGCTATACAAAGCGGACTTACGTTTTAGGCTTGTGGGCGAATTAAAAACCCATTCATTTGGGTTACTTCACCCCTTTTTGCCTTTAAAACAGCCAATCCATATTCAGTAATTGTACTTTCCTGTTCTTCAGCAACTGTATGTCGCCAATGCTTTTCTTCAAAAGAGATATTACTAATTGTATTCATAATTTTTATTTTTTCAATTTTTAAAATAATGGTGTTTAAATCTTTAACTCATAATTCTCCTCTCTAGAAAAACATACTTTTAATATCCCTAAAGAAATTTCTTTTCTTAGATTTCTTTTCAGGCTTTTCTTTTTTAGCAGCACTCTTCTTTTCAAAAACCTCTTTAGCCTTTTCAATCTTCCTGATTGGTTTTGCATCTTCCTTTTTAGAATTTTCGTAAAACTTCTTGAGAGGACGAGGGTGAAAATCAACCAAAATTGCAGCCATATTGATGACATCCATACTGGACGGATCTGTTTCTCCTTTAAAGAAGGTTTCAATAGGTCTGAACTTATCTTTCTTCTCCTTAAACTTATTCTTTTGAGTATGATCGAAATCTAAGCCCAATAGATTACTAAAAACATTCAAGTCCTCTTTTGTTGGGTTATTTTCGAAAATGAGCCAGCACAAATCACGAAGTTTTGCACGAGAAGGTTTGTACAAATAATCAAAGTATTCTCCTTCTCTTTCTATCTCGTATTTTTTTCTAATTGCTCTTTTGTATTTTTCTAATGTATTGTTTTGCATGGTTTTTTATTTTTTTGTAATTCTTGAGAATCTCAGGAAATCGAAGGGTTTTCAGGGAAATCCAATATCACAAAAGTTTAAAAGCGCCCTTGCTCTACCAGAGAAATATCTCCAAATGATATATAAGATTCCTAAAATTTACCTTTTCATTCCCACGTTTAATGAGTTTCAAATTCCTCTTTTGAATTGAGGCAAATGACGACTCATCAAACTCTGTTGTTTCTGTTTGACCAGCACTATGGTCCGACCCAAATCCTGTTCCTTGATTCATCCTTAATTTTTTATTGTTAAACTTAAACTATCAGCAGCTGCTGTTGATAGTCACTCCTTTTTACTTCACGACGATCTTTTAATAAACCAATATTACCATCGTACTGCGCAATTATTTTGCTAACTTTCTTTTAAACTCTTCAGAGTTATTAAAATTCTAAGAGACTAAGCCTTTTTATAACCTCTGTTTCTTTGCCTCTTTGCGCCTCTGATCCTTTGAACCATAAAAAAAGCACCCGATTAAAGGTGCTTTATAACAAATACGATAATTATCATATTGCCTATAATGATGCACCAGCATGTAAATCCCTTCAAGGGCCGAACTTGCGTTTATTGGTTTTACGTTATATGTATTAAAAATGAAATCCATTTTATATATTGTTTTATTTTTAAATTCTATTGTTTTTTGAAATTCAGTGTCCCGATATTCTTCGGCAAAGATAATATCAAAAAAATCATACTTCCAAATCCTTCAACACTTCAACTTATTGATTTTCAATTTATTAAATCCTTAAGTTAAGCCATAGAAATCCCTGTCCGCATATCGAAGCAGCTCTTTCATCAAATCAAATGACTGTTACTCATCAGATTACTTTTCAAGACTATATTTTGGTGTTTTTAAAATTCATTAAACATTTAATGTGTGATTTTTTTAATTTTTTTTGTTACGATCAATTTGTAATCATTTTCCATCTTTTTTATACTGCTGAATTATCCCCAAAACAAAAAAAGCGCCCTAAAAAGAGGACGCTTTGCTATATTTATGTTGAGTTTGTAACTTCAATTTACACTTCGATTTCATAAAAATACAGATCACATCCTGAGCCCTTAACAGGGGCAAACCCTGCTAAACGATCACTATATAGTCCTACTGACAGATTAATATTTATATTTTTCATTTCCATTTCAGGTACAAATATAGCATTTTTAGAAATTAATTTAACTTTATTTTAAGATTTGTAGAGCATGCATTTAATTTTCAAGCTTAAGAAAGTATCATTTTCACCGCCAAAATATGTTTACAGATTCCTCTCTTTCCCTGATAAGCCGTAAACCAGTCGCAGGTACATTTTTGAGAAATATTATCAATGATTACTTTATGCACCACACCGGAACCTTTTACTTTGGCTTCAATATAATCGGCTCTGCGTTCTGTGATTTCTACTTCTTCCTTATCAATTAGCTTTTTCGCATTTTTCAATCTCGGATTTAAAGATAAAATACGTTCTGTTTTAAAGGGGAGACGACGATAAAAATGAGCCTTTTCGCTTAAATCATACCCTAATAATCCCATGGAAGATAAATTGGACGTTAGATTATCCATTGTGCCAAAATCAATATCATTTTCAATCGAAAGCATGGTTGGGTCAAACGTCTCATTCGATTTTAACAAACTGTTTAATCCGTACACCCATTCCATCGGTAAATTTTCCGTCATGGTTTCCAGAACATTTCCTTCACCCGAAAAACCACGGTAAGAATCCGGAGAAAAAGCCATCAATAATTGCATTTTACCAAATTCACACACAATTGCACAAGTCTGCTTATCATCTGATTCGTAGATAAAAATCTTATCTACAATAGCTAAAATCCCTTCTAATAAACGCAGTCTTTGAACGCCCCCTATTCTCACACTGTCTGAAGTTGCCAAAGTCGAAAACATAAACTTTCCGGCTCTTTTAGTGATAAAAAAATCACCTTTTACGCTTCCTTTCGGCAGACTTTGAAAAAGCTGAATCGTTTGTATTTTATTGAGTTCGAACTTCAGATCCATATCAGCCAAATAAAGCTGCACACTAGTTAATCCTTTGATCCAGCGCATAGGTAAAGTCACTTTTTTCTCGACCACTTTTGTTTTGCTGGTTATCACCTGAACGTCTTGCTGACCAACGGCAAGGGTTACTTTTTCATTCTTCTGAATCGCATTTAGCGCATTCAGCATAGGATCGTTAAAATCAACATTAGTCGTTCCATTGGCAATAAATTCGCCGTCGATGGCTTCGGGTTTCATGTCTAATCTTACATAGACTCCATTACAGGACGAAAATCCTTCAAAACGAAGTCTTTCTGAACCTGCAGAAACAATTGGGTCACGAAGGCTGGGCGGAACTGGTCCAAAACTCGAACGCACTACTTTGGCAATCGTGCTCCAGCATTTTGCCGTAACATAAGGATCTGTTAAACTTCCCCAGAAAAAGCACGGAATATTATTGACTTCCTCAATTTCGGTTTGATGGGCCAAAACCAAATTATTGATTCCCTTTGTTTTACTGTAGGTCGAAATTCCTTTATAATTATATTCTAAATCTGTCATTTTCTTTATTTTAAAATTTGCTTAATCAAGGATTTAAGCGACGCATTATCTTTCCACTGTTCAAAAAACGCAATGACGCTTTCTGACGGTTTCTGATTGGTTTTGATTAAAACATCAACATAGTTTTCTACCATTTTCTTGAAATTTGTCGGTAGCTTTTCGCTCACTTCCAAACGAGCAAAAAAGGCGTTAAAGAACTGCAGCAATGCGCTGTTGTGTACAGGTGAAATATCTTTTAAGGCAATTATTCCATCGGTTAATCTCGAAAAAGCACCATATTTCCCTGTTGCTGCAAAAGCCGCCTTCTCAGCAAACTTCTCTATATCGATTGTTTGTTTCTCAATCAGGTTCATTAAAGTTTCGGAGGCCAGTAAGCGTAAATCTTTCTTTTCCTGGAAGAAACAAAGCGCGAATAACAATAAAACATTATCCGAGAACCTCATTTCCGGTCGGTTTAAAACGTCCAGAAAACCTTTTAATTCCGGTTTTGAACCGTCCGGAACTACACAGTTGTTCAATAAAGTCATCACTAAAGCATCCGGGTTTTGTGGCGTCAGACTGTGCCAGTAAAATGTATTTCCGCCATAGTTTATATTGTAATCCCAACTGTTCGATCTTTTGTAAATATCAAGACTGTACAATAGATAATTGGGCGTTTTGATGTATTGTGGCAGTTCGAAACGAAGTTCGTACCACGAAGGCGATCTTTCTTTTTCGTGTGTTTTATAATTGTTCCACTCGTTCCATTTTTCTTTAAAGGAGAATTCGGTTTGAAATGGCGAAACCACAAATGGAACTTGTTTTAAATAGGTGTTTTCAAATTCGCTAAAAGTATGGTCCGGATAAAATGTTCTGGCTGCAACGGCCCATAAAGATAATATTCCGCTTTCTTTAGTCGTTTTTCCTAATGTTGCCAAAAGTTTTGAAACTAATGACCCCGAATCAATCGTCAGTTTATCTTCTGCTCCCAAACAGTAGGACAACAAGGCTTTTAATTCGCCCTCGATTTCATTCAATAAAGGAAGTGCTTCATGGGTATTTTCTCTCGGCATTCGCGCAATGGCAATCGCCAAATCAAGAGAATCAATTTCTTCGTTTGCTTTTTGATAGGCAATTACACGCTCCAACAAAACTTTAGGAGCGACCCAATACGGTTTATGACTGGGGAAAGAAAGCAATGGCAGTTTTGAATTAGATTCAATCTTCTGCTGCACTTTTTCTAATAACGGTCGGATTAAAACCAGTGTATTAATTTTTAAGTAATGACTGTCTCTAGTACTTAACTTATTGTTGATGTTTTCAATTTTCTGAGACAAAAACGATTTCATATAGTTCTTATGAACACTTTCAAAATAGAATTTGTTCAATTGTTTTTGATAAGGCTGTAACTGCGCGCTGTAATCGGCGGGAAACAAATCTCTTTGCTGAATATAGGTATTCATCAGGATTTCGGTATCCAGAACTTCTTCAGAAGCAATGAAGTTTCCAAACTGAAATAAAATTTCGTTCCAGTCCTTTGGCAGTTGCACTTCTTCGGTCAATACCAGTTCTTTTTGAGGTTGGAATTGATATTCTTCAAATCCGACATCGTCCGGCATCAAAGCATCCTCATCTAAAAACGGACTTAAGCCTGATTTGATATTTCCCTGCATCAACGTAACATAGGTACTCAGTTTTTCTTTCAGCACTTTATCTTTTGAGGAACCGATTTTCAGAATAATTTTAGATACTTTTTCCTGTAAAGTCAAATCAGAAATCACATAAACATCAGCCAGAATAGAGGCAATTTGATTGTTTACTTTCGGATTAGCTTTACTTATTTTTTCTAAAATCGGAAGCGCATTTTTTATGGCAGCTTTGCAGTCGCCACGCATCATTAAAGGTTCCAGCCATTCCAGAAATGATTTGGCTTTGAATTTCGGATGTGCATAAATTTTCTTCACCAATTCAATTCCGTAACTCGTAATAGGCGGATACGCGTTGTGCAAAAACGAAAATATATTTTCCTGAAAAACAATCAGTTCTTCTTCTGTCGCATTAAATTCTTCGATTCTTTTTCTGAAAAAAGATTTTAGATTGTTGTTCCATTCTTTGGTTTGAATCTGGATGGCATTTTCAATAAAAAAACTGCGGTCCATTTTTTTCTCGTCTAATAAGGTTTTGTAGACAATGCTCCAGGTCTGGAATTCGTCATAACTTTGGTTGTCATTATCCCGAAAAAAGCTGTTGTGAAGTATGGTTTCGTAATTAAACAATTCCGGAATATCTCTCTGATATCCTTTTGTATCATTTACAAGGGTATTAATGAATTTTCTGATTTTTGTCTTGGCACGCCACTCGTTTGTTGCAGCGAGACTTAAAGCGTACAACTCGGGATTGAATTGCAGCAGACCTTCCTCTTCAAACTTTCGCAGAATATGGTAATTGACACTTACCCAGTCTTGTCTTTTTACTTTATCCAGAATAAAAGTTTCCAGCCAATTGGGTTTTGCCCATAACAATGTATCCAGAACATAGGATTTCTGATCGGCTTCATCCAGCAATTGCAGTACTTCATCCCACGAATTAATGTCGGCCTTATCAAACAATGCGATAGCGCTCAGGGTGATCATTTCTTTTTGTTTTTGATCTCCTCTTGTTCCCCACGATGATCCCCAATTGTTACCGGTTTTATTCTTCTTCAAAAATTCCGGTTCTTTGGATAAATCGATGTATTGGGTCCAGTACTTTTTATTTTTTTTGATGTGCTTTTTTAAAGCTTCTACATTTCCTTTTGCATTTTCTTTTAAAAAAGGAAGCATCAAATGAATATCTTTTGCTTTTATAATGGCATCGTATTCCTCTAAAACAGCAGCAGAATTTGCCGCCTTACCCGTTTTTGGTTTTGAAGCTATACTCACTTCTCCGTTTTCAGAATATCCTTTTTTCAGTTTTTCGCTGACTAATTTTTCAGCATTTCGCAAACATTCTTCATCTGTTGAAAAACTCTTAGTCTGTGAAGTTCCCGAAGTTCCGTTTTTACCGTAAGTTACCGTAAATTCAAATCCTGTCACGTTTATTTCCCAGAATTTATCGGAGTTTCCATCAATGTATTTGAGACTTTTTTTCATTAGTAATCGTATAAAACAAGTGTTATTTCTAAATGTATACTATAAATAGGTAAAGTAATTGAATGTTGTTGTAATGAAAATCGTCGTTTTTTTACTGAAGAAGCTCTCTTTTGTAAGCCCAAATCCTGAACTGGCGTGCTTCTATTCCCTTTTATCGACTTTTATTTTCAATCTGTAAAATAAGAATTTTATAGCAAGATCTTCTTAAAAGAACATCTTTTAAATGTTAAAAAATCCTACGAAAAAAAGCAGCATTAAATTTCAAAAAAATACCCTGCAAATCAGTATTTGCAGGGTTTGGATTATGGTTGGAATGTCGTTTTCAGAAAATCTAAAAAACTTAATTTGCTTTTATCACACTAATTTTTTCAAGAGTAACTTTAGCATCTCCGCCTCCGACCTTTTTGATAATAATATCATAACTGGAATCTGAATTAATTAAGTCATCCGAAATGTAATAAGAGTAGTTAAGTTTTACACCGTCTGATCCAATTTCGTGGCTGTCTCCGGTTCCATGATCATGAGCTACTCCAAAGAAAGTCATTGTACCTACATACTGATCTTTTTTCCCGGGATAACGCAAATAAACCGTATAATAATCTTTTGGCTCTTTGTAAACCACTACATCAAGATTCAGAATTATTTTAGAATTGGCAGTTTTAAAAACTCTATTGGTGTTTTTCGCAAAGGTATTGCTTACTTTATGGGTAAAAGCCGAAGTGCCTAATACTTTACTCACTTTTTGCTCCCAAATCACTTCTTCTTTTGAATCCTGAAATGAAATTTTAGCTTTTGCTGCTTCATTAGCCGCTACAACCGGAGTTTTAGATCCGTAAAGTAAATCATCGTATTTATAATCTAAGTTGTAGACTGTGTTGTATACTTCCTCCATCGTATAAGTCACACGACTTCCGTCGGGATTTATAAACTGATATTGCCACGGATCTGCTTTTAGTTGCTCTAAGGTAGGGCGCTGTCCGTAAATCGAAACGTCCCAGGAATCCCAAATTCGGTCGACCATACTGTGATGCAGCCAGAAAACAGGATCAAATCCGGCCGACTCTACATTGGCCATTAAACCCGAAGTAACTTTTTGGTAGATTTCGTTGTAATACGTTTCACTTGGATCGGCATATCCCCCACCGATAAGATTGTGCATATAACCATGAGGGGCACCCTCAAGGCTTCTGCTAAATCCCGCGTCACCTGTAAAAGAAGGATTGGTTTTTAATTCTTCTAAAGCCAGCTGAATCTGATTGACCTGACTCGGCAAAATTGGTTTTCCATTGTTCAAAATGCTGTATCGCGCAGCAGTATAAAGAGAACCGGACTGAACTCTTAAAGGTTCTGCCATCACATTCTGAGACACTGCCTTACTGCCATAATTCCAGTACGGAAGCGCAAAGTCGGCTTTTCCGGACAGGTCGCGAATAATTTTTTCTAAATGCCAAATGTAAAATCTGTGCCATAATAAGAAATGTAGTTTCGCATTTGGTGTTCCGTTATGCGTACAATCGGCCCATGCCCATAACTTATCATTGATGGTCTGATATTGCGGACAGAGCTTATTGGGACCTGTAATTTCTTTCGGAACACTGTGAATCGCTCCCTGATAGTACCAGGAAATTCCTTTTTCGCAGCCCGCTTCGCGCATTTTCTTAAAAGCCACATTCATCGCTTCCAGATTCGCTAATCCCTGAGGCGTATTAACGTTCCATCGAATGTATTTCGCATTATTTCTATTTTGACCATAGGACATTCCCATAGTCAAAATAATACAGATTAAAATGGTAATTTTTTTCATTTTTTTGTTTTTGGGTGATTAATAAATTGGTAGTTAACATTAAAGCACTTCGACTTCAAAAGTTAAAATCTGAGCATACTTGGGGTTTGCTTTGTCGTAGATTTTAAATTTCACCGTCCCGTTGCCTATTTTGTTGGCAGGAATTACATGAATGGCAATAAACCCCTGCTGATCCGGATTAAGTTTATTAAAAGAAGATCCTTTTGGAATCCCAATCTGGCAGGCACCGTGCTGACACATCGAGCAATCCCACTCCTTTGGAAATGTATTCGATACGGTTTCCCAAACCAGATAAATAGGTTTATTTGAAATATTTTCGACCTTGATTTTCGAAATGTCAAGCCGTTTGTTTTTTAGCACGCTTTCTTTATTGACCGCAGTTCCTACTACCGAAAATGTAGGTTTGTTTTGCGCAAATGAAATAGAAACCGAAAAAAGGAGTATCCAATAAAAGTACTGTTGTTTCATAATCGTCGATTTAAATTTTAATTGAAAACAGCAATAGCCGTTTCGTAAACTTTCTTTTTTGAAATAGGATCAGTAAAATAGTAGATCAATTGTTCTGTATCTCCCACATTTTCCAGGGAAACGAGTATTTCCAGACTTTCTCCCGCATGAAGTGCCGCTGTGCATCCGTTAGCCGATTCTGTTAGAGCGGTCTCACTCCCAAACCTCAGCTTTAATTTTGCATTAGGCGGAAATACAATTTCATGAAAATACAATCCCGAATTGACCAATCGAAGCAGCACCGTTTCGTTTTTACGATCTAACGATTGTAAGCCCTTACTATCAGAAGCAACTTGTCCGTTAATCAAAAAATAATTGGGTTTGTAGGGCGGAAGAACAATAGGTTTATTACGAGAATCGTATTCGGTACCCATGATGGCATCGGTGTGCCATTTTGTATCCAGTTCGTTGCTGCACCAAAGAATTTCACGCAAGGGCTCAGCCGCCAGAAGATCCTTTTCTTTCGGTTCAATAATGATGAGGCCAAACATTCCCGCCTGAAGGTTGAACGGATAATTTTCGGGACTGTAATACAAATAGGTACCCGGTTTTTCGGCTATAAAAGAATAAAACCCATGCTCCATATGATGAATGGCCTCTTTTTTCTTCATCACCTTATTGTTTTTGTCCCATTGAACAAAATCAATTTCTTTGCAAAATAAAGAGACCGGATTTCCCTGCGAAATGCTCCAAAAATCAACCCGAACAGTATCGCCAACCTTTGCCTTTATCTCAGATCCCGGCAAAGTAACCTGTCCCGAAAGAGAGTTTGTAAAACCAAAAGTCCGAATAGGGACGTTATTTTTAAGCAGCAGTTTTCCTGTTGTTCTCCCGATCACTAAATGTTCGTTTTGAGAAAACAAAAACAGATTGCTTAGTAAAAAGCAAAAGAGCACTATGGATTTGGGGCATCCTTTCATTTTTCAACTTAAATCATTCATTGCCAACACCTTTAGCAATGCAATTCAAATTTAAAATTAATGTCGGTTTTGAGACCCCGTAGAAATACCTGATTTTGTAGTAAAAATCTGCCTTGAGTTTTGTTTTTTAAGAATATAATTCTTCCCGGATTGTTAATGAGGTTGTAAAGTTTCTTTTAGATTCTTTTCCTTTTTTCTTTTGTAACACTGATTTCACTAAGCCATTTTGCTTGCGCTCTGGCCTGTTCTAAGGTAACAGGTTTCTGCTTTTTTAATTGCTTCATACTTATCTCCGCTCTTTCCTTAAATGATATTTTGTAATTCATACTTTTAAATAATCTCCTTTACGATTTATGCGACAAATACAGCTTTCACAAAAGTAAGAAAAAGAATATATTTACAACGGGTAAAAAACACCCGAAAGTACATTACCAAATTAGCCTTGTATTTTACCGATCGCTGTTTTTATCAAAAAAATTAAATATCTTTGAATTATGAGCACAGAAACCAGACCCAGAAATATTGGCCGAAATATCAGCCGTATCAGAGAACTTCGCGGAATGAAACAAGAAATTCTTGCAGAAGCTATTGGAGTAAGCCAACAATCTGTTTCGAATATTGAAGCCAGCGAAAATATAGACAAAGAAAAACTAGTACTAATTGCAAAAGCACTTGGCGTGACGGTAGAAGCGATCGAAAATTTTACAGAAGAATCTGTTTTTAATTTCTTTAATAATTTTTACGATAATAGTGCTAATAATGGCCATTTAAGTAACAATAATAATCACTGTACTTTCAATCCTCTTGATAAAGTGGTCGAGCTGTACGAACGTCTCGTTCAGGCAGAAAAAGATAAGGTCGAATATTTAGAAAAATTAATGAAATTGAAATAACAGTCTCACCAAGAGAACTTCTGATAACAAAATGCGCAAATCATCCTTTTGATTTTGCGCATTTTTTTTGTTACTATATCTTTTTTAAAGTTGTGTCAAAATTTAAAAAAATAAAAACTTTGACACAACTCCTGTGTCAAAAAAATAAAAAATAAAAAATTTGTCACAGAAATTTTGTCACAGAAGTTGTAACAAAACAAAAATAAAATCAATTTTGTTGCAACTTCTGTGGCAAAATGAAAATTAAAAATGTTTTTGCCACAGAAGTTGTGGCAAAACCAAAATATAAATCAAATTTGCCACAACTTTTTGTGGCAGAAATAAAAAACCAATAAATACATCACGACTATTTAATTTCATACTCATTATGTCCGCCGCCAAGCCACTCTCCATCAATTAACCATATTTCATAAAAAAAGAGCCATTTACTTATCCAAGGAATAATTGTTGAAACAATAAGCTTTTCCTTAGTCCACTCATTCTTGCTAGGAGAATAAAGGCAAAGTCTTTGATCTTTTGAAGAATATACATGAGGTAATTTAGTCCTATTTTTTGCAATAATTAAATTTTCTGATAAAACATAGACCTTCACACCAATAAATTTATCATAAGTCAATTTTATATCATAAAATTGACTTAGGGTAGTTGGTTGTAATTTAAATTTAATCTCAAAAGAATTTCCTTTCTCTTTAACAACTTCAATATTAGGAAACGTTTCTTTTATCTTCAATAATTGAGCAGATGAACTAAAACCATTTCTAGTTTTTGTTTGCCCTCTTTTACGATATTGATTATTCATTTATTCCTTCAAAATTATTTTTTTTCATATTTATGCCAACAGAACCTATAGCGCCTGAAGCAACATCTACTTTCAAGCTATTTGTCTCGCTTAAATTTCTTATTTTTAAACCATAGTTATTGAATGTTTTTTTTACCAATTCACCTCCAAATGGCATTTGCATTGATTCATTAATCCTTTGTAAGCCGTAACCAGATTGTGAGGTTATATTATCAACGTCTTCCTTAACTTTTTTTAGCCATTCATAAAAATTTTCTTCTCTTTTTGGAAACTCATTCCATTTGTCTGCAAAATTTTCTTCTTTGTTAACAGGATTTTCAATATATTTCTCTTTCTTTCCAGTAATTGGATTATAATCTTTAATGAAAGATTCCATATTATTTATAACATTAACTAATGCTTCAATAATATTTGTTTCTTTGTTGTATGCTTTAGATGCTAATGTTGTAATTATAACCGAAATAGGCTTGTCTAGTTTATCTTTCCTATCTCTATACATTATATCTCTATGTCGTTTCAATATTTGGACAACTCTTTGTAAAGGGAATCTATTTTTTTGAAAACGTGGTACTGGACGAACAGCTTCATTAAGAGAAAACATTTTATTAGTCTGAATTGTTGCTCTACTAAAAAACCATTTTGCATAACCTAACGGATTGCTTTTTAACCATTCTTTTGGATCTGTTGACGTATAATAATTTTGATTTTCCTTGTCGGTTATACTTAAACAAAGTTTACCAATATCACTTTCATCAAACATTCTCTTATATGATTCGTTCAAGATAGTTTCGTAACCTTCACTTATAATAGCTGGCAAAATATCCATATGATATCTTTCTTTAATATTTTCTGAATCTTTTCTATATTTTAAAGTCCAGCATCTTCTTCCTTCTTCATCTAATAAATCATCCAATCCTTTATGGGCTTTCAATTGATTTCCAACTATTTCTTTTAAATTAAATTGTGTCCAAGAATGTTTCTTCTTACTTAATTCACAAACCAAATCAATATCTAAGTCATCATCTTCACAAATAGGCTGGATAATAGTTCCTAGAATAAATGAGCCTTGCGGTCTAATTAAAGGATTGTAAGTTTTCAGTTCTGAATCTTCCTTTGACAACCAATTGCCAACATTTTGATAACTAGAGATTGCTGCATTATATTGCGTTTCTGTAATATCAAGATTTTCTCCTAAAGTTTCAAGTATTTCACTAAAATCAAGTTTTTGTTGTTCTGTCATATTTATCATTTTTTAGTTTATTTCTATAGTTTTAAAGAAACCATCATTTACCTTATTTTCGTCATAAATAATTAATGGCATATCAGCTTTAGGCATCCAATATCTTCCAAGTTCAACAGCAGTAGAAATTGGCATTGCAGGAAAAATATGCAATGGTGTTTTTGAACCATATTTAAATTTAATATAGTCAAACACAAGTCTTATTTTTAGTGTAAAATCTTCCAACTGCTTTTTATTTATCAAAAAGCTGTTTATAGGTTTGTCAATTGTTAATGTGTAAATACTACAATCTGTCCCTAAAACTGAAGTAATTCTATCATTGCTAATTGTTCCACTAAGAGAAATATTTAAAGCAACTGTAGTTTTACTGATCTCATGATTAATTAGTTTATAATTAGTTTGAGTATCAATATTTAAAAAATTCCACGACCCCAAGTTCCTATCATATTGCTTAACACTAGTCAAAACTTTATCCCCAATTAATGTTCCAAGTTTTATTAGTAATGGAATTGGTGCAAAAGCAAATAATGACATATGATGGATTGATTTATCATTTACCAATGGTAATAAATCTCTATCAAAATGACACTGTAAATTTTCTACTTCCGTCTTCCAAAAGCTTTCATTTTTATCTCTAAAGTAACTTCCTGAAAAACTCAAATCTATTGCTCTATTCTTAGCAGGATAATTATTGGGCAAAAGAAATTCTCTAACCGATTCATAGGTCATAACAGGAGTATGCTCTCCGATATTTGCTTTATAAATAACTATATGACTATCCATATTTGGCTTTATGGATGCTAATAATTCTATTCTTTCTTCATGTACTCTTTTCATCTCAATCAAAACTGAAGCAGGATAATCTTTTCCACCTATACCTTTTTCATCAATTCGACGATGACAAACATCACATAATAACATTAAGTTAGATATATCTGTTTCTAGTTTCGGTGAAAATATCTTATCATACCTTTCACTTCCTGCTGCATAACCGTAAATGTGAGCGATATAAGCTGAGTTATTATCTGTTTTTGTAATTTTATCAATATTTAGTACTTCAAGACAATTTTGAAACTGACACCTACCAGCTGTCTTACTCCATAAAATGATTTTAGTTTTTAGAGAAATAGAAGGTCTTTTATTAGTTGAAATAACTTTTTTAACTAATTCAGTACTTTTTTTATTTTTTTTGTCTGTCATAGATTAATTCTGAGATTGCTTTAATATATCTTCAAATCTAATTATAAAAATTTTCTTAATATTATGGTAATCCGTAAACCATACGTAAAATTCGTTGAACTGTGAATAAACTTGTTGAACCTTCATTTAAGCAAAAACCTAATATGAATATGTTTTAAACACATTAGGTCAATTTAAATTTCGAAAAAAAAACTTAGCATTCCTAATTGTCTCCTCAGCAACCCTAATCCCCGAAACTCCTTTAAACTATGCAACTGTTCCGGCCACAAAAGGCAGAAAAGCAGGTTCGCAACGGCGTTCGTGGTATTTCTTCAAAAGGCTGTTCGGCACATTTTTAGGAAGCATAAACGGCGCATCGGGAAATTGAATAGTCTAATATATATAAACCAAAAGCCCTCAAACCAAGTAGAAACACCTGATTTAAACAAGAGCTTTTTCTCAAGTTCCAAAATAAAAACACTGCTGCGTAATTATTTTGCGCAGCAGTGTTTTACTCAATGAAAAACTATAAAATTTATTCATTTAAGACGAGTTTATCTTTGTCCTCTTTTCCAAAATTATAAGTAATATTCAAAAAACCTAGAAAATTAGATTTCTCAATATCATACTTGATCGTTAAAGGAATCCAAATATCTTTAGTTACACGAATTCTGAAATCGGAACTCGCTAAAAAAGTATTCTTTTTTTCATCAGGCAATTGATTTTTCAAAATCGAATTATACTCCATATATAATTTTATTTCAAATACACTTTGTTCATTTCTTTTAAACATTTTATAGTTAAGACCAGCAGAATTTCTCAATTCTAATCTTTGAACACTCTTCTCTATTAAAGTGTCGGAGTAAACTAAATTTGATCTAATATCTAATTCCAGGTTTTTAAAACCTTGCAAAAAAACAGTCCCGAAAGTAAGTTTCTTATTATTTCCCTTATCGTTAGTAGTTCCATTTAAAGAAACCGTCCATAATGCCTTTTTTTCAAGATCGGAATATTCTTGGTCTCTTAATTCATGAATTTTCGCAATATAATCTTTCAATTTTATCGATTTGTTTCGGTTTTCAAATTCAGTAATGATTTTATTAAAATAAATATTTGAATCATCTATTTTATCAAATTCTTTATTTGTCAGTATAGAGCTTGCTATGTTTATAGCTTCTATTTTTTCACTAAACTTCTTGTCACCTGTTTTATCTAATTCATCAACAAGTTTATCATATATTTCAGATAATTCATTAGTCCAAAATTTATAATCAAGTGCAAGTGCAGTTTTTGCAAAATTGACAACGTCTTTGTCTCTCTGATTAATTAAAGCGTAAGTAATTCCGCCAGAAAATCCTTTGTAATTAAACTGTTCATCGAAATTAAGCTTCGTATTGAACTCAAAATTTCTTGAAAATTTCTGTTTAGAAAAAACTGTATCTGTTGTGATATTATCCCAAAAAATAGATTTAATACCGTATAAGGTAGAATTAAATTCGACACTTTTGTTTGGCCCCGTTAAATTACTAGTTCCTAATTGAAATAAATTAGACAAAACTTCTTTGTAATTTCCTGATTTTGAATTATCCGTAGCTTCTCTGAATTTTTGCACTTTTTCATCTTGCGCTAACACAACATGAACAGACATTAAAAGTAGCAAGCTTATAAAATATTTTTTCATGATCTGTTTATTTAAATTTCGAAATAAAATAATTCAGTAATGAATGGCTTCGCTGTCACTCTTTTAGCATTATGAAATGGTCCTCTGGTAAAACTACCCACTACCTCAATCTCTGTTTTTCCTTTTATAGGGTTCATTCCAAATAGTTTAATGGTATATCGACCGCTTTCTATATTAAAATCTTGATTAAAAGAAGTTGGAGATTCATACTCGATTTCTTCACGAGTATCCACGTTTTTGATTTCAACTCTAATTGAATCGGGTGCTAATCCACCACTAATTCTAACTTTTACCATAATTGTTTTCATGATTTCTATGTTTTTAGTTAACATCTCAAAAGTATCCTGATAACAGTATATCAATCAATTACCCTTTTGGGTGATATTTTATTTTTTACAATTCTCATTTTATTTTTTGTAAGTTTATTCCATGAATACCATTTGTCTTTTTTGAGTTAATTTCTAATATCACCCAAAAGGGTAATTGCGGTCAATGAACTTATTGTACAACTTTGTAAAAGAAAATGTAACGCCATGAAGATACAAGTAGCCATAGTAGAGGATGATAAGAATTACAATCAGGCCTTAAAAAATATCATCGATTTCCAGCAGGATATGGAATGTGTGGCTCAGTTTTTTAACGGTAAAAATGCTTTGCAAAAACTGGAAGCCCTGGAACCAGACGTGGTTTTAATGGATATTCAGCTGCAGGATTTATCAGGTATTGATCTTGTTTTTAAATTAACAGACGTAATGCCAGGCACAACCTTTGTTATGTGCACCAGTTTTGAAAATGACGAAAAGATATTTTCGGCATTACGTGCAGGTGCAAGTGGTTATCTGGTAAAAGGAGATCCGCTGGACAAGATCATTCAGGCAATTCAGGAAGCTCACAAAGGCGGTGCCCCTATGAGTTTTGCGATTGCAAAGCGCGTTTTACAACATTTTCAGGAAACAAAAGTACAAGTACAAACCTTGTCGTTACTGACTGTAACCGAAAAAGAAGTTCTTGACTTGCTGGCGCAGGGACTTCTCTACAAAGAAATTGCCGATAAAAAAAATGTCACCATCGACACCATTAAAAAACACATTGGCAATATCTACCGAAAACTACAGGTAAGTAACAAAATTGAAGCAATTAACAAGTTTAACACCAAAAACTAGAAATTATGGACACTCTAAAACTACAAGAAAAAGTTACTGAAAAAACAATCTCAAAAAATTATGAAACATTCGCACCAATTGTTCTTAAAATTATGCCGGATGTGGAGGTTGATTCAAGAAATGAAGCTTTAAGAGAACTAGCAATCGATAATATGATTTATGATTTCTCTATCGATTCAGAAAATTTCATTTCTGAAATATTTAATTCTTATGATAATGCCTCCATAGAAGAAAAGAAGGTACTAGATTACTTTAAAATATACTTCATACAAGATGATAATGATCTATTTTCAATTTGTTTTTCTATATCTTCTGTAGAAACCGAAAAAATTGGAGATAAAGATTTCTTTTTCAAAATTAATACTCAAAAAATAGAAAAAATTGAGAAAGAAGTCTTTATAAAATATAGTAACAATTATAAAAATAAATTACTTCAATCAATTAATTCAAAAACCTGGATAGGTGGTCTCCAAATCAAAAATACAGAAGCAGTTAGTTATAAACTTAAAGACCTCTATTTTTTTATTCTAAAGCACTTTTTAATTAATGCTAAACCTGAATCTAGTTACTCAGAATTGTTTTTTGAAATGATTAAATTTGAAGAAAATGCTGAAGAGCCTACAAATCAAAATAAATTAAGTATCGTTGTTCGTGCACAAAGTGTTTCAAAAGGCAGAGCTCAAGCATACGACTTTGGAAGAGTTTATCCTTAACTAAATGGAAGTATTACAAATTGTTTACATAAGTTGTTTAAGCATAACAACACTAAAAGCAATAGTTTTGGGCTGGAAATATACATTTCCGGCTCAAAACTATTTGGGTATTTATCTAATTGGGACTTTAAGTTTAGAAGTCTTTGGAGAAATTAAAGCCTACTTAAAGCAATTTGACTTTGCCGTTTATTATAATATATATGCACTATTCTGCATTTTATTTTTTGGAATCTATTTTTCAAAAATCTATATCGGAAATTTTAAGCGAATTGGATTATTCGTTTCATTCATCCTTTTATCTTACTGTTTCATTTTTATTGATATTCTAAGCACAAAGTTTTTACCACAACTAGGAATATTGGTCGCTTTATTCTACATTTTTAATTCCATTTTGTGGTTTTATCAAAAACTTCAAATTCCGGTTGAAGGTAAGATTACCGACGATCAGAATTTCTGGATTTCAACCGCTTTACTTTTCTGGAGTACTTACATCATTTTTAGGTTTACACCTATGTATTTATTCGAAAAAGAAGATCTTTTTTTCTTAGAAATTCTAAGAAAAATTAGCTCTGTAGTCAATTTTATCATGTATGCTCTATTTTATTATGCCCTTATAAAATATGAGCGAATCACAAAAACATCAGCTAAATGAGCGAGCTGCCTCACGAAATAAAACTTACTTACATCATTGCCATCATGGTGATGCTGTTATTTGTTTGTTTTATAATTATGGTCGTGTTTGTTTACAACAAAAAACAGCTTATTCAGCAGCAGGAAAACCAAATCAAAGAAAGCGAGTTTCAAAACCAGTTGCTGCAGAAAGAATTAGAACGTCAGAAAGCGATTCAACTGGAAAGAGAACGAATTTCCCAAGATATGCATGATGATTTGGGTGCCGGAATTTCGGCCATAAAACTTCAGGCAGAATTTTTAAAATATAAAATGCCTGAAGAAAGTTTTTCGGAAGATCTGGAAGTCATTATAGCTACTTCAGAAGATATGAATTTAGCCATGAGAGAAATTCTCTGGAGTCTGAATTCTCAAAATGATACTATTGGTAATTTTATAGAATATGTGAGTCTCTATGTCAAACGTTTTTTAGATAAAACGACTATAACATTTCAGCTAGATTCGAATATCATTGAAAAAGAAACCAATTTATCTGTAAAAGCCCGAAGAAACCTCTTTTTGGTAGTAAAAGAAGCCGTTCACAATGTATACAAACACAGTGAGGCAAGTACTCTGCAAATTCAATTTGAACAGACTGAGAATGATCTTAAAATTACGGTGAATGATAACGGAGTTGGATTTTCTGATACGATTCAAAAAGGAAATGGTATCAACAATATGTCGCTGCGAATGGAAGCCATAAATGGAACTTTCACAACATTAGCTGTTAAAAAAGGAACGTCATTATTGTTTATCTATCCTTTTAAATCGTAAGTTTATCTAAATCCCAAAAAAACTTTTAGAATTTCGAGTCGTTTCTTCCGCCACTTTGGCTAAAGTAATTCCTTTAAACTGTGCAATGGTACCGGCCACATACGGCAGAAAAGCAGGTTCGCAACGGCGTTCGTGGTATTTCTTCAAAAGGCTGTTCGGCACATTTTTAGGAAGCATAAACGGCGCATCGGTTTCGATCATCAGACGATCGAGCGGTACGTATTGAATCACTTCTTTTAAATGAGCGAAACGTTTGGTATCAGAAATCGCTCCCGTAAAACCCAGATAGAATCCGTGATCAAGATAGGTTTTGGCTTCCTCCAGCGTTCCCGTAAAACAATGCACCACGGCTTTGGGCAATTGCGGTAAATAGTCTTTGGTAATGTTCATAAACTTGGTAAAAGCTGCTCTTTCGTGCAAAAACAAAGGTTTCTGTATTTCAATCGCTAATTCGAGTTGGGCTTTATAACAGGTTTCCTGCACATTTCTGGGCGAAAAGTCACGATCAAAATCGAGTCCGCACTCGCCAACTGAAACGACTTGTTTCTGCTTTAATAAATTTCGAAGTTTCGAAATACTCTGCGCATCGAAACTCTTCGCATCATGCGGGTGAATTCCCGCCGTCGCATACAGCACGCCCGGGTACTGTCTCGCCATCTTCGCGGATTCTTCACTGTTTCGTATGCTGGTGCCCGTGAGTATCATTTGCGATACGTCGGCATCAAGTGCGTTTTGTACGACATCGTCTGTGTCGTTTTGGAATTGTTTGTTGGTTAGGTTGATACCTATGTCTATATATGTCATTTTTTTTAAAGTTGCTAAGGTTCTGAGAGGCTAAGGTTTCTTCCTCATTGGAACCAAATTATTTTTTTTAAAGTTACAAAGGCTCAAAGAGGCAAAGGTTCAGAGGTTTTCCTCTTTGAGTCTTTTTATTATATTTTGTTTTGCTTTTTATCTTTGGTCTGTTTTTACTCTCGCAAAGGCGCGGAGTCGCTAAGTTTTTTTTGCCACAGATTAAAGGATTAGAATGATTATTAAAAAATGTGCTGAATCTGCTAAATCTGCTCAAAAAAAAAACTTTGTGAACTTTGCGATTAAATAACCACAAAGCTTATCCTTTCGATGTGAGGAGACTCGAGCGATCATGAACAGGCGAAGCAAATCGCACTTGAAACTCCGCACAAAATATCACCAATCTTTGTCGAATCCCGCGTGTGATCCTTCGTTCCTCAGGATGACATAAAATGCGGAAAAAACCTTTGCGAACCTTGCGTAGATCTCAGCGCTCTTTGCGGTTAAAATTACCACAAAGCATTAAAGCACTGCAGTGCGCCTCTACAGAAAACCTTTGTCGCTTTGAACCTCTGAACCTCTGAACCTAAAAGAAGAACTAATCTTCTTTACTCCCATCCTCCGCCATTCTCACTAATTTAGGTGTAAATTTAGCCACTACATCTACTAAATCCTCCTGCGCTTTCATCACCTGATGAATGTCTTTATAGGCCATTGGCGCCTCGTCCAGACCTGCTCCAATAAGCGTAACGCCATGATCGCTCAGGATTGATTTCATCTCAGATTGTGTAATGTTTTTAATCGCCTGAGTTCGGCTCATTTGTCTTCCCGCTCCATGCGAAGCCGAATTGATCGCGTTCTCCTCCCCTTTTCCTCTCACCAAAAATCCCGGTGCGGTCATACTTCCCGGAATGATTCCCATAACGCCTTTCCCGGCCGGAGTTGCTCCTTTTCTATGCACGATCACTTCTTCGCCATTCCAGATTTCTTTCCAGGCAAAATTATGATGGTTTTCGACTTTGGCTAAAATCGTCGCTCCTAAAGCACGTTCCATTTTGTTATGAATGATCTCGTGACAAGCCGAAGCGTAATCTCCCGCCAAATTCATCGCCAGCCAATATTCCTGTCCCAATTGGGTATTCATATCCAAATAGGCTAAGTTTTTCGCCACTTCCGGAAGTTTACAAACCTCTTTTGCAATTTTGGTATAATGTCCGGCGATTGTAGCTCCCATTCCTCTTGATCCCGAATGCGTTAACAAAGCGACATATTTTCCTTTTGGGATATTCAAAACAGCATCGTCCTGAGCAAATTCCATTATTCCGAATTCCACAAAGTGATTTCCACCGCCCGAAGATCCTAATTGTGACCAGGCTTTATCTTTTAAGTTTTTCACAAACGGATTCATATTAAAAGTCTCGTTCTCCAAAACCGCATGCTCTGATTTGTACTGACCGTGAAATCCGTGGCCCGCTCCAAAAATAGAATTCTTAATCAATTCTTTTTTGAACTTGGCTTCGTTTTCAAAGTAAAAAGCTTCCGGGATATCATAAACCGACAACGCCATTCTACACCCAATATCAACTCCAACGCCATACGGAATAATGGCATTTTTTGTGGCTAAAACTCCGCCAATCGGTAATCCGTAACCCTGATGCGCGTCGGGCATTAAAGCTCCGGCAACCGTAACAGGCAGTTTCATGGCTACTTCCATTTGTTTTCTGGCTCCGTCTTCGATATAATCCAGTCCGTAAGCCGAATACGTATTTGGATTTTGATTTAAAGCAATAAAATCTTCCGGTTTCTCGTTCGATTTTTCGATTAAAGCAACCGCCAGTTTGCTGAACACTTTATCGTCTATATAATTCTCCGGAGTTTCTAAGACATTTTTGTAATGAGTGATCATTTCGTCTCTTGTAAATCCGTTTCTTTTGCTGTTTATTTTTAAGGCAATCCCGATTATTTTTCCTTCCGGAAATCCTAATTCTAATATTTCTGTACCGTTTATTTGTGTTTTCATTTTTTCTTTTTTTTAAGGGTACATAGGCCCGGAGGTTCATAGGTGCAAAGGTTTTGCACTGCTGCGCAGTTATTTTGCGTAGTTTTTTATTTCTCGCAAAGTCGCAGAATCGCTAAGGATATATTTTTTTTTTAAGCCACAGATTATGAGGATTAAAATGATTTTTCTCCTTATTATGTCATCCTAAGGAACGAAGGATCACATCCAATATTCCTCAAAGTGAATCGTCAATCTTTGTCGAGTTTCTTATGTGATCCTTCGTTCCTCAGGATGACAAACAGTGTGATTAATCATTGCTCTCTACAAACCTTTGTTCCTTTGTTCCTTTGCTTCTCTGCACCTTTATACCTCCAAACATTGTCCATCAAACCCGACAGGTTTCAAAAACCTGTCGGGTTTACAAACATTAATCAATTAATAATTGTGTAACCACTGCCGGATTCATCGCCCATTGAGCAGTATAAACCTCATCAGCATTTTGATCTTCGGTGATTGTTAAACCTTGGGCTTCCGCTTTAAGCTGTAACAAACTACCTATATTCAATTTACTGTTTAATTTTGACAACAACGCCTGAACGCCTTTAAAGTCCAAACCTTGTACAACCTGACCTCCGAAAGTCATCTCTAACCAAACGATTTCTCTTTTGGCTACATCCAAAACTCCAAAGACCAAACCTTTCGCCACATTCTGTGTCACACGAACCTGATGATCCACGCAAGACGGATCGTAAGCAACTCCGGTTTTCTCCGAAATTTTCATCGGGTGTTTGCTGTTCATCCAACCTACTATCAGATTTGGCGTGATACTTCCGTTGCTATAAGCATTGCAGGTAAAAGTCACAAACTTAGCTTTGGCTTTTGCCAATTCGTCAATATTGATGTTGATATATTCGGCAGTTCCAATTTTATTCGGAATACTTCTGATATCACCACTATGCTGACAACCGGTTGTCATTAATCGGCTGAACGAACAAATATCAGAACGATCTTCGTAAGCAATATGGCAGCTTAAATCCATATCCAGATGTTGAGCAGGCAAACCTGCACCCCACTGCATAAACAATCGTACTTCGTTGCCTTCAACCGGAAAACGCGTTCCCATTAAAGCTACAGGTAAATCCTGAACCGTATCGCTACGATCTCCTATTGAAACCGGAATGTTGAATAATTGCGGATCAATATAGATGGTTTTATTGGTATTTTTAACCGCCGCGAATCTTTTTCTCATTGCCAAAAGACACAAATCCTCAATCTGATTTTTCATCTCCTCCAACTGCAATTCGTCATACAAATTCAACAATGCGTTTGGGTTTACTCTTTTATTGGTTCCTCCTAAAGGCTTTACACTTCTTTGTATGTTTTTATCAAAATAATTTGATGCATACATGTTCAGCGTAAAGATCAGTCTAGCCGGAACTTTATCTATAATTTCAGAAAAATGAGCAATCGTTTCGTCTGCTCCAAACCAAAGCATATTCGAAAATAAAGAACGGGCAAATAAACCCGGACGTTGCTTTAACAACGTAAATGTTTTATCGGCATCAAACTTTAGCCTTGACGAATTTACTTTCCCCTGCCAAACGTCATATACCTGATTGTAAAATACATCCATTAAAAAGTTCAATTTTTCGAATCCTTTTCTTTTGCTGTATTCTGCCAAACGCAAAGCACGGATAAAACGAACCCACATTCCTCTTTTTGGATGCATTATTTCGCACATGGCTTCAACTTCCATATCCATATTATTTAACCAGTTGGCAACCATCAAACATTCTTTTCTTGAATATTTCAATTTCAAATCTTTTTGAGACGCCATTCTCGCCTGCACACTTGTATCTAAAACAGTATGAAAATGCTGTCCATTTTTAGCTGCTCTTTTAACAATGGTTTTTGGTTCAATGATCTGAAGCATTCCTGTATTCTTAAACCATAAATATCTTAAAATATCCGTTGGTGTTTTCAAAAATTGCGATGCTTCGTCTTCTTTACCGTTTTCAATCAAAAGATCGATTACAAGCATTAAAGTTTCCTTCATTGCTACCTCGGTTTTTGGTAAAGGCAAATACTGCATAACCATTTTTAAGGTATCTGTCTGAGTGGCGTCTAAAGCAGTTTTGGATTGCAATAACGATATATAGAAATCATTTAAATCTTTTTCAGACCACAATTCCAGCATTTTTAATTTGCTTCCCTGTCCCACTTTTTCGATTTTACCAAATTCAAAAGGAGTTCCACAGAAGGGACAACCATTGTATCTTTCTAACGGAAAAGTATTATCGGGAATGATATGTCCGCAAGATAAAGTTGTTCCGTTTTTAGTTTTAAAAACATTTCCGAAATACGTAATAACATGATCCAAAACAGATTCTCCTGTTGGAACATTCCATTCTTTTACCAATGGTGTCCAGTTTTTATCAGTTCCTAAAACTTCTCTCAAAACTTCTAAAACCTCAACTTTATAAGTCGGACTTACGTTGTTTAAAGCCTGAAGTAAGGATTCTGAAAATATAAATCCCAATTTGGAAACATTGGCTAGCAAAACTGATGTTGTTCCTGATAAATTTTTAACGTCATTCTTAATCATCTCTGATGGAATGAAAATAGCGTTCTGACGTAAACTGATTTTTAATAATGTTGTTGTTTTCATTTTTTAATTTTTAAAAATTTAGATAATGGCGCTTCTGATTCTACCTAAAAGATTTTGAAGTAAGAAACACTTGACCTTAAATTGGAGTGTAATAGACTAACTAAGCTAAAATGGAGCGGGCGACCGCGAAGAAGTAAGTTAATCTTGACCCTCATTTTATTAATGATAATTTTAAAACTTGCCGGACTCGAACCGGAAATACCAATGTTCTGAAGTAAGTTTTAATTGATCATCAATAGTGAAACAGATGGGATTCGAACCCACGACCCGAACATTAGAAGTGTACGAAGTAAGTTTTGATTGACCTTTTACCGATAATCTCAAAACTACCTGCTCTACCGCTGAGCTACTGTCTCTATTATGATTGTAAAATAAAAAGGTAATGGTGTAAGTGTGTACGTTGGAAAGTTTTCTGAAGTAACTCAAACTTGACCTGTTTTATTTTTTATTTGATTGCTATGAACGTTTGTTTTTTATTTCTGAACAAAGATTTCAAAACCACTACGCAATTATTTTGCGCAGTAAAAAAAGAATTTTAAATTTGAGTAAATATTAATTTTAAAAAAGTCTATAAGTTCCAGAGGGACGTTATAACTATGGATTTTTCACATGCATTTGAAGAGCCCCAGCGGGGCGACATATTCTATCAATGAAAGGAAAATAAAGATGTCGCTCCGCTGGAGCTTTTGATTCTGTGCTATAATTTGGTTATAAATATTCAGCTCTTACAGAGCTTCTCATTAGATTTAAATAAAAAATACCATATGAATTTAGAAAAAATCTATTCTGAATTACTATCCAATATTGGCTTTCCCGCAAATGAAATTCAGCAAAACTGGATGGATTTAGAAAAGGCCTATTCCAAAAAATCAAGGCATTATCACAATCTCACGCATTTAAGACAAATGATGGAGAGCTTTGAGGTCTATCGGAACAAACTTGAAAATCCGAATGAAGTATTACTTTCGATTTTTTATCATGATATTGTTTACTCTTCTTCGAGAAAAGACAATGAACTTAAAAGTGCCGAATTCGCTTTGTCAATTCTTCCCGAAAATATCCCCCTAAACAAACAATTCATTTTTGATGCGATCTGTGCTACGCAACAGCATTTACACAATACAGTTGAAGATATTAACTGGTTAATCGATTTTGATTTGAAGATTCTGGCCCATGATTGGGAGGATTACAAAATCTATTTCGAGCAAATTAGAAAAGAGTATCACATTTATCCTGATTTTCTCTACAAACCCGGACGTGCTAAGGCACTGAAACATTTTCTGGAAAACGACTTTATTTTTCAAACGGATGAGTTTAGGAATTTATATGAAAAGAAAGCGAGATTGAATATTGAAAAAGAAATTTCCTTATTAACGTAAACGCGCGTGAGGGATTGAGGCGGTATCCTTTTGTGAAGAGAAACGAAACAAAAGATATAGCCGAAAGCCCGACCCGGAGGGACACGCCCAAAAATACAAACCATGTCACAAAACAAAAATGCCTTAATTCGGTACAAAACAATAGATAAATGTCTTCAAAACAAATACCGGCAATGGACTTTAGACGACTTAATCGAATGCTGCTCTGATGCTTTGTTTGAATACGAAGGTCGTGCTAACCCCATCAGCAAGCGAACCATTCAGATGGATATTCAGCTCATGCGAAGTGAGAAACTGGGGTACAATGCCCCCATTGTGGTATATGATAAAAAGTACTATAAATACGAAGACGACGAATTCACCATAACCGATATACCCTTAACCGAAACAGACATGAATGTGCTCACCGAGACCGTCTCGATGTTAAAGCAGTTTAAAGATTTCTCTCTCTTTAGTGATGTATCGGATATTCTACAGCGCTTGGAGGATAAAATCTACGCCGAAAAATCGCATACTAAACCCGTTATCTATCTCGACAAAAATGAAAAACTAAAAGGACTTCATTATCTGGATGAGATTTATCAGGCCATCATCAAAAAGGTGACTTTGGTTATTACCTATAAATCGTTTAAATCTCGGGAAGAAAGCAAATTTCATTTTCACCCTTTTATTTTAAAGGAATTCAATAACCGATGGTTTTTGGTAGGAAAGAAAAAAGGTTCGCAACCGATTACCAATTTAGCCCTGGACAGAATTATATCTATAGATTACGATTTCAACATTCCCTATTTAGAAGAAAACTTTGATGCAGAGCTCTTTTATAAAAACGTAATTGGGGTAACCGTTAATTCAGGTTTACAACCCAAAAAGATCGAACTGTGGATAGACGCAACTAATGCACCTTATGTGTTAACCAAACCTTTGCATCACACGCAGCGGCTCATTAAAGAAAATGACGACAAAAGCATCATCGTTCATTTGTTCATTTCTCCCAATTACGAAATGGAACGTATGCTTTTAGGGTTTGGAGACGGCATCGAAATTATCAAACCTGAAAATCTAAGAAATAGAGTAAAAGCTATACTTCAAAAGGCAATTTCAAGATATGAACCCGAAAACACCATTGAATTAAAGCCATAATTTTTTACAAAATGCAGAATTTTATCTTATTTTAAAACCATAAAACAATTTTTACAGCATTAATTTTGTTAAAACATCAAAAAAGAATAGTATATTTCAATTAAATTTTAACCGTAACCCCCTATAAATCAAAGGGATTTTTTAACTAACCAAAAAATTATTAAAAAATTATATGCATGCATAGTATTTTTTAATTATATTTGAAATCGATATAGTTACATATGAAAGAGAAAACAATAGATTATATTCTGCGTGCTACATGGCAAGCTGTATCAAGAATGTACAATGAAGAGGCTGCTAAGTACGATGCCACAATGGCTACCGGGTTTGCCCTTTTGAGTATAGATAAGGAAGAAGGAACCCCATCGACAGCTTTGGGTCCCCGGATGGGCATGGAAGCCACAAGTCTTACCAGAACATTGAAATCTATGGAAGATAAAGGTTTGATTGTTCGCAAAAAAAACCCAACTGATGGTCGTGGTGTTTTGATTTACCTGACTGAATTTGGAAAAGAAAAAAGAGATTTATCTAAAAATACGGTTCTGAAATTTAATGAAACGGTAAGAAAACATGTTTCTGATGAGAAACTAAACCATTTTATCGAGGTTTCTGAAATTATAAACGAATTAATTCAGGATAAAAACATATTCAATCAAACAGAAAAATCAGAAAATGAATAACCTTAATTCATAAGGAACATTCAAATCAAATAAAAAACAAAATATTAACTATGAAACGCACAATTAAAAAAGTCGCTGTAATTGGATCCGGAATTATGGGTTCGGGAATAGCTTGCCATTTTGCCAATATTGGTGTTGAAGTTTTACTGCTTGACATCGTACCACGCGAGTTGACAGAAGCTGAAGCTAAAAAAGGATTAACGCTTGAAAGTAAAGCTGTTCGCAACCGAGTAGTAAATGAGCATCTGGCGAATTCATTAAAATCAAAACCATCTCCTATTTACAGTCAAAAATTCGCAAACCGAATTACCACTGGAAATACGACTGATGATATGGCAAAAATTGCCAATGTTGATTGGATTATTGAAGTAGTTGTGGAGCGTCTGGATATTAAAAAACTGGTATTCGAACAAATCGAGCAATTCCGTAAACCGGGAACTTTGGTTACTTCTAATACTTCCGGTATTCCAATTCACTTCATGAGTGAAGGAAGAAGCGAAGATTTCCAACAACACTTCTGCGGAACTCACTTTTTTAACCCTGCGCGTTACTTAAAGTTATTTGAAATTATTCCTGGTCCAAAAACTTCAACTGAAGTATTGGATTTCTTAAACGAATACGGATCTAAATTCTTAGGAAAAACTTCGGTTGTTGCTAAAGATACTCCGGCGTTTATTGGAAACAGAATTGGTATTTACGGCATCCAAAGTTTATTCCACCTGGTAAAAGAAATGGGATTAACGATCGAAGAAGTGGATAAATTGACCGGACCAGTAATTGGCCGTCCAAAATCGGCTACTTTCCGTACGGTTGACGTGGTTGGATTGGATACTTTGGTACACGTTGCTAACGGTATTTACGAAAACTGCCCAACAGACGAACAACACGAATTGTTTAAACTTCCGGATTTCATCAACAAAATGATGGAAAATAATTGGTTAGGAAGCAAAACTGGTCAAGGTTTCTACAAAAAAGTAGACAAAGATATTCTTTCTTTAGACTTAGACACCTTAGAATACCGTGCTGCAAAAAAAGCAAATTTTGCTACACTTGAACTAACAAAAACTATCGATAAACCAATCAATCGTTTTAAAGTTTTAGTAAAAGGAACTGACAAAGCGGGAGAATTCTACCGTAAGAGTTTTGCCGGAATGTTTGCTTACGTGTCCAACAGAATTCCTGAAATCTCAGACGAATTATACAAAATTGACGATGCCATGAAAGCTGGTTTTGGATGGGAAAATGGTCCATTCGAAATCTGGGATGCTATTGGTGTTGCAAAAGGAATCGAAATCATGAAAGCCGAAGGTTTAGCGCCTGCTGCCTGGGTTACTGAAATGTTAGCTTCCGGAAGCGATAGTTTCTATTCTGTAAAAGAAGGAGCAACTTTCTTCTATAATATTCCAACAAAATCACAAACTAAAGTTCCTGGACAAGATTCATTCATTATCCTGAACAACATCCGTGAAAGCAAAAAAGTTTGGAGCAACAGTGGCGCTATTATCGAAGATTTAGGAGACGGAATCTTAAACTTAGAATTCCAGTCTAAAATGAATACTATTGGTGGCGATGTACTTCAGGCCATCAATAAAGCCATCGACTTATCTGAAAAAGAATACCAAGGTTTAGTGATTGGAAATCAGGCAGCGAATTTCTCTGTTGGAGCTAATATCGGAATGATTTTCATGATGGCAGTGGAACAAGAGTACGATGAATTGAACATGGCGATCAAATTGTTCCAGGACACCATGATGCGCGTTCGTTATTCTTCGATTCCGGTTATCGTAGCACCTCACGGAATGACTTTTGGCGGTGGATGCGAAATGAGCTTACACGCTGATAAAGTAGTTGCTGCGGCTGAAACTTACATGGGATTAGTGGAATTTGGTGTTGGTGTACTTCCTGGCGGTGGTGGATCTAAAGAAATGGCTTTAAGAGCTTCTGATTTATTCCGCAAAAATGACGTTGAATTAAACGTTCTTCAGGAGTATTTCCTTACTATCGCTATGGCTAAAGTTTCGACTTCTGGTTATGAAGCTTTTGATACCGGACTTTTACAACACGGAAAAGATATTATCGTAGTCAACAAAGACCGTCAGATTGCAGAAGCTAAAAAACATGCTTTGTTAATGGCTGAAGCAGGTTATACGCAACCTATCAGAAGAACAGATGTAAAAGTATTAGGAAAACAGGCTCTTGGAATGTTCTTAGTAGGAACTGACCAAATGCAAGCTGGAAAATACATTTCTGAGCACGATAGAAAAATTGCTAACAAACTGGCTTACGTAATGGCTGGTGGTGATTTATCTGAAGCTACTTTAGTATCTGAACAATATTTATTAGATATCGAACGTGAAGCTTTCTTGAGTTTATGTACTGAAAGAAAAACTCTGGAGCGTATTCAATATATGTTAACTAAAGGAAAACCGCTTCGTAACTAGAAAAGTAGAAGAAAGATGTAAGAAGCAAGATTTCAAAACAAAGTTTTGTCTTTTCTCTTGCCTCTTGCTTCTATAAATCTTAAAAAACAAAAACAAATGAAAACAGCATATATAGTAAAAGCATACAGAACCGCAGTTGGAAAAGCTCCAAAAGGGGTTTTCAGATTCAAAAGACCTGATGAATTAGCGGCTGAAACCATTCAGTTTATGATGGATGAACTGCCTGATTTTGACAAAAAGCGCATCGATGACGTTATGGTAGGAAATGCCATGCCGGAAGCTGAGCAAGGTCTTAACGTTGGACGTTTGATCTCCTTGATGGGATTAAAAGTAGAAGACGTTCCCGGAGTTACAGTAAACCGTTATTGTGCATCCGGATTAGAAACTATCGGAATGGCAACTGCTAAAATTCAATCCGGAATGGCAGATTGTATCATTGCTGGTGGTGCAGAAAGTATGAGTTATATTCCGATGGGAGGTTACAAACCAACTCCGGACTATAAAGTGGCTGCTGCAGGTCATGAGGATTATTACTGGGGAATGGGTTTAACTGCTGAAGCGGTGGCCAATCAATATAAAATCTCCAGAGAAGATCAGGATGAGTTTGCTTACAACTCTCATATGAAAGCGCTGAAAGCACAAGCAGAAGGAAAATTTGACAAACAAATCGTTCCGATTACTGTTGAACAGACTTTCATCAATGAAAATGGTAAAAAAGAAACAAAATCATACGTTGTAAATAAAGACGAAGGTCCAAGAGCAGGAACTACTAAAGAAGCTTTAGCAGGTTTAAGACCCGTTTTCGCAGCAGACGGAAGTGTAACTGCCGGTAACTCGTCTCAAATGAGTGACGGTGCTGCTTTTGTTTTAATCATGAGCGAAGAAATGGTAAAAGAATTAAACCTGGAGCCAATCGCACGTTTAGTAAACTTTGCTTCTTCTGGTGTGGAGCCAAGAATCATGGGTATCGGACCTGTAAAAGCAATTCCGAAAGCCTTGAAACAAGCAGGATTAACGTTGAATGATATCGAATTAATCGAGCTGAATGAAGCTTTTGCTTCTCAGGCTTTAGCAGTTACCCGCGAATTAAACATCAACCCGGAAATCGTAAACGTAAACGGTGGAGCCATTTCATTAGGTCACCCACTGGGTTGTACAGGAGCTAAACTTTCTGTTCAGTTATTCGACGAAATGAAACGCAGAGGCAACAAATACGGAATCGTAAGTATGTGTGTAGGTACCGGACAAGGTTCTGCAGGGATTTACGAGGTGCTGTAAAAAGAAAATAGAATATAGAATAAAGAGAATAGATGTTTTTTTTAGAGTAAAGAAGCAAGAGGCTAGAATTAATTTTGGAATGAAGATATTTTGTGAATAAGCATCTTTACAAAGTAGTAAAAAACCTACTTTTTAGTTTTTCTTCTTATCTTGCCTCAAAAAAACATGAGACACAATTTTAAGAATTTGAAAATTTGGATTTTAGCTATAGAAATTACAAATGATATCTATAAACTAACCGCCACTTTTCCAAAATCAGAAACGTATAGTTTGACAAGTCAAATGAACAGATGTTCTGTTTCAATGCCTTCAAATATTGCCGAAGGTTCAAACAGAGGAAATAAACACTTTCAGCATTATCTGAATATTAGTTTAGGGTCATCATTTGAGTTACAAACACAATTGTTAATAGCTTGTCAAAATGACTATTTAACAAAAGAAAAAACAGAAAAATTAGAAAATAAAATAATTGAATTTCAAAAGATGACCACAGGCTTCATCAACAAGTTAGACAACAGTCTTCCTTCTTGATTCTTGCATCTTAATTTAAAAACATACAAAAAACAAAAGCAATGGCAGATACTATCGAAAAAAACGTGACTCGTGGTGGTCAGTTTTTAGTTAAAGAAACAAAATGCGAAGATATCTTCACACCGGAAGATTTTTCGGAAGAGCAATTAATGATGCGTGACTCTGTAAAAGAGTTCGTAGACAAAGAATTATGGGCACATAAAGATCGTTTCGAGAAGAAAGATTACGCTTATACAGAATCTTCTATGCGTAAAGCAGGTGAACTTGGACTTCTTGGAGTTGCTGTTCCGGAAGAATATGGCGGATTAGGAATGGGATTTGTTTCTACAATGTTGGTTTGTGACTACATTTCAGGAGCAACGGGTTCTTTCTCTACAGCTTTTGGTGCACATACTGGAATTGGAACTATGCCAATTACGCTTTATGGTACTGAAGAACAAAAGAAAAAATACGTTCCTAAATTGGCTTCAGGAGAATGGTTCGGAGCTTATTGCTTGACAGAGCCGGGAGCAGGATCTGATGCTAACTCAGGAAAAACGAAAGCAGTTTTATCTGAAGATGGAAAATACTACTCGATCACAGGACAAAAAATGTGGATTTCGAATGCAGGTTTCTGCAGCGTTTTCATCGTTTTTGCCCGTATTGGAGATGATAAAAACATTACAGGTTTCATCGTAGAAAATGATCCGTCAAACGGAATTTCTATGAATGAAGAAGAGCATAAATTAGGAATCCGTGCTTCTTCTACACGTCAGGTTTTCTTCAACGATACAAAAGTTCCTGTTGAAAACATGTTGTCTGAAAGAGGAAACGGTTTCAAAATCGCAATGAACGCTTTAAACGTAGGTCGTATTAAATTAGCTGCTGCTTGTTTAGATGCTCAACGTAGAGTTACTACTGGAGCTGTAAAATATGCTAACGAAAGAATTCAGTTTAATACTCCGATTTCAAGCTTCGGTGCTATCCGTTCTAAACTGGCTGAAATGGCAACTAATGCCTACGCAGGAGAAAGCGCTTCTTACCGTGCTGCAAAAGACATCGAAGACAGAATCGCTGCTCGTGAAGCAGAAGGAACTTCTCATCAGGAAGCTGAATTGAAAGGTGTTGAAGAATATGCTATCGAGTGTTCTATATTAAAAGTAGCTGTTTCTGAAGACGTTCAAAGCTGTTCAGATGAAGGAATTCAGATTTTTGGCGGAATGGGATTCTCTGAAGACACTCCAATGGAAAGTGCCTGGAGAGATGCTCGTATCGCACGTATCTACGAAGGAACAAATGAAATTAACAGAATGCTTTCAGTGGGTATGTTGATCAAAAAGGCTATGAAAGGTCATGTTGATTTATTAGGACCAGCTATGAAAGTTCAGGAAGAATTAATGGGAATTCCATCTTTTGATACTCCTGATTTCTCTGAATTATTTGCAGAAGAAAAAGGAATCATCGCTAACCTGAAAAAAGTTTTCTTAATGGTTGCCGGAAGCGCTGTTCAAAAATACGGACCGGATTTAGATTCTCACCAACAATTATTGATGGCAGCTTCTAACATCTTAATCGAGATCTACATGGCTGAAAGTACTATTTTAAGAACTGAAAAATTAGCCAAAAAAGAAGGAGAAGCTAAAGTACAAGAGCAAATTGCAATGGCAAAATTATACTTATACAAAGCAGTAGATATCGTTAACCTAAATGGTAAAGAAGGAATCATTTCTTTTGCAGAAGGTGACGAGCAACGTATGATGTTAATGGGACTTAAACGTTTCACAAAATATACAAACAATCCAAATGTGGTGGCCTTAAGAGAGGTTATTACTTCTAAATTAGTTGCAGAAAACGAATACTGCTTCTAATACAAAAATAGTTTTTAGCTTTTAATTTGTTTAAACCCGCACTAATCCGAAACAGTGCGGGTTTATTTATTTATTTTTTTGACTAAATCGAAGGAAGGAGCTTTCGCAATATTTTTGCAACGATTTGCAAAATATTCGTTAAAATTAACTCTCAGACCCCTATAGAATAGTTAAATATTGGCGGTATTACTTTATATTTAGCATTCTAAAAACTTTAAAAAACATAAAATGAAACAAATTAACCTGTTTGCCCTGATTCTATTGTGCAACTTTACCACAAGTACATTTGGGCAAAAAAGCAAAAAAATGGACATCATAGCCTATTATACAGGTGATGACAAGCTAATTAACGAATACGAAGTAAGTAAACTAAACCAAATCATATTTAGTTTTTGCCATTTAAAAGATGGGAAACTAAGTGTTGATTCTGCAAAAGATTCTACTACGATTAAACATTTGGTTTCATTAAAAGCATCCAATCCACAATTAAAAATTATTCTTTCACTTGGTGGCTGGGGAGGTTGTGAGCCTTGTTCTGCTGCATTTTCGACAGCCGAAGGAAGACTTACTTTTGCCAAATCGGTAAAAGAAGTAAGCCATTATTTTAAAGTAGACGGTTTAGATTTAGATTGGGAGTATCCGGCAATTGAGGGACTGCCAGGACATTTGTTTCAACCGGCTGACAAGCCAAATTTCACCGAACTAATCAAAATTTTACGTTCAACTTTAGGAAAAAAATACGAATTGAGCTTTGCTGCCGGAGGTTTTCAAAAAGCCTTAGACGAATCGATTGACTGGAAAAAAGTAATGCCTCTAGTAAACCGTGTAAACATTATGAGTTATGATTTAGTGAACGGATACTCAAAAGTTACCGGACACCATACGCCTTTATACAGCACTAATCCAAAAGAAGAATCTACAGACAGAGCGGTTGAATATTTATTGAAACTGGGAATTCCTGCCGAAAAACTAGTTATAGGAGGCGCTTTCTATACCAGAACCTGGAAAAATGTAGAAAACATCAACAATGGTTTGTATCAGTCAGGTGAGCATGTTCAGGGAGTTTCTTTTAAAGATTATAGCACTTTTTATACAGAAGCCAATGGATGGAAATACTTTTGGGATGAAAAAGCCAAAGCACCTCACTGGTACAATGAAAAAGAAAAAACATTTGCCACAGGAGACAATCTGGCGTCTATAAAAGCAAAAGCAGAATATGCGAAAGCTAAAAACTTAGGTGGAATCATGTTTTGGGAATTGCCTCTGGATGCCACACGTAACGGAATGGTCAATACAATTTACGACGTTAAAATCGCTAAATAAAAAACTTTAGATCATAAAAAAAACGGCAGCTGTTCAAAAAATGGCTGCCGTTTTGCTTATCGTAAAAATTTAAAACTAAATTTTAACTTTACTCTTATCCAGTTCACCTATAAAAGGAATCGTTTCCAGAATTTCAGCTCTGATTATCGTCTGTAAATACACTTCTAACTGAATGAACTTCGCAGCATTAATGGCACCTATCACTTTTTTGGCCTGCGTATAGGTTTTAGAATATAACTTTTCATATCCCATATGGTTTCTTAAAGTTCCCTTTGCCAGCTCATCGGCTTTTTCATCGGTAAGCGTTGCATAATTCACCGCATAATCATTAATCAATTGAAATTTAGTTTGCCCGAGACCCTTGCGATCCGCTTCATAACTATCATACACTTTTGCAAATGCTGCAGCCTGACTATCGGATAAATTCATATACTCTTTTACGAGATCCCCTTTTGATTTTCCATAAATACTTTGCACAACATCTACATCTTCTTTAAATGTTGATTGAGCGTAAGAAGAAAATGAAACAATGGCCATGATAAGAATAAGGCTTATTTTTTTCATAGTTCTGATTTTAAATTTGTTTTATAAATTCATCCGTTATAAAAAATACTTCTAGATTCTAAAAAAGAAAGACTACTTATTCTCCACCGCTTTTGGCGCTCTAATTACGCCATCATAAGAAATGGACGCCCTATTGTTACTGTTGACTGAAAGCGTCGTACTTCCGTTATTGAAAATAGTGAAAAGCAAATTATATACATCATCTTTTCCCCTAACGGTAGTTCTTAAAATGTAACTTTTCTTTTTCTTTTCGACTTTAATATCTTCCGGTGCTCCTTCAAATTTTATCCCGCCGTCTCCCCCATACGCAACGTTGAATGCACGCCCAAAAAAAGGCAGATCACAAATAATTTTATCGCTGCTAAATCTTAAAAAATAAATATTATAATCCAGAATAATGAGCCTTCCTCCTTGCGGATTTAATTTCTGCGCTTCAAAATCGAACTTTTTAGAATCAATCAATGCTTCTGTTTCTTTCTGTTGCTGTAAATCTCTTTCTGCCCTTAGCTCCTTCTTCGTCTTATCCTGTGCAAAAACTGAAACATTCAAAAAACAGCACAGTAACAATAAAATGGATAATTTAGTCTTCATAAAGTGCAAATTTTAGATTAGAAAAGAAGAGTACTATTTTCTGGTAAATCGCATCAATGCAATGTCTCCTGAGATAAAATGAAGTGTTTTCCCTTCATCTGTAATATCATAGGATGTAATTTTAGGCAAAGTCCCCATAAAAAGACGTTCCCCTTCCTGTGCTTGTGGACACATCTTTTTGGTTACAGCCATTGGACCTGTCAGATCGATTTTATGCCCCGTTACCACAAGTGCTCCGTTGAAAGAATTACATCCGTTATTTCCGGATACTCTTTTTTCAATTTGATTAAAATTAATAGTTGGCTTATTATTGGGATACAAAGCATCAAAATCAACACTTGAACCGGAGATATAATTAAGCTCCCAGTTTCCTTCAAGTTTAGAAGCATCGCCCCCTTTTGCTCCTTTAGAGCAATTACAGGAAGTTAGAACAATTCCTAAAAAAACGAAAGATAAAATACTTTTGATCATAATATTTAAAATTAAGTTAAAAATAAAACCATTGATTTTCAAGTAAATAAACTCATAACTACACGAATTTACGCAATATTTTTTGGTTCATCAGCTAAAGTTGCTTTAAATTCTGATCAATAGTTTTAGTTTTTTTTAACGATCGGTACCAATCCATGTCAGTATTTTATGTTAATTTTACTTAAACTATAATAAAAAGACTCTTCTATGAAAAAAATAATCGTTTCCTTCGCCATAATTACAGCTTTAATCATTGGTTGTAAAACCAGTACAAAATCAAATGATGCCAAAACCTTAAGGGTAGCTTTAGAGCCAAAAAGCAAAAGTACAGTAGCAGGAATAGCCACTTTTACCGAGAGAAAAGGAAAAGTAACTTTTGCTGCAAAAATAACGGGTTTACAGCCGGGAGTACATGCAATTCACATTCATGAAAAGGCAGATTGTAGTGCTGCAGACGGAAGTTCGGCCGGAGGACACTGGAATCCAACTTTTAAAAAACATGGAAAATGGGGTGTTGCCGAATACCACAAAGGAGATATAGGAAACTTTACCGCTGATGCAAATGGTAACGGGACTATAACACTAACTACTGATGAATGGTGCATTGGCTGCGGAGATGAAAGTAAAGATATTCTGGGAAAAGGATTAATTGTTCATCAGGGATCTGATGATTTCACCACACAGCCTACAGGAAATGCGGGCGGAAGAGTTGCCTGTGCCGGAATCATTAAATAAAAAACATAAAACAGTAATAACCACTATATTTTCACAAAATCTAGTGGTTATTTCATTTTAAATTTACACTAAAACAAGAAAAAGATATAGCTTTGCAGCTATAAATTATAAAGTTAATGATTAACCCATCGGCACCAGGCTGGATAGATAAGTTTTTTAGCGAACAAAAGTTTTCAGAAGCTATTCCTTTTGAGACTGCTGAGTCGTTTTACCATAAAGTCAGAGAAACCGGTTTTATTTACGGTCACATCATCGCTATAGATTCTCAGATTCCAATCCCTATAAAAGGCTGGTTCAAAACCGAAATCTCCAAAGTAGCTTTATTAAATACTTTGTACGGTGTTTTTTGTTTGGAAAAAAGAAGCTCTGAACCTAATAATTTTATTTCTGAAGTTTTAAAATTCTATAAGGAAATGAGTCCGGAAGGTTTTAATATATTTAAAATTCTGCTTCCAAAGGACACTCCTTCTCTTTCTTTAGAAAACATTATAGATCAGCGCGTTCAGACGAATGACAGTATTATCAGTAAAAACTTTTCGCATTTAGTAACCAATGCGCTTTTGTTTATTGATGTTCTGGCTTTCAGACAATATTTAGAACATGGGACAATTCCTGAAAAATACTTAAAACGAATCGAAGAAACCGTTATGGGCATTGTGGCTCTGGCTTTAAAAACCAAAACCATAAAATCTCAGCACGACGATTTACTGATTAAACTTTTTGAAGCTTCCATCCGATACTCAAAATTTTCAAAAGTTACGGTTGATACTTTAGAAACTTTACAATTGGACTATTACAACCATAAACTGGAACACTACTATTTCATTGATATGGCCGGAATGGCTTTGTGGAGCGATGGTGTTGTCGAAAATGAAGAAGCCTACTTTTTGTACTCTTTAGGATCAATGATGGGAATTTCTGATGATTTTGTAACCAAAAGCATTGAAACGACCAACGCGTTCATCACTACTCACAAAAAGAAGATCCCTTATTTTAATTACTCCAATCCCGTAAAACATTTTTACGACCAAATGACCCACAGTGTGGTAAAACTGATTGTAAGAAACAAAAACAGATTAGTGAAGGAAATCATTCAAAGCAAGGAGTTAATGGTTCTGCTGGCTTATTCTACCACCAGAGATCTGGATGCTAAAGAAAAGAAAAAGGTGAAAAAACAACTTTTAGACATCTGTAAAACGATTCCGTCGCTCACCATATTTTTACTGCCCGGAGGAAGTTTGTTATTACCGATTCTTATCAAATTTATTCCAACTTTACTTCCGTCAGCTTTTAATGAAAACCTCGACGAAAACGAATAAAAAAATCGCCCTTTTGGGGCGATTTTCTTTTTTATATTATAGATCTAACTGATAAACTTCATCAAGCTCCTCGTTTGAAGCAATATTCACATTTAAATCGGTTACAAAACCGGAATTTAAACCGTAAACCCATCCGTGAAGCATCAAATCCTGTCCGTTTTTCCAGGCTCCCTGAACGATAGATGTTTTCGCTAAATTGTAAACCTGCTCTTTTGCATTGATTTCAACAAAAGCATTGAAACGTTCTGTTTCATCTTCAATTGAATTCAGGTACTTATCGTGTAGACGGTATTCATCTTTAATGTGACGAATCCAGTTGTCGATAATTCCAACAGACTGATTACCCATAGCAGCTTTAACACCACCACAACCGTAATGTCCGCAAACAATAACGTGTTTTACTTTCAATACATTTACCGCATAATCTAAAACACTCAACATATTCATATCAGAGTGTACTACCATATTAGCAATATTACGGTGTACAAAAACTTCACCCGGTTTAGCTCCAATAATTTCATTTGCCGGAACACGACTGTCTGAACATCCAATCCACAATAATGGCGGTGTTTGTCCTTTTGCAAGATCCGCAAAATAATTAGGATCTAATGCTAATGATTTTTCAACCCACTGTCTGTTATTTTCAAGTAACTGCTTATAAAACTCTCTCATTTTTTTGTTTTTTGTATGGTAATCCCGTTTGCTTAAATCTACTAAAAAAAAACTTCTCGTAAAGTTATCTAATTTTAATACTTCTCACAATCAAGAAATACCTTAATTAATTATAATTTATTTAAAATTCTCTTTTACCTTTTCTTTTTGAACTAAAGTTCTTTTCGCAACATCATAATAATGCTCTATCGATACATGATTATTAATGTCCGGTGAATTCTCAAGTTCATATGCTTTCTTGAATCCTTTAAGCTTTACTTTAATATTTTCGTCAATTGCTCGTGTCTCTTTAAACTCACGGATCAAATCTAAAACATCATGCGCAATATACTCTGTATCTGCAGCATTGATAATTACTTTAGAGTTTTCCGGAATTTCACTTAAAGTAGACTTAATCGCAGCCTTATTCAAGAATGAAACTTCCTGTGCTAAATCGATATGAATGACATCACCATCTTCGTATTCTTCTTTTTTGAAACTGTACGCTCTTTTCAGATTTCCTCTCAATACAAAAATAATACTGATCACAATTCCTAAAGCAACCCCTTTAAGTAAATCTGTCGCTACAACAAATACCAAAGTGGCAATAAACGGTACGAACTGATATTTTCCTTTTTCCCAGAAATGTTTGAAAGTGGCAGGTTTCGCCAATTTATACCCTACTAAAATTAAAACCGTTGCCAAAGTTGCCAATGGTATTTTGTTTAATAACGTAGGAATTGCCAATACACTAATTAGCAAAAGTACACCATGAATAATGGCTGACATTTTTGATTTTGCTCCTGCATTATTATTGGCAGATGATCTTACTACAACGGATGTCATCGGCAAACCGCCCAGAAGCGAACTTACTACATTACCAATTCCCTGCGCTCTAAGCTCAACATTGGTATTGGTATAACGTTTTTGAACATCCATTCTGTCAGACGCCTCTATACACAACAACGTCTCAATAGAGGCAACTATTGCGATTGTAATCGCCACCACCCAAACTTGCGGGTTGGTAACCGCAGCAAAATTTGGCAAAATTATGATTGATTTAAACTCATCAAAAGATTTTGGAACCGGCAAAGAAACTAAATGCTCATTTGCAATTGCCAGCGAACTTCCCGTTGAAGTAAAAAACTCGTTTAAAATTATTCCTGTAACAACAGCAACAAGTGCTCCCGGAATTAATTTCATTCTTTTTAAGAAGGGAACTTTCTCCCACGAAATTAAAATCACCAAAGAAACAAGTGAAACCACAACCGCTCCTAAATGTATGTGATTTAAAACATCGAATAGAAAAGAAAAAGAGTTGCTTCCGTCATTTTGAATAAATGCCTGATCTCCTTCAAAATCGGCATCGTAACCAAAAGCATGTGGTAATTGTTTCAGAATAATAATAATTCCGATACCTGCCAACATCCCTTCAATAACGTTGGTAGGAAAATAATTGGAGATACTTCCGGCCTTTAGAAATCCTAATGCTAATTGAATTAATCCAGCAATAAAAACAGACATTAAAAACACATCGAATGCCCCTAAATCTGTAATAGCAGTTAAAATGATAGCGGTCAGTCCAGCCGCTGGTCCGGAGACACTAATATGAGACTGGCTTAAGTAACCTACCACAATACCTCCAACAACACCTGCGATAATTCCCGAAAATAACGGTGCTCCGGAGGCCATTGCAATACCTAAACACAATGGAAGAGCTACCAAGAAAACCACTAAACCTGACGCAAAATCAGATTTAAGGTTGGCAAAAAGATTGATTTTTTTTGTCATAATACAATACTAAAAAAATTATTCATTAACGTTTTACCACATTTATTAAAATGCAGTTCAATTCAAAATAATCGGAAGTATTATACCAAGTTAGGAGGTGGAGCAAAAATGCTCGGAGAAATATTGTCTAATTTCACAATGTTCTCAGACACAATGGTCTTTTTTTCAATATAAACTGGCATAACAACTTCATGTTGAAGTATTGCCGGATAAACAGCAGCCTTAAGTTCTTTATGTGAATGTTCCTCTTCAGAAAAACTGAAAAATATCGACGCATCGTTGCTTTTCTTCATTACCGTCACAATAGTTGGGGTAGATAAGAAGGCAATAAAGATGAATAATAATATGCGAGCGACTAATTTCATTGGAACAAAAATAGTGTTAAACAGCTAAAATCAAAGCGAGAGGCCAAAAAATTTAAACAAATTTAACAATCATAAAAAACAGAATGATCAAACCCGACCATTCTGCTATAGTAATCAATTCAGAAACAACATATTAAAGTTCTTCTTCGAGCCATGCATTCATCATCCAAATTGTTTTTTCCTGCTCTGAAATGAAGTCACTCATCATCGAATTTGTTCCTTCATCATTAATTTCATCCGATTGTTTCAAAATTCCTCTTTCGATTTTCAATAAATCCGTTAAAGAACTTACAATTAAGTGAACCGCTTTTTCATCATTTGAAATATTTTTTCCAACAGCTAATTTGTTATTTTTAATATAATCTTCAAAAGTATGTAAAGGAGTTCCGCCGATAGTTAAAACCCTTTCTGCAATCAAATCAATTTTCAACTGGGAATCTGTGTACAATTCTTCAAACTTTACATGCAAATCAAAAAAACGTTTCCCACGAATATTCCAATGCAACCCCCTTAAATTCTGGTAATATACCTGAAAATTTGACAACAGAACATTTAATTCTTTTACTAACAATTCTGATTCCTTTACCGGTAAACCTAAAATATTTGTTTTCATAGTTCTCATTTTATAATGTGATTACTACAAATTTAAAATAAGTTCTCCGAAAATAATATAAAAAAAAGTTATATTTTCTTATTTTTGCATCAAAAATTACTATCAAGATGACTATAACTCAATTGCAATATGTATTAGCTGTTGCCGAGCATAAAAATTTTACCCTTGCTGCCGAAAAATGCTTCGTTACCCAGCCAACACTGAGTATGCAGATTCAAAAGATCGAGGAAGAACTTAGTATTCAAATTTTTGACAGAAGCAAAAAACCCATTCAACTTACAGATATTGGTCAGAAAATTGTAAACCAGGCCAAGAATATTGTAAATGAGGCTGATCGTATTAAGGATATTGTAGAGCAGCAAAAAGGTTTTATTGGAGGAGAATTCCGTTTGGGAATTATTCCAACCATTATGCCAACGCTTTTACCGATGTTTCTAAACAATTTCATCAAGAAATACCCAAAAGTAAAACTCTTAATCGAAGAGCTTAACACGGATGAAATTATCCTGAAGTTAAAAAATGGTCATTTGGATGCTGCTATTGCCGCAACTCCGCTTGAAGACGAAAAAATAAAAGAAATCGTTTTGTATTTTGAACCTTTTGTGGCTTATATACCGGAACATCATGCCAGTTTTCAAAAAGAAGAAATTGAAGTTGCGGACTTAAACATTAATGAAATCCTGCTACTTCAGGACGGGCACTGTTTCAGAGACGGAATTTTAAATTTGTGTAAAAATGCCAGCGACCTGGATCAGAATAATTTTCAGATACAAAGCGGAAGTTTCGAGACCCTGATAAAATTAGCCGACGAAGGTTTGGGTACAACGCTACTTCCGTACTTGCACACCTTAGACTTAAAAGATTCAGACAAACAAAAACTGCGTAACTTTAAGGAACCTAAACCTGCTCGTGAGGTAAGTTTGATTTACCCTAAGAGCGAATTAAAAATACAAATCATTGACGCCCTAAGATCTACAATTGCAGGAGTTATTAAAGGAGCAATTGTTTTTCAGAACGTTCAGATCATCAGCCCGCTACAACAAAAGAAATAAAAATAAAAAAGGAGCCAATTTGGCTCCTTTTCTTTTATACTTTAATTAGTAGTAGACTTTGCTTTAATTCTGGTTTTTCAATAATGAAATTTAATAACCATTCTTGTAATTGTTCCATTTCGTACGGTAACAGTGTTTTGATAGCTTTTTCTAATTCTTTGCAGAAAAGTATCGGGTCGAAACTCACTCTCTCAAGTATTGATTTCGTGTAATCAAACATCATTTTTGACATAATAAAATAAGATTTTTTGGGGTTATCTATATTTTTAAACTCGCAACAAATTTAAACAAATATCATTCATAAGTACCGATTTTAACTTATTTTTTTAAAAACTTTAGCAACGAATACGATTTCTTAATAAACATAAACCAATATAGAATCATTCTAAACAACTCATTTAAACCTTTTTAAAGGCTCTAAACATTTCTCTTTTTCCGGGAGGTCCTGCCAATTTTTCAACCGTAAATCCTACCTCAATCATACTTCTTTTAACAACTCCGCGAGCAGCATACGTTACCAAAACTCCATTTGGCTTTAAACTTTGGTACATTTTTCGAAAAATTTCAGTACTCCATAGCTCCGGCTGCACCCGATATCCAAAGGCATCAAAGTAAATCAAATCAAAAATTTCAAAATCATCAATTTCATCAAAAAATTGTTTCCTTTTGGTTAACATAAAATCGGCACTGATAACCTCTTTCTGATTCCACTCACATTCGTGCATTTTTTCAAAAACATCCTTATAATTGTCAGCCTCCAATTCAGCAACATAATTCATTTCAAGTACCTCTTTCGCATCAACCGGATAAGCTTCTACTCCAACATAATCAATTTGCTGCTGTTTTTGTGCAGATTCCAAAAAAGTAATAAACGCATTCAACCCCGTTCCGAAACCTATTTCAAGAATACTTACCGGAGCAGCATCAAATAAAGAAAGACCGTTTTTTATAAATACATGTTTGGCTTCCTGAATCGCTCCGTGTTTGGAATGATAAGACTCATTCCATTCCTGCAAATGAATTGTAGTTGAGCCATCTAGCGTTTTAATTATTTCTCTTTTCACCTTATTTCGGAATTAACAATCTTTATCTATTGATATATGGGGCATTTTAAGTGCCAAATTTAGTCAAAACAAATGCGTAAAGCCTTAAAAAACGGTTCGTTTTTCATAAATTCTTTATAAAAATGTCTTAATTTTTTCACTTTATTATAAGATATATAAATCTCAGTTAAAGGGCGTAAATAATGCAGTTTTACTAAGCAAATTATATATTTTTACTTAATTTTGCATTGAGAAAAATCTATCACTCACCAAATCATAGCTTTAGATTTTCTTTAATTATTAATGCTAATTACATAAAAAAAACTTTACATATTAATTATGAGTACAACTCAAACCAACAAAATTGAAATCAGAAAAGCAACTTCGTCAAAAATAAGCGGAGTAGACTTTCAAAATTTAAGCTTTGGTTCTGTTTTTACAGACCATTTATTCGAGTGTGATTTTAAAAATGGAGAATGGCAAAATCCTGTCATTAAGCCTTATGCTCCAATTTTAATGGATCCGTCTTCAAAAGTCTTCCACTACGGACAAGCTATTTTTGAAGGAATGAAAGCTTATAAAGATGACAATAATGATGTTTGGTTGTTCAGACCGGATGAAAACTTCAAACGTTTTAACAACTCGGCAGTTCGTATGGCTATGCCAGAAGTTCCTGAAGCTGTTTTTATGGACGGTTTGAATGAATTATTAAAAATTGATCAGGAATGGATTCAAAAAGGAAATGGAAGCAGTATGTACATCCGTCCTTTTATGATTGCAACCGGTGCCGGTGTTGTAGCAAATCCTTCTGACGAATATAAATTCATGATTTTACTTTCTCCTGCACAATCTTATTACGGAGGTGAAGTGAAAGTAATTATCGCTGAACATTACAGTAGAGCGGCAAACGGAGGAATTGGAGCTGCCAAAGCTGCCGGAAACTACGCTGCACAATTTTACCCAACCAATCTGGCCAACAAAGATGGTTTCCAACAGGTAATCTGGACAGATGATGCCACACACACTAAACTGGAAGAAGCGGGAACTATGAACGTTTTCTTCAGAATCAATGATACTTTATTAACCGCTCCAACAAGCGAAAGAATCTTAGACGGTATTACCAGAAAAAGTTTGATCGCTATCGCAGAAAAAGAAGGACTTAAAGTTGAAGTTCGTCCTGTTATTGTATCAGAATTGGTAGAAGCGGCTAAAAATGGATCTTTAAAAGAAATCTTCGGAGCAGGAACTGCTGCTGTAGTAAGTGTAATTAAAGGTTTCTCTTATCAGGATACTTATTACGAAATGGCTCCTCTTGAGAATTCTTATGCTTCTTTATTAAAAGAAAAACTAACAAGTCTTCAAAACAAACTTTCTGAAGATACTTTTGGCTGGACTGTAAAAGTACAATAAGCAAAAGACAGCTCTATATAAAACAAACCCGACAGGCTATAAAACCTGTCGGGTTTTTTATGCTAAAGCAATTTTGAAAAATCAGGCTTAAAGTAGTTTGGCCCTTTCATTACTTTTCCGTCTTCTCTGTAAATTGGCTTACCGTCCTCTCCTAATTTACTCATATTACTGCGTTGAATCTCATCAAAAACAGCTTCGATTTTGTCCTGCAAACCGTGTTCAATAATAGTTCCACACAAAATATACATCATATCGCCCAAAGCATCAGCAATTTCAACTAAATCGTTATTCTGAACCGCCTCCAGATATTCTTCGTTTTCCTCTTTCATTAAATTATAACGAAGCAGCTTCTTTGTCTCTCCCAAATCAGCAATCGGTTCAAGGCTATGTCCTATTTTAAAAGCAGTATGAAACTCAGTCACCGCATCAAGTTGTTTCTTCATGATATTATTTTGATTAAATGAAATGGCAAATTAGCAACAATTCGTATACAATTCTCTAAATTTGCCAAAAATTATTTTCAACTATGTTTAGTCAAGGACAATTAATATTCGGACTCTGTTTTTTTATTGCATTCGTAATCGTAATGATATTTGCTTATCGAAAAGATCTTGCCTTACACAAGGTCTTTTACAAAGGCAATTATAAAGTACTACTGGTATTTTTACTTTTTATTGCCATTTTATTTGTAATTAAATTTTTCTTCAAACGATAAGACCGAAAAGAAAGTTTTCGATTTCAAATAAAACCTTTTTCAGTACATTTTATTTGATTTTCTCTTCCGATAATGGTATAAAATGTACTTTTACCAAAGTGTTATTAGTGCGACTAGTAATAAATTTATAACTTTACGACTCCAAATAAACCACTACAATGAAGATTCTTAAATATTTATTCCTACTACTATTATTGAGCCTTGTTGCCCTTACCGTTTTTGTTGCCACACAAAAAGGAATCTTTTCTGTGGAAAGAAGCAAAGTGATCAATTCACCAAAAGCTACGGTATACAATTACCTTAATGATTTTAGAAATTATGAAGATTTTGAATCCTGGTCTGTTGAAGATCCTACGATGAAGATGACCTTTCCTAACAAAACAGTCGGAAATGGAGCTTCTTTTTATTGGACTGGATCTGAAGGAAATGGAAACGCAATTACTCTAAAAACAAAAGACGGAGAAAGCATACAGCAAAAAATGAAGTATGACGGAACCGAAGCCGATGTAAACTGGACTTTTAAAGATACGTTGGCCGGAAAAACAAAAGTAACCTGGAAAGCATCCGGAACGATGAGTTTTTTATTTAAAGTTTACGCCGCTCTAAACGGAGGCTCGGACAAAGTAATTGGAACTATCTACGAAAAAAGTCTTGCCAATATTGACAAAAACTTAGATTACGAAACCAAAACATACGCTATAAAAGTTAACGGACTAGTAAGAAAGACTGAAACTCCTTATATCAGACAAACCTTTACGAGTGAAATTGGAAAAGTTGGTAAAAATGCCAAAATCGTTATTCCAAAACTAATCGAATTCAGTAAAAACAATGGGTTAGCCACGAATGGAAAACCATTTATTATTTACCACACTTACGACATTACAACGGGACTGGCTAAAATTTCGATTTGCTTACCTACCAGCCGCGAAATCGTAACTACTTCCGGAAGCGATATTTCAGGAGGAAAACTAAACGGATTTGAAGCCGTAAAAACCACTTTAAAAGGTGATTATTCGCATCTTAACGAAGCTTTTAAAAAAACAACTACTTTTATCAACAACGAAAAAATCACACCTGATTTAAGCTGGTCACATCTTGAAATCTTAACCATGAGCAAACTGGATGTAAAAAGTCCGTCTAAGTTAATGACTGAAATTTACTATCCAACAAAACCTAAAGTAGTTCCGGTTGCTAAAGTTCCTGTTTACAGACCAGCCACTACCGATCCGGCAGTAGCAAAACCTGTAGAAACACCTAAAAAGCCGGCAGAAGAAGAACAGTCAGAATTCTAAAATAATTTGGTTCATTAAACCTTTTGTTCAAAATTCATTCTAACACCATAAATAACGGAATTTGGCAGACGAGAAGGAATTTATTCAACAATTATTAAATCCTGCAACGCAAAATACCGCGTTTCAAAAGCTCGTATCTGATTATCAAAAACCGCTGTATTCCCATATTCGAAACATTGTATTAAATCATGATGATACAGATGATGTTTTACAGAATACTTTTGTAAAAGTCTTTCAGTATTTAAAAAACTTCAAGGGAGAAAGCAAGCTTTTTTCCTGGATGTATCGAATTGCAACCAACGAAGCTTTGACCTTTTTAAGTCAAAAAGCAAAACTGAACGGAATAACTTCTGAAGCACTACAAAATAAAGCCATCGACAATTTAAAAGCCGATGTTTATTTTGAAGGAGACGAAATTCAGATCAAACTTCAAAAAGCGATTGTAACCTTACCGGAGAAACAGCAATTGGTTTTTAAAATGAAATATTTTGAAGAATTAAAATACGAAGAAATCGCTGAAATTCTGGGAACTTCAGTCGGCGCTCTGAAGGCATCCTATCATCACGCAGTAAAAAAAATTGAAATATATGTTACCTCAAATTAAACCTTTTGTAATAACAACTGTCTAATAGCTACTATGAAAACATTTAATTTAGAAAACGAACCGAAAATAAAAACCGGATTTAAAACTCCGGAGAATTATTTTGATACTTTTTCAACAAAGGTTTTACAGCAAATAAACGAAGAGAAAGAAGTAAAAGTAATACCGCTTTACAAGCGTAAAAAAGTACTTTCGATTGTGGCTGCCGCAGTTGTTTTTGCAGCTTTACTGATTCCTGTGATCAACCATTACAATACATCCAAAGATCTTGACGAAGACACTCTGGAAACGTATTTATCTTATCAATCCAACTTAAATCAATACGATTTGATTCGTGAACTGGACACAAAAGACATTGATAAACTCGGTAAAAATGTTGCTCTTGAACAAGAAACTCTTGAAGACATCTTAGCTACCAACCCTAATATTGAAAATTTAATTTCAGAATAAAACTAAAATTTCAAAAGATGAAAATTAAAAATATACTTCCGATACTTCTATTCTTTATTACATTCTCCTTTTATGCACAGAATGACAAAACAGACGAAAAACGGGAAAAGATTAAAGCTTATAAAGTTTCTTTTTTAACGACAGAATTGGAACTCACCTCCACAGAAGCCGAAAAATTCTGGCCCATTTACAATACATACGACGACAAACAATATGAATTGCGTCACGAAAAAATGAAAATGTATTTGCGTAAACTAGATGATGACAACATTAGTACCATGTCTGAAAAAGAAGCAGCTTCACTCCTCTCACAAATGGAAAGCGCAGACAAAGAATTATATACACTGAGAGACAAATACAACAGCAACTTAAAAAAGATCCTTTCTGCAAAGAAAATCTTAAAGCTTAAAAAATCAGAAGACGACTTTAACCGCAAACTATTAAAACAATATCGCGATAAAGCCGGAAAAAACTAATATAACAAAAAGCAACAACAGCGAAAACCCCATATAATAACTTGCTTTATTATTTGGGGTTTTTATTATTTAAACCTGATTCTGATTACTTTATTATGGCCTGCTGCAATTGCAGTATTTCTATTCAAAAAACGAATGGTAAACAATTTTGTATCCGTTGATAATTGCGTCCAGTTCTCTCCTCCATTTTGCGAATACTGGATTCCTTCAGAACCTACACAAATAATTTCTTTACCATTTCCACCAGGAACGTATTGCACGCACGAAGCATATCCAAATCCCATACCCTGACCAATTAGCTGCCAGGTTTTTCCTCCGTCAGTAGTAAAGGCTTTATTGTCCTTTTTTTGTTCCGGAAATTCGTAATCACCGCCAGCGATAAATCCGTGTTTTGAATCGTAAAAATCAGCTGTAAAAATACCGGTCATTGTTTTTCCCTGTACAATTGGTGTTTCAATTACCTTCCAGGTTCTTCCTTTGTCCGGTGAATAAAAAACACGCGCCTTTTTTCCTCCCGAAACCAGCCAGGTATCATTTCCTTTTATTACTATATTTGAATTACTGGCTGCAAAAGCCGCTTCACCCTCTGCATTGGTTGGTAATTTATCCGATAAAATTTTGGTCCAGGTTTCACCGCCGTCACGTGTCACGATAATTGAAAAAGTATCTTCTGTAGGATCACCAATCGCAATTCCTTCTTTATCGTTCCAAAACTGCATACTATCGTAAAACACCTTCGAATTTACTTCTTTGTAAACTAATTTTACTTTCTGAGTTTTTTTAGACACCTGATAAAGCAATGCAGGATTTCCTACACTCAACAAAAAAATATTATTTGCATTCTGAGCAATACTTCTAAATTCCAAATTCAACGTATCGCGGTAAATATGATCTTCAAATTTTTCTTTTTTATCCAAATCATAAAACCCAAAACGGGAGTTATCAGCTCCATACCAAATTTTATTTTTATCGATTGAGATGGCTCTGATACTAATTTTATCCTGAAATAAAGTATCTATCTGAATTGATGTAAAACCCGTATTAAAAATCCCTTTACCATTATTATTCAAGGTTTTAAAAGACATTAACAAAATTAAAGCACCAAAAAAGAATATTACTTTTCTCATAAAATTAGTTTTTTAGCGCTAAAATACAATTATTTATAACACTTGAAATAAGTTTCGCTTTTTTTTCTGGCACAGTAATTGGATACCTCAAAATATTAATCATAATACGATTTAAAAATGAAAACGAAACTACTTTTTATAGCCCTCCTGGCAATAGGTTTGAGTTCTGTACCGGTACAAAGCCAAACTACTGTTTACGCAAAAAACTCAGACATAAGCGATAACTTAGATTTAAGAGCTGTTGCGTCTATTTTTGGAGAATCAGCTAATCTGCAAGATTTTGAGAGACGTTTAAACGACTCTAAATATCAAATTTCCAATCTTGATTTGAACGATGATAATCAGGTCGATTATTTACGTGTAATCGAATCTGTAGAAAACAGAACTCACGTTGTAATTATTCAGGCGGTCTTAGATCGTGATGTTTATCAGGACGTTGCTACAATTGATGTAGAAAGAGACAACTACAACAGAGTAAATGTACAGATCGTAGGGAACAGCTACTTGTATGGAGCCAACTACATTTACGAACCTGTTTATAATGTAGCTCCGGTAATTTACACTTCATTTTGGGTAACCAATTACAGACCGTATTACTCTAGCTGGAGTTGGAATTACTATCCAAGATATTACTACGCCTGGAGACCTTACCCAATTTACAGATACAGAAACAACATTAATCTGTGTATTAATGTAAACAATAGCTACAACTATGTAAACACGAGAAGAAGTTACAGAGCTCCTGTTATCTATGAAACAAGACGTACATACGGTTACGAAACCAGACGTCCTGATTATAGTTTTGCACAAAGAAATTCGAATGCTACTAACAGATATGATTTAGATCAAAGACGTGTTACCACCAGAGATTACGGAAGAAATCAAAATACATACACGACAAACAGATCCAATTCAGATAGAGTATCTACTACAGACAACAGAACCTCAACCAGAAATTATGGAGAGAACAGAACAACATCTGACAGAACTTATACTACAAACAGAACCTCTTCTAACAACAGAGACAATTCAGGCATAAGCACAAATCCTGTAAGAGTTGAAAATACCGGCAGAAGAGATTACGGTCAAAACAATTCGAATGTTTCCAGAGGAAATTCACAAAGCTATGGAACTACGGAAAGAGTTGCGAATCCTCAAAGAAATGAGTCTTCCAGAAGTTATTCAGAAAACAGAGGAAATTCAGAGAGACAGAGTTCGCAAAACACGCAACGTTACGAATCTCCAAGAGCAACTCAGGAATCCAGAGGCAGTGAACCACAAAGAGAAAGCGGTTCTAACGGAAGAAGTTACGGTGGTAGACGAATTTAATACCAAATTTCCAATCTTATATAAAATGAAAAGCACAATTTAACGATTGTGCTTTTTTTTATCTTTTTAGTTATAAGTGAGGTTAGTTTATTATAAAACGTTAAATTTGCAACCGTCTTTTATAAAAATATACATGAGCGCATCGCATAAAAACTTACATAGTAAGTTGTCTATAGGGGGTTTACTGATAACATTGGGAATTATTTATGGAGATATTGGTACTTCTCCATTGTATGTAATGAAAGCCATTCTTGGTGATTACGCCATTAATTCTGATATCGTTCTTGGTGGAATTTCATGCGTTTTCTGGACTTTGACGCTTCAGACTACAATAAAATATGTGCTGATCACGTTAAGTGCCGACAATCATGGTGAGGGTGGAATTTTTGCCTTATATGCCCTGGTCAAAAAAACCAAAATTCAATGGCTCATTGTCCCCGCAATTATTGGAGGAAGTGCCTTATTAGCTGACGGGATTATTACCCCTCCAATTTCTATTTCTTCGGCTGTAGAGGGAATCCGGGCGTTTTATCCGACTATGCAAACGGAGACTATTGTTTATATTGTTATCGCAATTTTATTCATTCTTTTCACCATACAACAATTTGGAACCAAACTAGTTGGAAAGTTTTTTGCTCCAATGATGCTGATCTGGTTTGCTATGTTGGGAACTCTTGGAACAATTCAAATTCTAAAATTTCCTGAAGTAATTAAAGCGGTAAATCCGTATTATGCTTATCATTTATTATCCATTCATCCTGACGGTTTCTTCGTACTTGGTTTCGTATTTTTATGTACAACAGGTGCCGAAGCTTTGTACTCTGACATGGGACATTGCGGAAGAAAAAACATCAGAATCAGCTGGGTATTTGTAAAAACTACTTTGGTTTTAAACTATTTCGGACAGGCTGCTTACTTAATCCATCATGAAGGAAGTACGCTGCAACAACTGGGTGGAGAAAATGGAAATCCTTTTTATTTGATTATGCCACACTGGTTCCTTCCGTTCGGAATTGTGGTAGCTACTTTGGCAGCGGTAATTGCTTCTCAGGCACTTATCAGCGGATCATTTACTTTGATCAACGAGGCTATGCGACTGAACTTCTGGCCAAAAGTTAAAATTAAATACCCTACCGAAGTAAAAGGACAATTGTATATTCCATCGATCAACTGGTTATTGTTTTTTGGTTGTGTTGGAATTGTTTTACACTTTGAGAAATCAGGAAATATGGAGCACGCCTATGGTCTTGCCATTATTCTGTGTATGATCATGACGACCATTTTACTGAATTACTATCTCATCATGAAACGTGTAAAACTGTACCTGATGGTGCCGTTAATCACTATCTATTTACTGATTGAGTTTAGTTTCCTGATTGCTAACATTACTAAATTTGCCGAAGGCGGTTACGTAACTTTAATTATTGCGATTGCTTTAATCTCTATCATGACGATATGGTACCTGGCTAAGAAAATCAACAAAAGCTACACCAAAATCATCAAAATTGATGACTATAAAAAGGTATTGATGGAACTAAGCGAAGACTTATCTATCCCAAAATACGCTACTCACCTGGTTTATATGACTAATGCTAATCGCGTTGATGAATTAGAAGAAAAAGTAATCTATTCTATTTTACAAAAGCGTCCAAAAAGAGCTGATATTTACTGGTTTGTACACGTAAACATTTTGACAGAACCGTACAAAACACAATACAAAGTTACCGAAATAGCTAAGGACGATATTTACAGAATCGATTTTAATTTAGGATTCAGAGAGCCTACAAAAATTAATTTAATGTTTAGAGAAGTAATTCGCGATATGGTAAAACGTGGCGAAGTAGACATCACCAGCCGTTACGAATCTTTAAACAAAAACAATATTATCGGAGACTTTAAATTTGTTTTATCAGAGAAATTCCTATCTAACGACAACGATCTAAGATGGCATGAAAACATTATCATGAGTTCTTATTTCTTCATTAAAAAACTGAGTTTATCTGAAGAAAGAGCTTTTGGTTTAGACAGTAGTTCCGTAAAAATTGAAAAATTCCCAATGGTGCTACACGCTCCTGAAAATATTGGACTGACACGTATTACGAAATAAATCATTCCAAAATATAATTAACAAACACTCTTTTAAACTTTATTAGAGTGTTTTTTCTTTTAAAAAGAAGTTAAACGAACAATCAAAATTAAAAATTTAACTTTCAATCAATTAATAGTACCTTTGCAACTCAAATAATTAAAATGAGATTACACAGAAATTTAGTTTATACTACCATCGATTCTTTAAATGCTATTTTCAATGAAGGAGAATATGCAGACAAAGTGGTAGCCAGAGCCTTAAAAAAAGACAAACGTTGGGGAAGTTCCGACAGGAAGTTTGTTGCTGAAACGATATACGAAATTGTTCGCTGGAAGCGACTATATGCAGAAATTGCAGAAGTAAAAGAACCATACGACAGAGATAACTTATGGAGAATGTTTGCGGTTTGGGCAGTTTTGAGAGGATACCCTATTCCGGATTGGAGACAATTGGAAGGAACTCCTGAGAGAAAAATAAAAGGTCGTTTTGATGAGCTTTCTAAAATTAGAGCTTTAAAAGAATCTATTCCGGACTGGATGGATGAATTAGGAGTAAAAGAATTAGGAGAAAAAGTTTGGGCAAAAGAAATTGCTGCTCAAAATCAGCCGGCTAAAGTTATCTTAAGAACCAATACGCTTAAAGGTACCAAGGAAAACTTGAGAAACACGTTGATGGATTTAAATATTGAAACGGAATATTTAAAAGATCAGCCTGAAGCTTTAGTTTTGAAAGAAAGAGCCAACGTATTCTTAACGGACGCTTTTAAACAAGGACTTTTTGAAGTTCAGGATGCCAACTCGCAATTAGTAGCTGGTTTTCTGGATGTAAAACCTGGAATGCGTGTGGTAGATACCTGTGCTGGAGCGGGAGGAAAAACATTGCACATTGCTTCGTTAATGGAAAACAAAGGGCAGTTAATTGCAATGGATTTGTACGAAAGCAAACTGAAACAATTGAAATTAAGAGCCAAAAGAAATGGCGCTTTTAATATCGAATATCGTATAATTGACACTACAAAAGTGATCAAAAAATTACATGAAAAAGCAGACCGTGTTTTAATTGATGCGCCTTGTAGTGGTTTGGGAGTTTTAAAAAGAAATCCTGACTCTAAATGGAAACTGCAACCTGAATTTATTGATAACATTCGAAAAGTACAGGCTGAAGTTCTGGAAAGCTATTCGAAAATTGTAAAACCGGGCGGTAAATTGGTCTATGCCACTTGCTCCGTTTTGCCATCAGAAAATCAGGAACAGGTAGAGAAATTTTTAAAGACCGAAATCGGAAAGCAATTTACATTTATTAAAGATCGTAAAATACTAGCCTCAGAATCTGGATTTGACGGATTCTATATGGCGCTTTTAGAGAGAAAGGCTTAACAATAAAGTTTTACTATAAAAAAATCCAAATTCCAATCGATACAATTGGAATTTGGATTTTCTTTTTTTTCTATTGTTTGCAAAGGATCAATTTGGACACATATCTGGTGAAATCAAACAATATGGCGGGATATTGCCACATGTTGGCGGTTGTGTTAACTGCTTGGTACATCGCAATTGATAGCCATTTAAATAATAAATAAAATCACCGCCTTTAATTTGCTTTAATTCGCTTTTACTTAATTGCTCAACATTTGTCAGATTTAAGATAAATTTCATAATTATTAGGTTTTAAAGTTAATATCTTATAAATATAGGTAATTTTTCTTACTTCTAACAAAGTGCTTTTTTACACCAAACTAGGCTTTCGCAACAGCTTCCCATTCTCATTTTCTTTAAACTTCGGAACAAAAACAATTTCCTTTGGTTTTTCATATTTGCCCAATACATCAAAAAAATCAGAAGCAAACTCTTGTTTTTCTCCTTCAATCACCAGAATTAGTTTTTCTCCTAAAGTAGTATCCGGAACTCCGGTTACAAAAAACCTGCTGTTTATCTTCCCTATCAGCTTACTTTCGATTTGTTCCGGAATTAACTTTACTCCTCCACTATTCACTACATTATCAATTCTTCCTAAAAATACAAACTGATTTTCATTAACCAGCTCCACCAAGTCATTTGTAACGATAGGTTCCTTAGAAACCGAAGCCAGATGAATTACCAAACAGTCACGATCATCCTTGTCGATTTTCACATTTGGAAGAATCGAGAATGCTTTTTCTCCTACTCTTTTGGCAGCGATATGTGTAATAGTTTCCGTCATCCCGTAGGTCTCGTAAATCTCGGTCTTTAGAGGAAGTAATTGCTCTTCAAGCGCACTATCGATCTTAGCCCCTCCAATGATAAGTTTCTTCACATTTTTCAATTCTTCAACAGAATTTTGAACCTGCAAAGGAACCATGGCGACAAAATCATATTTAGTTCTATTTAAAGCCAAAGGTGCCGTGCTTGGCGAAACAACATCAATATCCAACCCCAAAATCAGGCTTCGAACCAACATCATTTTTCCGGCTATAAATTGTACAGGCAAACAAAGCAAGGCTTTATCACCGGGTTTTAGTCCGAAAAAGTCACCTGTAGCTAAAGCAGACTGAATCATCGCCTGTTTTTCGAGACGGACTAATTTCGGAAGTCCGGTCGTGCCGGAAGTTGTCATTTCAATAAACTCTTTCTTATCGAACCAATCCAGCAAAAACTCACCAATAGCTTTTTCGTATACATCTCCTTCTTTGATGTAACTGTAACCTATACGGCATAAATCTTTCCCATTTAAATGATAACCATTTAACTTAAAGTAATTATGGACATTTTTATGTGTTAATTTTGACATGACTGTGTGTTTTAATTTAAAGATTCTACAACATTTATTTCCCCCGTTAATTTTTCTTTCCAGTTACTCCAATTGTACTTCTTACTAAAAATAAAAAGCAGCACAGGATAAACTACAACCACCGGCAATAGTACATCTACACCGGCCGAAGGCTCTGATATATCAATAAAAAGAGAATGCGTTTGAAAAACCGACCAATCGGAAGTCACCAATAAAGCTCCAACCAGATTATTAGCAGCATGAAAACCCAATGCCAGTTCCATTCCGTCATCCATTAAGGTAATCACTCCTAAAAACAAACCAGTTCCGATATAATACACCATCACGATATACCCCATCTTTACGACCTCTGGATTAAAGACGTGCATCGAACCAAATATAACAGAAGTCATCAGTAAAGGAAACCACCTGTTTCGCGCTAAATTGGCAAATCCTTGCATAAGATACCCCCTAAAGACATATTCTTCAGTAGAGGTTTGTATGGGTATTAACACCGTTCCAATTACCACTAAAATTAAAAAAGGTACTAATTTAAAATTCCAAACAAAATTCTCGGGAGAACTAAAATACAATACCACAAAACTCAAAACAGAGAACAAAGACCATAATAAAAAAGAAAAAGCAACTCGTCTCCAATCTACTTCTGCTCTTGAAGTAGTAACGGATAAAAGAGTCTGACGGTGCATATATTTTACCACATAATAAATCCCTACAAAGGCGAAAGCAAAAGAAATCATCACCAAAAACAAGGTCAAATTGGGTTCAAACATTTTCATAACCGCTGCATCATTAGAAGGAAACGCCTTCCCGGAAATCCAACTCTTATAAAACACTGCAAGAGAAAAAGGAATCTGACCGATAAAAGATGCTATAATGATTAAAACGGATCCTAAAAGATACAACCAGAACTTATTATGAGGTTTAATTCCTTGTTCTAAAAACATATTGATAATAATTTAAAAAATGAGAATTCGATTTAATAACTAAATCTTATTTTTGGCACTGCTAAAATACCTATTTCAGTTTAATTATCTTACAACATTTTAAATATAACAAAATGATACAAATTTATCACAACCCACGTTGCGGAAAATCAAGAAATTGCCTGGCTTTTATTGAAAACACAAAACAGGAATATCAAATTATCCATTATCTGACCGAAACGCCGAACTTTAATGACTTAAAAAAACTTCTTGAGAAATTAAACCTTAAGCCGATGCAATTGGTTAGAATTAAGGAAAAAATCTGGATTGAAAATTACAAAGGAAAAGAACTGACCGATGACCAGATCATTGAAGCTATGGTCGAAAATCCTATTTTGATCGAGCGCCCGATTGTTGTAAAAGACGACAAAGCAATCATTGGCAGAGACCCTGAATTAGTAGCTTCTTTTTTAGATCAATTATAAAGAACCATATTAACAAATTTTTGTGATTTTTCTCTTTAAACCAAAAGTTACATTTGCCGTCTAAAGAACAAAAGAAACCAAAAATCACAATGAAGAAAATCAAATTTGCTGTATTACTTGTATGCCTATTTACAAGTTTGTACAACTATGCACAACAGGCACCTCCTGCCAGAAACAAGGTAAAGGTTACCGGGAAAGTTCTCGAAAAAGTAAGCAAACAACCTCTTGAGTACGCTACCATTTCGATCACAGCCCCAAATGACACCAAAGTTATTGCTGGTGGAATCACCAATCCAAAAGGAGAGTTTGATGTGGCTATTGCCCCGGGTACTTACGATATAAAAGTTGAATTTATTTCGTTTAAACCTACATTTATTAAAGGGAAAACAATTTCCGGAGACACTGCTTTAGGTGTTGTAAATTTATCAGAAGACGCTGCGCAATTAAGTGAAGTTGTCGTTCGTGCCGAAAAATCAAGTGTCGAAATAAAACTGGACAAAAAGGTTTACAATGTTGGACAGGATATGATGGTTAAAGGTGGAACAGTAAGTGATGTTTTAGATAATGTTCCTTCTGTTTCTGTTGATTCTGAAGGAAACGTAAGCTTGCGAGGCAGTGACAATATCCGAATTTTAATTGACGGACGCCCTTCAAATGCGATCAATGTGGCCGAAGCTTTACGTCAGCTTCCTGCAGATGCTATCGACAAAGTAGAAGTAATTACTAATCCATCAGCACGTTATGATGCAGAAGGAGGATCAGGAATTATCAATATCATTCTTAAAAAAGGAAAAAATCAGGGGTTCAACGGAACTTTTATTGCTTCTACAGGACTTCCTGAAACTTATGGTTTGAGTGCCAACTTAAATTATAAAACCGAAAAACTTAACTATTTTACGACTGCGGGTTACAACTACAGAACCAATGAAGGTATGGGTTTAACCAATACTTCTTATTATAATGCTGATGGATCTCCAAAAGGTTATTTAGATGAAGATCGTGATACCAAAAGAATCCGAAACGGTTTTAATGCAAGAGCAGGTATGGAATGGACAGTTGCTCCTAATACTTTCTGGACAAATGCCATTAATTATCAAAAGAACTCGGGTGAAGATAAAGATTACATTAACTACAATAATTTTGACGCCGCTCACGCTTTTACAGGAACAACTAATCGTTTTAATAATGCCGATACCGGAAGCGAGAACGTAGAATTTACTTCGAACTTAATCAAAAATTTCAACGATAAAGGACACAAACTTACTGCCGATTTATCGGTTTCCAGAAATACAGACGATAGTGACGGGCTTATTACCGCTTTACCTACTTCTAATACTACTCTAAACGATCAGGTACAAAAACAAATACTACTTCAGACAGATTATGTTCTTCCATTAGGAAAAGGAAGTCAGTTTGAAGCGGGGTACAAAGGAAGTTTTGGTGACTTAAACAACGAGTACAACGTTACAAATCTTATAAATGGAGAATATGTTATCGATCCAAAAAAATCAAATACTTTAGAATACAAAGAGAACATCAATGCACTTTATGTACAGTATGGACTCAAAGTCAATAAATTCTCTTATTTATTTGGTTTACGTTGGGAAGACACTAATATTCAAGTGAACTTATTAGACAATAGTGTTTTTAACACCAAAAAATACAACAACTTGTTCCCAAGTGCTTTTGTTAGTTATGAAATTTCAGATCAGAGTAACTTCACTGCCAGTTACAGCAAACGTTTATCAAGACCGAGAGGACGTTTCATGAATCCGGCTCTTAATTACGCCAGTAACATTAATATTTTCCAGGGAAATCCTGACTTAGATCCATCCTTAACCGATAAATTTGATGTAGGATATATTAAAAGATGGGAAAAAGTAACCTTTAGTTCTTCAGCTTATTTCGAAAATACAAAAGATGTTTTCAGCTTTGTCAGAACTCCAAATGGAGATAAAGTAGACGGAATTCCTGTTATCCTAAGCCGTCCTATTAACTTAGGAAAAGAGCAAAAATATGGTTTCGAATTCACCTTCAATTACAGTCCGTATAAATGGTGGAAAATAAACAGTAACTTCAACCTTTACAATGTAAAAACAACCGGAGAGAACACTTATACAGACACAAACAATAAAGTGATTGTACAAAATCTGAACAATCAGGCCAACACCTGGTTTGCCAGAATTAGTTCAAAAGTTACATTGCCATACAAAATTGACTGGCAGTTAAGCGGTACCTACAATGGTTCACAAAAGACAGCACAGGGTAAAATTCTAGACCAATTTGGAATGAATACTGCTTTCAGTAAAGATGTATTGAAAGACAAAGCAACAATTGCGTTTAATATCAGTGACATTTTTAACTCAAGAATCATGAGATCGTATACTTACCTTCAAAATGACACCACTCTTGAAAGTCAAACATCTTACGGCGAAATGCAATTCCGTAAACGTCAATTCAATCTATCGTTTACGTACCGCTTCAACAAACCAAAAAGTGACAGAGAAAAACCGGGCGCACCTAAAAATGATGGTGACGGCGGAGGAGAATTCCCTGGATAATCTCACTTAAAATCCAAACTAAAAAATCCAAATTCCAATTAAGTTTTACAAAATTGGAATTTGGATTTTTTTTTTTGATTTTGGAATTTGAATATTACTTATTAAAATTTCATTCTTCAGCATAAAAAAAGGACTCGCAAAACGAGTCCTTTTTATTGAAATCAACTAAAATTTAAGCTGATTGTTCTTGCTTTTTCTTTGCTCTTTTCTCTTTGAACATTTCCCAGCTAGCACCCGTAACCCAATAAGATACGAAACCTACTAAGAAAAACATCAACCAAAACCCTATAGTTAGTATGGTCAAGAAAAGTAAAAAACCTAAGTACTGTGAAAATTCAAACATGTTTTCCGGAATTTTTGAATGTAAGGACAAATGTAAGCCTTATATTTTTCGTTACCAATAAAATCCAAATCAATTTTCTGGAAATAACATTTATGCTTATATTTATACTCATTTTAAATAAGCTTTTTTTCTTATGGATGACCGCCATTTTACTGAACAATCTCATGCACAAGAACATGAGAATTTTCAGAAGCTAATTCCTGCTGTCCGCTATATCTTTTGTCCCGAACCCCGGCACAAAAGGATGCCGCTGCCATCAGGGCTAGTGCATTCATTTTCATAAGAAATTTCAGTTTTCAGCAAACATTTTACACTTTACAAATAACTTTTTACATACAACATAATGAAATACAGAATAGAAAAAGACACGATGGGTGAAGTTCAGGTTCCGGCAGATAAATATTGGGGAGCACAAACGGAACGTTCCAGAAACAACTTCAAAATTGGTGCAGCAGGATCTATGCCACCGGAAATTATTGAAGGCTTTGCTTATCTTAAAAAAGCAGCTGCTTATGCCAATTACGATCTGGGCGTTTTACCAATCGAAAAAAGAGATGCTATAGCAGCAGTTTGTGACGAAATTCTTGAAGGAAAACTAGACGATCAGTTTCCTCTTGTCATCTGGCAGACTGGTTCGGGAACACAAAGCAATATGAATGTGAATGAAGTAATTGCCAATCGCGCACAAGTACTGAAAGGATTTAACATTGGAGAAGGCGAACAATTTATAAAAGCAAACGACGATGTAAATAAATCACAGTCTTCTAACGATACTTTCCCAACCGGAATGCATATTGCTGCTTACAAGATGATTGTTGAAACCACTATTCCGGGAGTTGAAAAACTGCACGCTACTTTGGTAAAAAAAGCAACCGAATTTAAGGATGTGGTAAAAATCGGTCGTACACATCTTATGGATGCTACCCCCCTAACCCTTGGGCAGGAAATTTCAGGTTACGCCGCTCAATTGTCTTTTGGATTAAAAGCCCTGAAAAACACTTTAGCACATTTATCTGAAATCGCTTTAGGCGGTACAGCAGTTGGTACCGGATTAAACACTCCAAAAGGATACGATGTAAAAGTAGCCGAATATATTGCAAAATTTACGAATCATCCCTTTGTTACTGCCGAAAACAAATTTGAAGCTTTGGCTGCACACGATGCAATTGTAGAGACTCACGGGGCTTTAAAACAATTGGCAGTTGCTTTAAACAAAATTGCCAACGATGTGAGAATGTTAGCGTCAGGACCACGTTCAGGAATTGGCGAAATTCATATTCCCGAAAACGAACCAGGATCGTCTATCATGCCCGGAAAAGTAAATCCAACCCAATGTGAAGCTTTAACCATGGTTTGCGCTCAAGTGATTGGAAATGATATGGCAATCGCTGTTGGCGGAATGCAAGGACACTATGAACTAAATGTTTTTAAACCGGTTATGGCAGCCAACTTTCTGCAATCGGCAAGATTATTAGGAGATGCCTGTGTTTCGTTTGATGAACATTGTGCACAGGGAATCGAACCCAACTACAAACGTATTAAAGAACTGGTAGACAATTCACTGATGTTGGTTACAGCTTTAAATACTAAAATAGGCTACTACAAAGCTGCCGAAATTGCTCAAACCGCTCACAAAAACGGAACTACACTTAAAGAGGAAGCCGTTCGTTTAGGATACGTTACCCCGGAAGATTTTGATGCCTGGGTAAAACCGGAGGAGATGGTTTAATTTTTTTGTTTCAAGTTTCAGGTTTCAGGTTTCAGGTTATTAAAAAAGGAGAAAATTTTGAATTTTCTCCTTTTTTAATTAAGCTCTTTTTTATTTGTTCAATACTTCAACTTGAAACCTGAAACCTGAAACCTGAAACTTGAAACAAAGTTTCTATTTTCCGTCTACATAATCCTGCAGGTAACTAAATCGTTCTGTTAGTTTTCCTTTCTCGGTTATTTTAGCACGTTTTAAGATTCCGTCTTTATCACCATTGAAGAAAGCCGGAATTACATGTTCCATAAATTGCTCTCCGAAACCTTCACTTGCATCTTTCGGAATTTCGCACGGTAAATTATCAACCGCCATCACTGCTACTGCCGCTGGATGAAAAAGATCCACTTCTATATCTTCTAAAGGAAAATAACCGTACAAAGGATCGGCAATTGTCGAAGACCTTAACGTGCAGGCAATTGGTCCGTTAACATCACAAGAAATATCGGCAACAACTTTTAACTTACAGTCGTTCGCATTCAGCATTTCACGTGTTAAAATCATCGGTGCTCCCGTCGCATAAAAATGACCTGCGAAATAAATATCCGTTACTTTTGTAAACTTCTCAAAATCAGAAACATATTCTTCAGGATGTGCTACAAAATCTTTAAAATCAACCACCTGACCGTCAATACGCTTGTTGTATTCTAAAACATCTAACTGTACATAAACAGCCTGCGCATAATTTTTAGTCAAATAATTATCAACTGTAACCTCTTTTACTTTTATAGCATCCAAAATCTCTTTGGCACCACTCCCTACTTTACCCGTTCCGGTAATCACAAATTTCAAAGCGGGCATGGTAATGCGCTTCAAATGTTTAATTAAAGCCTCTTTTCCGTCAAGTGTTTCTGCTTTTGGCAGCTTAAACAACTCAAACTTAATCCCAAAAGCACGAATTCCGTTGTAAACACCAACCATTCCTGCGTATCTTCCAAAACCAATTAAACGGCGGTTGTGAGCATCAACTATAGTTTCATGATCGTATAAATCAATATTTTTTTCCAAAATAGCCTGTAACAGTTTTCGGTTATAAGGCTGTTTCTTAATAGTATGCGAAAAGAAGAAGTAAGCCTTATTCGGAATCAAATTCTCAACCGGAACTTCTTTTACTCCAAATAATACATCACAATTAGAAACATCTTCCGTAACGGTGATTCCCATACTCTTATATTGTATATCCGAAAAAATCCTGATATCAGAACTTTCTACCTCAACAACTGCTTCGTGATAAAGCTGTTTGAGTTTTGTAAGTTCATTAGGAGCAAAAACAACTCTGCGATCCGGCGGGTTTTTTCTTTCTTTTATGATTCCAAATTTCATTTAAACGGGTTTAAAATAATTATTAATATAACTTTTTACATCTTATTTGTTTCAAATATAACAAATTTAGTTAAAATTTTGTTGAAAAAATACAATTTAGAATGTTTAAAAACCGTTAAAAGCTGACAAACAACCAAATAAATAAACAAAATCTTAATTTTTTGTTAAATCGTGCTTTTAGAGCCTCTCAAAACAGCCAAACATAAATATTGAATTCTATATATTTGTTTTTAAAGAATGATGAAAATGAGCCTCCTTAAAAAAACAAATATACCACAAATACTTTTCCTGTTATTAGTTTTAAGTTCTTGTGGTAATGATAAAAAAACAACCGCCGATACTACCACTACAACAGAAGATACTTTACCGAAAATGAAACCGTTAGGTCCTGAAAAAAGAATTTCGCAGGCCTATATCAATTCAGTTGCAGGAAGAATAAATCACTTTTACAATAAAAACTGGCCCAACAATACGATGAACGGAAGTTTTTTGGTCGCCCGAAACGGTCAGATTATTTTCGAACGCTATAATGGTTTTGCCAATAAAAACGAAGGCACCAAAATAACCGCAGAAACTCCTGTTCAGATTGCTTCTGTAAGCAAAGTTCTGACTGCTACTGCTGTTTTAAAACTGGTTAATGCCGGGAAGATCGATTTAGATCAAAAGGTAAATACGATTCTAAAAACCTTTCCGTACGAAGACTGCACGATCCGAATGCTGCTGGACCATCGTACCGGAATGCGTAATTATGCCTATTTCACAGACAGAGACAAATCTGTTTGGGACAGGCACAATCAGCTTACCAATAAAGATATCCTCGACATTTTAGCGACCAAGAACATTGGTTTGGAGTCCAGAACCGGAACGCGTTTTAGTTATTGCAATACCAATTATGCGATGCTGGCTCTAATTATTGAAAAAATTACGGGCTTAACGTATAAAGAAGCCATGCACCAAATGATTTTCAAACCTTTAGGAATGAAACACACCTACGTTTTTGACGATGATAAGGACAGAAAAAAAATTGTTCCTTCTTATAAAGGTAATGGTGTAGAAATTGGTTTTGATTATTTGGACAATGTTTACGGGGACAAAAATATTTTTTCAACAGTGCGAGATCTATTAAAGTTTGACCGCGCCAGAAATTCACCTGATTTTTTAAAACCTGCCTTACTGAAACAAGTTTATACCGGATACAGCAATGAGCGTAAAGGAACCAAAAATTACGGATTAGGAATCAGAATGATCAATTGGGAAACCGGACAGAATTTTTATTTCCACAATGGCTGGTGGCACGGCAATACTTCTTCTTATATTACTTTAATGAAAGAACACGTTACCATTATTGCCTTGTCGAACAAAATGACCCGAAATACCTATGCGGTTCGCAAACTGGCACCGATTTTTGGCGATTACCCGTTTAACTTCAAGGACGAAGAGTAATACAATAGTCGTAAAGTCAAAAGTCGAAAGCCTAAAGTCCTAAACAGTTGCAATATTGGCTTTGATCTATTTTTAAATACCATCAATTGTGAGGAAACAAGAAGTAAGCGTTTGACTTTAAAAACTTTACAACTTTTGACTTTCGACTAATACTGAATAATACAATTTTCTGAAAAATTTATTACAAAACTAACTGCAAATAGTATAAATTTGCAAACTCATTTTTGGGGTCGACTGGTTTTGACAGCAAGTCGAATTGAAAAGTAAGCACGTCGAGCATTGAGACCTTGCTCGTAAATATAAGATCTTACAATTTTACACGGCGAAAATAACTACGCTTTAGCTGCATAATCCGAATTATAGTAAGATTGCGCCACGTTCCTACAAGGTAGGAAAGCTGGATTCTCCTTGAAAGCCTTGGTTTGTGGCGGTCAGTACAGGGGAACCGTAAAAATAAACCTAGATTTCCATGAGCTTCGGGTGGATATCGAAATTAAGAAGATAAGTGTTGAGTGGTTGTTCCTGACCTAGCTTAACATCGAAAATCCAATCAGGAAATAAACGTGTAGAAAGCTCTTTAGTTGCTTGTTTGGACCCGGGTTCGATTCCCGGCGACTCCACAAAAAAATCGCAATAATCTAAACTTAGATCATTGCGATTTTTTGTTTATAAGAACTTTTCGAAGAGCAGGGATTCTATTCTTCCAGAAGGATAGTCTATTCTAAAAACAGACATAATATCTGACAAAAAAGAATGTTTTACTGGATATTTTTTTATCTTTGAAATTCAGGTTTTTTAATCAAAATCGCTTTATCTTTGAGCTTTTAGAAATATTGACACGCATTATGGAACAGAAAATACATCAGGGAAGAAACGTAAAACGCTTCAGAGAAATGCTCAACATCAAGCAGGAAGCATTAGCTTATGATCTGGGCGCAGACTGGAACCAAAAGAAAATTTCGATGCTGGAGCAGAAAGATGTAATTGAAGACAGCCTGTTGAAACAAATTTCAGCGGTATTAAAAATTCCTGTTGAAGCTTTTCAGAATTTTGATGAGGAACAAGCGATAAATGTTATTTCTAATACTTTTACAAGTAATGATACATCAACATTAAATGCAGTTAATCCACACTGTACATTTAATCCAATTGACAAAATTGTTCAATTATATGATGAAAAAATTGCGTTATACGAGCGTATGTTGAAAGAGAAAGATGAAATGATGGTGAGGCTTGAGAAATTAATCGGTAAATAATTATTTATAGAGATATATAATTTTACAAAGAGACTCGAAAGTCTCTTTTTTTTTGTTTTTAGAATGTTATTTAAGGGTGCGGAAGTCAAGATAGATTCGTATAGTTTTTCATGATAGCTCTTTGAAGAGCGGAGGACGAATCTACATAAAAAGAAAAACCGTACTTACTCGAACAGTTTTTCCGAACAGATATGTTAAGTTTCTTAGTAGTTAATTTATGACTTTAGGTTTTTAACCTAAATTAGCATACTGAAATCTTCAAGACTTTATATATCACCAATTATAAATGCATTAAAGAGTTTTTTATTAAAAATTTTGGTCGAGCATTATTTTTATAAAAAAATTATGAATATAGAATTTAAATAATCCCTATCTTAATCTTGTATTATAATAAACAATTTTAATAGTCTCAAAATTCATTAAATTTACTCTAAGATACTAAAGTTATACAAAACAAATCCGAGACTTATTTGCATTATAAAAAGTATTTTTTTTTATAAATAGTATTTAATATCTATATTTAATTTAATATCTATATTTACTGAAAATTTCATTTTCTATTTAAATGAATATAATTGTACAACAATTTCATGTATTTAAAAGATATCTAATCTGAATGAAAGAAATAATTGAAATCTATTCTAAGATAGTTGTTGCAACTTTTGGGTTTATTGGCCCTTCTTTTACTTTGCTTATATCAATTTTTATTGATGCAATTGAAAAAGCAAGAATAAAAAATGAACATGAACTAGAAACTATTAAGTCATATTACAACGATTTGTATCTAAAGAAAGGAGTCGATGATATCGAGAAGGAAATGAAGGATATCATTAAAAAAAATGAAAAACGCAAGAAACAAGTAATTAGAGAATTAAATTTACTAAATCCTAAAAGACAAATAAAAAGAGTTTTTATTCCACTTATTTTATCACTAGTATTTATCAGTGTTTACTATTTTGCAAGGACTAATTATTGTCAACTAGACTTACCATTCGTTATTATTTTAAAATGTTTAGCAATAATTATAAGTGGTATTTGTTTTGGCTATAGCTTATTTGCTCTTTGGCAAATATTAAACATGGTAATAGAAGCGAAACAAATTCTTATTAAGGACAAAAACGATAAGGTTCTTAAACAAGAAACAGAAGTAGAAGTAGAAAAATTAGGAGAATTATCGCCTCCAGAGAATAAAAAATAAAAATTATGGCAGCATTTAAAATTTTACAAATAGTAGACGGAGAAACTATTAAGGTTGTACCAAAATGGTCTCTAATTACACCGGATGGAACAAAATTAATAGGTGATACACTCAAGGTAAAAGGATATGATTTATCGCATTCTTCTAATAAAAATTATGCTGTAGATAAATTAAAGAAATTATTAACAAATAAAGAATTGATTCTAAAAAATCCAAAAATATTAGACAGTAGTAATATAACAGATGCCAAAATAAGCTGTAATGTTTTTGTAGACGATATTGATATATCAAATTATTTTCCAGAATACAAAATGT